>JADFYN010000206.1:0-1762 GCA_015233055.1 Deltaproteobacteria bacterium
AGCCTCGATCCCAAGGGATTTTCCGGAAAGCAGGCGGCCTGGTTCCTTACGGCGAAAACTCCATTCGGGCTATATTCTTATACCCCGGTCAACGGCGTGTGGGTCTGGAAATCAGGCAACTTTGCTGCATATCAAGGAAAATTAACCGGATTTTCGGATGTGCCGGTATCGACGGTGACCGGACTGCCGGAGGGTGATTACACCTTTGTCTTTGCCATTCAACAGCTTAACGGGCAAGGACAACTTATTGGATTGAGTTACGGCGACCAAATGGATGTTGATGTTGATGAATAACGCCGGTCATGGCCGGGCCTGGCTCGTCAGTCCCCCGGCCATCGACCAAAATATTGCCGGATCGTAAAGCTACGGTCCTGCCGGATGTGAGCAAACTTAATGATCCCTGATTACCAGACTTGTATCCAGACAATGCAGGCTGAGGGCATGTGGCCCAACATTTTCCGTCATAGCCTCCAGGTGGCCAAGGTGGCTGGTTTTTTGGCCGAGGAGTTGACCAGGGCCGGGGTCAGGCTGGATGTGAAACTTATCGAAGCCGGCGCTCTGCTCCATGATCTGGCCAAGATCCAAACCATTGGAAACGGTGGTGACCACGCGGCCTTAGGCGCGGAACTGGTGACCAGGTTGGGCTTCGGTGAACTGGCCCGGATAGTGCTGCGGCATGTCTGGTTGAATCGAGTGTCACAGGCCGCCGTGATCGATGAGTCCTTCGTCATCAACTACTCGGATAAACGAATAAAACATGATCAGGTGGTCTCCTTGTCCAGGCGGTTTGAAGACCTGACCATTCGTTATGGCCAGACCCCGGAGCGCAAAGAGATGATGCACCGGCTTTTTCTTGAGACTCAAGAACTGGAGAAGCTTATTTTCAGCTTTCTCCCATTTGGCCCGGACCAGGTGCCGTTGTTTCAAACCTCGGAGGCGGAGCTGCCGGCATTGCCGAAGGGATGACCAGGCTGATTTACGATAGGATAAGGACATGGATAAACTGACGGTGGCGGTGTTGTCCGGCGGGGTGTCGGCAGAGCGGGAAATATCTTTGAAAAGTGGGGCCGGGGTGATGGCGGCGCTGGACAAAGACCGGTATCAGGTGCGCCGTTACGACCCGGCCACAGACCTGGAGCAGTTGATCAAAGACAAGGACCGGATCGACGTGGCCTTGATCATCTTGCACGGCCGTTTCGGGGAAGACGGGGCAATTCAGGGTTTGCTGGATTTACTGGGCATCCCCTACCAGAGTTCCGGGGTGTTGGGATGTGCTGCGGCCATGAATAAGGTGATGGCTAAGAATATCTACCGGCAGGCCGGATTACCGGTCGCCCCCGACCTGGTCTTATCCATCGATAAGGGTTATGACCTGGACGAGATAATCGACACCCTGGGTTTACCGGTGGTGGTCAAGCCGGTCCAGGAAGGGTCCAGTATCGGCATCGGTATTCCCGACTCCCGGGAAGAGCTGGGCCAGGCCATCGAGACGGCGTTTAAGCATGATTCTTGTGTGCTGGTGGAGCGATACATCAAGGGGCGGGAGATTACCGGATCGGTCATTGGACTTAAGGACCTGCGCCCCTTGCCCCTGATTGAGATCATCCCCTGTGACACCTATCGGTTTTTTGATTACGAGGCCAAGTATAAAGCGGGCGCCTCCCGGGAAATCTGCCCGGCCCCGCTAGACCCGGATCTGGCCGAACTGGCCCAAAGTTTAGCCGTCCGGGCTCATCTGGCCCTGTGTTGCCAGGTCTATTCC
>JADFYN010000206.1:1779-6291 GCA_015233055.1 Deltaproteobacteria bacterium
GTATGATGATGGAAGATGGCCAAATCTACGTCCTGGAGACGAACACCATCCCAGGCATGACGGAAACCAGTCTTTTTCCCCAGGCGGCCGAGGCGGCCGGACTCTCTTTCCCCATGCTCTTAGATGTACTCATCCGGTTGGCCCTGGAAAAGGCCGGGACCAGGCAGCCGGGCTGAAGCCAGGTTAAATGGATCCGGCCATCTTCACTTGCCCGCTTTCCTGGCGGTGATGGCTTCCCTGGCCTCCTGAAGTTCGCCGGCCACTTCCCATGAGTAATAATCAAGTTTTATCCAATATTTATCGTGAAAAGGCCCCGGCTTCGGCATATTATACTTAGTAATGTAAGTCGCTCCCCAAGCGGCCCCGGCCAGGAGTTCGCAGACAACCAAGACATCGGGGATCAGATGGCGGCGACACTTCAGCCCGACTCCGTGAGCACAGGTCATTGCCTGACCGACCGCCCGGATCATGTCAAGGGGACATTCGATGGTCTTATCCCAGGCCTGATTAATGACCTCCTCGGGGGCGCCGGCAGACCTGGCCTCGATCAGCTTCAAGTAAACCAGGCCGTCCCTATCCCGTAACTCAGTCAGTTCTTTTGAGAGTCTGCTGATTTTATCCCGTTGTTTGTCCCAATAGGCGATATCCTCAGGAGCAATCTGGTCACGGCGGCGTTCGATCTTGACGATTTTTTCCAGCAAGGCCAGGGCCACAGTAGCCGCGTAGGCGGAGGCCGCCCCCCCGCCTGGATTGGGCTGGGGCCTGGCCAGAGCGTCTATGAAAGATTTAGTCATGGGGATTCTCCTGTTGGGTGTTTATCGATCCTCATAGAATACTCTTCCTTGATCTTCAGATTGGGTCACGTCGCCTGCTTCATGTTTGTTGGGCGGTTTTAATGCTTGGCCGGCGATTCAAAGGCAGTATCATCGGTCTATGTAGGCACCAGATCACCTATAACTCAAGGGGAATTTCCAGAGCCGCGGCTAACCTGGTCAGCGTTTGGAGGGCATGGTCGAAATCAAACCGATTTATTTCGATCCCAAGTTGGTCCAGATCTCCGGCCCGTCGATGGTCCCCCAGGTACTCCTGGAAGGACCGGAAACATGACACCGCGCCGAAGTCATTCCTTTTGAGCAGGGCGGCCATCTGATTGAACATCGGCGCCGGGTCTGCCGGCTGAGACTCCGGCCCCCGACCATAGTCGGCCGTGGCTGCCCGAGGCTCTGTGTCCTCCTGAGCCATCAAGATGGCCGCAGCCGACATCACCTGGTCAAAGGCGAGGTCAAACCGGGCCACCAGCGGGTCTAAATTCTCTCTTTTTCCCTGCTGAATTCCGTCGTTCAGAGCGGCCGCGACGGCACTCAAATCCCTGGCTGAGATCATCGCGGCGATCCCTTTGAGAGCATGGCATAACTTGCCGGCCTCGTCCCAATCTTCGGCAGCCAGGGCATTCTTGATTTCAAACCGGTATCTGCCGTAGTCTTGCGAAAAACTTATTAAGAGCTGCCTGAACAAGTTTTGATCACCGGCCAGCCGCGCCAGTCCATGGGGGACGTCAACTCCGGGCAAGCTCTCGGGAAAAGTATTGGCCGGCGTTTGGTCAGGGTCGGTCTGACGCGGGGGCTTCATCTCAGCGTCCTTTCTAAAGGTCGCGATCTTTAAATTTAATCTTTCACTTCTCCGCCGTAATAGCCGTAAATCTTGCTGCTGGCAATCGGCGGGGTGATAAATATTTCCATATGCTTTTTTTCAACGGCGGTTCTGACCAGATCCAGGATCACATCCCGTTTTTGTTCAAAGGAAGTCTCCTTACAAGGAACGACAAAGAAATCCCTGATCAACTGCCTGGCCCGCATTCCTTTGCCGGTGATAAATTTGATGACCTCCTGCCTGAATTCCTGCTCGTTGAATTTTTTGTCATGGTCTTTGTTGTGTACCTCAAAAGCCACAATGAAATACATACCATCTCCCTACCGGCGCTGTGGCGGCTAAAATTCCGCGGCGGCCCTGGCGTAACGCTGCCGGCGGATTTCACTGATAGTCCCCGGGTCTCCGAAATGAAGGCATTTGGTGACGCATTTGCTGACGCAGGCGGGTTCCAATCCGGCATCCACCCGGTCCATGCACATTTGACTACCTTGCCCGTTTCCTGATTCCATTGAGGGGCGCCCCAGGGGCAGGCGGAAATGCAGGCTTTGCATCCGATACATAGTTCCGGATCAGCAAACACGATGCCGTCTTTGGCCCGATATTGCATGGCCCCGGTCGGACACACGGCCACACACCAGGCCTTTTCACAATGGAAGCAGGGCATAAAACTATAACTCATCCGAGGTAAGTTATTAACTAACTTTGGCCCGACGGGAATGATCCGACACAACCTCGGCCCTATGGGAAGGGTTTTATTGACTTTGCAGTGGGCCTCACAACTATAGCAACCGATACACCGGTCTACGTCCTGGTATAAGGCGTATTTGCTCATTCTATTCTCCTCAGGTTACCGGTTTAGCCGGCTTTTTTGACCGTGACCAGACATTCCAGCAAGGCGTTGCCGCCACCCACCGGGTCATAGACGTTGAGCAGGCCCGTTTCGAAGCGGTAATCCCCCAGCCCTTTGTTATATCCTCGAGTCTGCCAGGGCACTTTGCGGCCGAAACCATGGACCATGAATACGGTCTCGGAATGGATGAATTCAGTCACGTAGGCCGGAATCTTGCCCGAATATTTTCCGTCGGCAGAGGTGACCTCGACCACATCTCCGTCGGCGATGCCAAGGCTCTTGGCCTCCGCGGCATTAATCCAGAGCGTGTTTTCCGGCATGATTTCGTGGAGCACCGGATTATTCATAGTTGTCCCGTGATTATGCACCGGACTTCGGCTAAAGGCCAGCCGATATTGCCCCTTGGCCGGTTTTTTGGGCCGCTCGAAGGGCTTTAAAGAAAGGAAGCCGTTTTCCTCCAACAGGCTGGAGACGAACTCTATTTTCTTTGTGGGAGTCTTGAATTTTAGCCCCTCCAGTCTGTCCCACCAGACTTCCTGGTCGACCAGGTGGACAAATCCCTTTTTGTCCAGGTCCGACACATCCACTCCCGTGCCATTCAACTGCCATCTCCAAAATTCGTGCATATCCTTAAACTTGCAGTACTCACCAACTCCCAGCCGCCCGGCCAGCAACTTAAAAATTTCCCAGTCCGGTCTGGCCTCATGCCTGGGTTCAATGGCTTTGCGGCGGATGGCATAACCCGGTTTCAGGCCCTTCTGGGTGGTTATAATACTGGATTTTTCCAGATAGGTCGCCGAGGGTAAGATAACATCGGCGTACCAGGCCGTTTCGCTGTAGTTGGCCTCTATGGCGACGATCAAGTCCAATTTGTCCAGGGCTTTTTTTTGTTCCTCGGGATCAGGCAAGGCCAACAGGGGATCGTGCCGGTAAACGATATAGGCCTTAACGGGGTAGGGGTCTTCATTCAGGATGGCCGGATAAAGCAGGTGCAGCAGCCCTGGGCCGGCCTCGAAATGTTTATGTTTCCAGCCACAACCATCCACCCGAGGATCTTTGGGCGCCGGGATGGTTTCGAGCAGGACGTTAAGATCATTTCGGCCCACGTCTTTTGGGCCTTTTTGGATGAATAACCCACCCGGAGCCTCGATGCTGCCCATGAGCACATTGAGGATGTAGGCGGTCCGGCTGGAATAGAAAGAGTCAAGATACCGGGCGGTCATCCAGCCGGGGTGAAATATGACCGACGGTTTGTCGGCCGCGATTTCATGGGCCAGTTCGACAATCCGGTCCGCCGGGATACCGGTCTCCTCAGCCGCCCATTCCGGAGTATAGGGGATGATGAAGAACTCCAATTCCTTCATCCCATGAACCCATTTAGACACGAACTCCGAGTCGTAAAGCTTATCCCGGATGATGGTATGGATCAGACCGAGGTTAAGGGCATAGTCCGTTCCGGGGCGGATCATCCAAAATCGGGTGGCCTTCATCGCCGTGCCGCTGGCCCGGACATCGATATAGGTGATCTTTCCTCCTCGATCGAGGAGTTCCATCAAGGCGTTCGCCCTCTTCACGGCCAGGGATTCGAAGGCGTTACGGCCATAGAGAACCACGTGCCGGCATCTTTTATAGTCATAGTTGAAGCTTTTCCGGCCCAGTCCAAACAAGGAGAGGGCCGCGTGTTGGACGTTTCGGGCGCAGGTGCAGTCGTGATTATAGTAGTTTGGCGACCCAATGGCCCGTAGGAAACTGCGGTTGATATCGACGAAGGGACCGCCGCGGTCACTCATGGCCACCGCCCGGCCACCATACTCGTCGATTATAGCCTTAAGTTTTTCGGCAATATAGTCCAGGGCCTCGTCCCAGGAGGCCCGCCGCCATTCTCCGGCGCCCCGCTTCCCTGTCCTGATCAGGGGGTACTGGGGGCGTTCATAATCGTATTCCATGGCGATGCCCGCCGAGCCTTTGGCACATAACCGCCCGGCCATGCCGGGATCGTTGGGATTGCCTTC
>JADFYN010000207.1 GCA_015233055.1 Deltaproteobacteria bacterium
GGGCTTCTTTAGCCAATATGACCGTTGCCCATAACAAAATCGGCGTTCTATTCAGCCGGCTGGTCAAGCTTGACGAAAATGCCGTTGTTCATGATGGGACAACCCAGGCATTACGAGCCAGGATCATCAGCCGGATGCTGGTTGATGCCCATTCCATGTATCAGGATGGATTAGACTTACTTAAGGATGCGGATCAAAAGATATCCTATCAGAACAATCTGACGAATCTGTTTACCATGACCTTCGTTGGATTGCTGTCATTATTTATCGTCTCCTTTGTGGTTATTATTATACGTAGTATTACGTATCCTCTGACAAGGCTGCATAAAGGTACCGGCATTGTCGCCGAGTGTGATCTGGATTACAGATACAATATTAAAACCTCTGACGAGTTTGGGCACCTGTCTGCCGCCTTTGATGTCATGACGGAAAACCTGCAAAAGATCACCGTGTCACGAGACGCCCACAACAAAGAGCTCGAACTACGTAAGCAGATAATTTGTTGGCTCTTTTTTGCAAAACCAGGCTCAGGGAGATAATAACGGCGAGGATAAGGACGTTAATGATAATAATAAATTGCAGTTTCGTTTTGATCTTCATGGGTTGTCCCTATGTATAATGCTGACGGCTTTGGGTTCGACCGCCTTCATCGCGTCAAGGTAAATGAAGTTAAGATAATTTGGTATTTTTTTCTTATCCGTAAATCCATTATCCATAACCCACCGGGCTTCGTCTTCCAGAACGGTCAGCAATGAATGGTCCAGGGACAGGGCGTACACAAAATTTTCCCAGATCGATGCCAGTTGGGTCTCCTCAATGCCTGTCCACCCGGTCATTATAGCCTGTGATTCTTTCTTGTTTTGTTTTATGTATCTTATTGATCGGGTAACTGCTTTTAGGACCTTTTTAAGCGTCTCGGGATGTTCTTCGGCGTAACTTTTCATGGCGGCAAGGTTAAGAGTCTCCTTGAAAAGATCACTTCCAGGCATTTTTACCGCCTTGCCGGGCAACGCCTTCATGGCCATATATGCATAGGGCTCAAAGGCTGAGACGGCGTCAACCCGGCCTTCTTTCAAGGCATCCGTCAGATCCTTCGGGACAAGATTAACCAGTTCTACGGTAGAGGGGTCAATTTCGTGTTCAGTGAGGTAGATATGGGCAAAGAAATGACTTGAGGTCTTGGCAATGATCCCTATTTTCTTGCCCTTTAAGTCATTGGGCCGGCCCACCCCCCTGTCTTTTCTACCGATGATCTTGCAGTCATCGTAACTATGGGCTAATGTCGCAAAGATCACAAAATCTTCTCGGTTAAAACTGTAAAATACAATGGGCGTGTTCGCTACCGTGGCGATAGCCGCCTCCCCGGCAAACACGGCTTCCAGAGCCATTTTTCCAAAAGGATAAAGTTTAAATGTGACCTCGAGACCTTCGTCTGCAAAAAATCCCTGCTCTTGGGCAATCACCAGGGGAGCCGATAATAACGAGGCGACTCCAATCGTGACTTTTTCCTTCTGCCTTGCGGATTCTTCCGATGTATTGCAGGATGAGGTCAAACCCATTACGGCAAAAAGAGAAAGCATCCCGAAAACAGTCATCAAAATGAATTTGTACCTGATTTCTATCTTCATCATCTCCCTCTTGGAATGTTATAACTCATTAATGTAATTTTTGGTAGTCATATAATTTATCAGGAAGACTCCAGCAATTCGACAACATCGAGTCTCCGAGAAGTTGGCTTACGCTTTTAGAGAAGTAGTTGAAGACACTGGAATAACGCATATATTTTAACTGCCTGGAGTTAATCGGACAAGGCCGCCCGCTCTTCATCAAAGTCGGCAAATTCTAAAGCGATCAGCTTGAATTTTCCCTCCAGTTCCAGAAAAGCGTCAACGACTCGGGGATCGAAATGGATCCCTTTGACTTCGTTGATGATGGCCACGGCGGCTTGATGACGCATAGGCGGTTTATAAACCCGGCGGCTGATCAGGGCGTCATAGACGTCGGCTAAGGCCATGAGCCTTCCGGAAACAGGAATCTGCTCGCCCTTCAACCCCGACGGATAGCCCGAACCATCCCATTTTTCGTGATGAGTGTAGGCCATTTCCATGGCGATCTGGAGAAAGGTGTTCCGGCCCAGTTCTTGGCTCGCCCGCTCAATGGCGTCGTAGCCGCGCCGGGCATGTTTTTTCACAATCATAAATTCTTCATCCGTCAGTTTTCCGGTTTTCAATAAGATGTTATCCGGAATACAGACCTTGCCGATATCATGCAGCGGCGCGGATCGATACAGCTTATCGATGACGTCATCATTGAGGAATGAGATAAAATCAGGATGGTTTTTCAAATGTTCCGCCAGGGAACGGACATAGTTTTGAGTCCGGAAGATGTGACCGCCGGTTTCCGGGTCCCGATATTCAGCCGGGAGGGGCGATCCCTTGATGGCCGGTTGATGGGCCGGCAGAAGTTCGCGAGTTCGTTCTTTGACTAAATAATCCAGGTGATCGCGGTGAAGTTTGAGTTCTAAGTGATTGCGGACTCTGGCCCTGACCAGGCCGGGCCGAAATGGTTTGGTGATGAAATCCGCGGCGCCGAGGGCCAGGCCCCTGGCTTCATCCTCGTCTTCACTCAAGGCGGTCAAGAAGATGACCGGAATATTTCTGGTCTTGACGTTGGATTTTAGCCTGGCGCAGACTTCATACCCGTCAATTTTTGGCATCATCACGTCCAAAAGAATGAGGTCGGGGAGCGGGTCCGTGGCGGCCAAAATCAGCGCCTCTTCGCCATTGAGCGCAGTGTCGATTTTATACTCGCCCTTCAATGTCTCCGTGATCACCCTGAGGTCGGCCGGGTTATCATCCACCACCAGTAATTTCGGCCTGGGCGGTTTTCCTTCCATCTTACGCCTCTTCAAAAGATATATTTAACCTGAGCTCGACGAGTTCTATTGATTGAGAAATAGAAATAAATCCGCAGATTACGCAGATGAACGCAGATTACTGAAATCCACAGGCACCTGCGATCATTCGCCTTTTTTGATCTGCGCAAATCTGCGGATTTAATTTTGGCCCTTGATGCTAATCGCTTAGCATACTCGTCTTCCAGGCCAGGTTGTTTTATTGGCCGAATTTAACCCGACTTGGGCCTGCTGACCACAACATATGGCAACAGATTTGAAGATGCAAGCGAAAATAGGGCGAAAAGGGAAAAAGGCCGGGTGCGCAGAAGAGGAGTGGCCGGGCCAACGCGGCGATAGTCGTATCTACGTGTAATATATTGATTGTAATTATATATTTTGCGGAGGAGCGATAGCTTAATTTATTCGTCTCGGCCCGCGGCCCGGCAAAATGTACCATTTTATCTTTAAACCTTAACCGGTTATGTTTCATTGCCGGACGGAAAAGAATTTGACTTCCCGAAGTAAAAAGGATATAATAAATTGTTTATAGGCCAAGGATGTCCGGGGCGGCCGGACAGAAACGTAAATCGGGCCTATCGGTTCCGGCCGGATTAGGGCAATAATTTATGAGCCAACAGAAGAAAATATGCGCCAAGAATCATTATCAATAATTACCGTCCACTATAACGCACCAACGGATCTGGCCGGGCTGCTGCGGTCTCTCGAAGGGGACGAAGCGGTGGCCGCGGGGCAGGTTGTGGTGGTGGATAATGGCTCAGATGATCAAGATCGGGTCCGCAGCTTGCTCGGCGGCTATCCTTGGGTTAGGGCCGTATATAATCAAAATAATTTGGGGCTGGCCAGAGCGGCTAATCAGGCGTTGAGGCTGACCTCGGGTGAATTCGTCGTCCATTTAAACCCGGATATTGTAGTCTTGCCCGGAGCCCTGACCAGGATGCGGGAACTGCTCGTCCGGCACCGGAATATTGGTCTCGTTTTTGCTAAATTAACAGACGCGACCGGTCGGTTGCAGTACTCCTGCCGCCGGTTTTATGATTTGCGGACAGTGCTTTGCCGAAGAACCGGATGGGCCGGAAGGTTATGGCCGGAGGTCGAATCGAACCATTTAATGGCTGATTGGGACCACAACACCATGCGGGAGATCGATTGGGCCCAGGGCGCCGCGTTTATGGCCCGGCGAGAGGCCTTGCCCCAGGGCAGGTTATTCGACGAGCGCTTTTTCCTTTACTTCGAGGACGTGGATCTTTGCCTGGCCATGCGCCGAAGCAACTGGGGCGTGGTTTATCTACCCGAGGCGACGATGATCCATGCCCACCAGCGGGCCAGTTTTGGCCGGGGGATAAACCGGGCGACCTGGGAACACCTCAAAAGTTTGATCAAATTCAGCATGAAATACCATGGACTGAAAGTCGAGGAGAAGTCTCGGACTTGACTATCCGGTGACCATTTCGCGATAATGGAAACGCCTTAACCAAACAGGTTCAAGAGGTACCGGACTGGAGAATATGCTAAGACAACGGGCCAAATTAGTTGAAAATGCACTTATCATCACTGATGTCGGGGTGACCGTCGGAGTCTTTTTTGCCGCCTATGTCCTCCGGAACTCATTGTTTCGGGGCTTAGACCGGCTTTTTCCGCTGGAGCATTATCTGTATATGCTGTTGGTCATCGTTCCGGTGTGGGCTTTTACATTTAAATACATGGGTGTTTACCGTTCTTTCCGGACAACCCCCATCGTCAGTGAGATAAAAGAGTTAATCAAGGTCACCTTCGTCTGTGGCATGATCCTGGGATTCGCCATTTTCTTGTTTAAATTCCAGCTCGTGGCCAGCCGGTTGTTTATCGCCATCTTTTTGACTCTGGATTTTCTAGCTTTGATCTTGGTCCGGGTGGCCATTCGGCTGGTTAGCCGGTGGGTCAGAAAAAGCGGCTACAATTTTCGGAACATGATTATCGTCGGTGATGATCGGAGAGCCGTGGAATTTGCCCGGATGGCCGAGCAAACCCGCTGGTGGGGATACCGCGTCACCGGGTTTATCGGGATTGACCAGAACTCTTTAAATAATAATATTGCGCCATATAAGTTTTTAGGAGTGATCGAGGATATTGAGCGGGTTGTGTCGAGCAGCGTGGTGGATGAGGTTGTTTTTCTGGTCAATCGCAAGACCTTGGACACGCTGGAAGAGACATTTCTGTTTCTTGAAGACGTGGGCATTAATACCCGAGTGGCGGTTAATTTCTTCCCTAATGTTATTGCGCGCGTCTCCATTACCAGCCTTAACGATATCCCCTTACTCTCTTTTTCCACCCGGCCCAGTGATGACGGCTCGCTAATGGTCAAAAGTTTGATAGATAAACTAGCGTCCCTGGTCCTGCTGGCCGGATTATGTCCATTTTTTCTTTTGATTGCCCTGGTCATTAAACTCGACTCCAAAGGCCGGGTGATCTACACCCAGACCCGGTGCGGCATGAACGGCCGTCGGTTTACTTTGTATAAGTTCAGGTCCATGGTTGCCGGGGCTCATAAGATGAAAAGTGACATTCAGGGCCTGAACGAAATGGACGGGCCGGTCTTCAAGATAAAGGATGACCCCAGGGTGACCAGGGTCGGTAAGCTGTTGCGGAAATCGAGCATTGATGAACTTCCGCAACTGTTGAACGTGCTTAAAGGAGATATGTCTCTGGTCGGGCCCAGGGCCCCGCTCCCCGAAGAAGTGGAGCAATATGAAAGATGGCAGAGGCGGCGACTGTCTATGAAACCGGGGTTGACCTGCCTTTGGCAAATCAATGGCCGCAATAAAGTCGATTTCCTTAAATGGATGGCCATGGATTTGGAGTACATCGATAACTGGAATCTTAAGCTTGATTTTAAGATCATGCTCAAAACCATCCCGGCCGTAATCCTGGGCAAGGGTTGGTAATCCGTTGCAGGTTACAGGTTACAGGTTACACGTTGCAGGTTACAGGTTACATGTTGCAGGTTACACGTTACAGGTTGCAGGTTACATGTTACAGGTTACTCGTTTCAAATTAGTTGCTATAATATAGTGTGTTCACCATTAACGAATAACGAGCAACATGCAACCTGTAAAGCAATGTCATTGACTTAAGGCCGGATGATCACTCTAATGTTTTAAAATAGATCATTCCGAATAAGCCCCGAAGGGGCGCTCTAGGTTAGCCCAGGGCAACGCCCTGGGAAATACGGCAGGTTACGTGTCAGCAGGATGGTCAGGAGGGCGGCCAGCCCCCAAAGTCATCTCCTTTGAATGGGATATCCGGCTACGG
>JADFYN010000208.1 GCA_015233055.1 Deltaproteobacteria bacterium
TTCCCGGCGCACGTTGGCTGACCGCAACGCCTTTAAGAGCAGCCACGGGAAAACGACGCCCTTGACCACCATTGTGACTATTGACAGGAGAATGACGCGGAATGTCAGATCACCCGGACCGACCAGCAACGGGACCAGACCCAGCAGCACACCCTGAACGGCGACGATGCGAATACAGGCACTCAACCGGCTGGAACTGATCAGTTTCAGATTGGTCAGGATGAGCACCACGATCAGCGAGTCAATCCAAAGTTCCATATTGCCTCCAGAGGACCAGTGCGAACGCCAGGATGGAAAGAACACCTGCGCCTGTCAGAAGTTGCGGAACACGAAGCAGGCGCAGCCGGGCCATGGAGGACTCGATCACACCGATGACCACCCCCAAAATAAATATACCTCCGATGACGGCCCCGGCATTCAGCCACCAATATGAGGAACGGACAGGAATGAGGACGCCGGCCAGCAGGGCGCAAAAAACCCAAAGCTTCAGAGCCGCGCCATAAAGAATCATGGCCAAGTCCGGCCCGCCGTGATCAAGAACCATAACCTCATGGATCATCGTTAGCTCCAAATGGGTGTTGGGATCATCGACGGGTATCCGGGAATTCTCAGCCAAAAGAACGATCAGCAACGCTCCGGCCACCAGCAGCAGAATTGTGCCGTTACGCATCCAGGCTAGCGCCGAGAGGTTGGAGTAAGTCCATGAAAGAGACAGAAAATTACTCAGGTGCTCTATTCGGCTCCCGGAACCAATTTGCCCGGCCCGGCCCAAAGCCGCTAAGCTCAGCAATAGAGCGGGTTCCGCCAGAACGGAGAATTGCACTTCTCGACTGGCTCCCATTCCTTCAAAGGCCGAGCCTGTATCCAGCGCCGCAATAACCGTAAAGAAACGCATGAGGCCCAGCAGGTAGGCCAGCAGAATGAGATCCCCAGTGAAGTTGAGCGGAGCAGCGGCGCCTCCGAGAGGCAAAAGAACCAGGGCCACCAGAACAGCCGCCAGACCCACCACAGGACCGGCCCGAAAAATCCAGCTCGTGGTCCGACTGTAGACGGCGCCCTTTTGCAACAACTTAGCCAGATCATAGTAACCCTGTAACAACGGCTGGCCTTGGCGACCAGCGAAAAAGGCTTTGGTTCGATTGATGATTCCAGGCAGCAAAGGGGCTAAAACCAGAGCCGCCAATGGATTTAACCAGGATGTGGTAGTCATAGTCTCATCTCGGGATATCAGAGGTTCCAAATGAGCAAAATCAGCATCGTGACCGCAATGTACAGGATGTAAATCTGGACACGGCCCTGTTGCAGCCAGTGCAGCCACACCAAAAAACGCTCAACACCCTGAAAAATAGGGCGATAGACGTTCTGACGAAAGATGTCCCCTGTGTCCGTATGCAGGCCGGCACGAGTGGGAAAAAAGCCTTCCGGCCTTTCTAAACTGCGATGGGTTTGCAACAGGACTCCGAACATGTTCATTAAAGGCTGGGCAAAGGACGAAGCAGTGTACTGCATCCGGGCGGAAGGCCTGGCATACCCACAATCCCATGTTCCGCTCAGTTCCACTTTCCGGCCCGCCAGAAGCCGGCTGCGTATCATAGCCAGCAGTGCTATCAACACCAGCAGAATGCCCGAAGTCAGGACTACCGAACGCAACGGACCAATCGCCACAGCCAGATGCCCCTGGATGTTGCTTCCCGTCAGGCCCGGCATGGTGCCAACCACCGTCCCGACCATCGCGGTTATCTGGGGAGCCAAGCAGCCAATCGTGATACACCCCAGCGCCAGGACCAGCATCCCGATGCGCATGGGGAAACCTACTTCATGTGCCTGCGAGGCGTGTTCGCTCCGGGCTTCTCCCAGGAAAACGATCCCGAATGCCTTGGCAAAGCAAGCGGCAGCCAGGCCGCCGATCATAGCCAGTCCGACCACCACCGTAGCCCCCGAAATGGAGACGTCCTGCAACCCGGTTCCATAAAACGCACCGACATAGATCAGGAACTCGCTGACAAACCCATTCAGGGGGGGCAGGCCGCAGATGGCCACGGAGCCGATCAAGAACATAGTCGCCGTCCAGGGCATGCGTTTGATCAAGCCGCCCAACTGGTCGATATCCCGTGTCCCCGTGGCGTGCAGGACGGCACCCGCCCCCATGAACAGCAGTCCCTTGAAGAGGGCGTGATTGAGCACATGCAAAAGTCCGCCGCTCAGCCCCAGCACGGCGAGAAGGGGTTGATTTAAAGCCAGCCCCAGGACCCCCAGGCCCAAACCCAGGGCGATGATCCCAATGTTCTCCACACTGTGATAGGCCAGAAGCCGTTTGAGATCATGCTGGGCCAGAGCGAACAGCACACCCCAAACACCCGAAACCAGCCCGATCCCGATTAGAACCCAGCCCCACCAGGCTTCAGGCCGGCCAAGGAAGGTCAAGGTCCGGACCAGGCCGTAAATGCCGGTTTTGATCATTACGCCCGACATGACGGCAGACACATGGCTCGGAGCGGCCGGGTGAGCTTCCGGCAGCCAGACGTGAAAAGGCATGAACCCCGCCTTGGTTCCAAAACCAATCAAGGCCAGGAGGAACACCAAGTTCATCGCCGAAGAACCATAGGCCCCGGCCGAGGCAAATCGGTCGAAGTCAAGCGATCCGGCCTGTCGGCCCAGGACCAGGAAGAGAATGAACAAAAAGGCCGTTCCCAGATGGGTCGCCACCAGATATGTCCAGCCGGCCTGTCGGACATTCTCCTTCTCATGTTCGAAAGTTACGAGAAAATAGGAGGCCATGGACATGATCTCCCAGGCCAGAAGGAAGAGAACACCATTACGGGCAACGGTGACCATGACCATGCCGGCCACCAATAAATTGTAGAAAAACCATGGCCCGCCCAGATTCTTGCGGGACTGATAGGCGATCAAGTACTCTGCACCATAAAGGGCGGCCGCAGCCGAAAGTCCCAAAATCGGTAGGAGAAAAAAGGCGGAAAGTGGGTCAACCTGGAGGAAAAATGAGCCATAGGGCACATCCCAGGCCCGATGGAGGGTATGGTTATGGCCCGTCCAGAGGACTCCGGCCGCCGGAATCAGACCAAGCACGCATCCGAGTATCGCTCCACCCGCCCCGATGACATTGGCCCGTCGCGGATTTCTGCCACAAAAGAAAGACAATAGCCCGCTGAAGATTAGAACACTCATGGCTAGAAGGATCAAAAACATAAAATATATCTTTTACCTCACTTGAAATAAAGAAAATGAAGGAACTATGAGGTCGCCACGCCCCGCGTCCAAGACTCACAGCGGTCATTCCCTATAGAACCGCAGCCTGCCGGGCCGACCATGTCCATGCATTCCGGCTTAGGCCGGCATGACGTGCTAATGGTCCGCCACCCAGGCTCAGGTGCTGCCGCTCCAATTTCAATTCCTGTGGAGGAGCCGAAGGGCGGTTTCCCCTCCTTTTATAAGAGAGAAGGCGTCGATTCCATCCTTTAGTCAATGGGGACCACAGGGTAATATTGGTTTAAAGACCAATTATTTTGAGTTTATGTAATCATCTGGGGATTAGCGACAGAGGGTCGAAGGTTTTCTTCTATACGACGGGCCTCAGCAGAGAGAGCTTCACGGGCGCCCTGGGAAGTGACTACGGCTTTGAATTGCGGATCGTTTAACGCGAACGCAAGCTTTGACAGCAGGTGGAGGTGAGCCCGAACGGTCGGGCTGATCAGAGTGAAAAGAATATCCACCGGTTGACCATCCAGAGCGCCGAAATCGACTTTCTGTTCCAAGAAGCAGAGAGAGATCATGGGGAGTGGAATGTGCAAAACGATGGGATTGCGCACGTGAGGAATGGCAATGCTATCGCCGACGGCCGTCGACCCCAGCGCTTCACGAGCCAGCAAGACCTGGTAGAGAAATGACCGGTCTACTTCATCCGGCAGACGCATGACGTCAACCACCGCCCGAAGGACGGAAGCTTTATCCGTGCCGGAAACCCGGTAATGGACTCCACCCGCCTGCAGGGCCTCATCAAGACGAGGCAACGGCACTCCTTCGACTTCGGGTTCGTGCATAAGTTCCGGCGAAACATTTATCCTGGAAGCCGTGGCCCACTCTAACAATTCCGCCCGGTTAAACCGATATTGCTCATTCACCCGGTAGGCCGGCAGCTTCCCTTGTTTGATCCAACGATATACCGTTTTTTCTGAAATATCAAAAATCTCGGCTACATCCTTGACACCTAGTTGCATGGCGCTTCTACCTTTTTTCTAATGACATGGACAATCATGTACAGGCTAAAAAGCATGTCCCTCATTGTCCCGGCTGTCAAGGCAAAAGATAGAAACCCTATAGATTTTCGAGCCGTGCGGTTGGTCGAGTTGAATGCAGACACAGCCGCATCGTAGGCAAAAGCCGGTTGGCAGCCCGAGGGGTCGGTCGTGCCGGTCAGATTGCCGTTGTTGTTGTAGGCGTACGCGGTCGTCCGGCTTTGCGCCTCGATGTCTTGGGATAGGCGGTTGAGCGAGTCATAGGCGGGTGGCCCAGACAACTTGTTGTCTGGGTGGCGAAGCCGCAAGAAGTCAGGTCAACTATAGCCGCTAATCCAACAGCGCCGGCTATGGCCAATCAAGGTATAGATGTGGTCCTCCCCCATTGTTCACGGCGACAATAAAGCTTCCCTTTATCTATGAGCCTGTCGGACTTTCTGTTTGCTTAAGGCGTAACTGGATGAAAATATGGGATTAGTAAAAATGGGTCACTTTTGCCCATAAAATACAAATTTAATTATTTAAATCTGTTACACTCATTGATTTCGGAAAGTCCGACAGGCTCCTAGGCTCCCCCTATGGTTTCACCGTCTCATTCCAGATATCACGAGCGATCTTCCAGGTGCCGTCCGGCTGTTTCTTAAGGACAAACAGATAATGACCGGAGACCTGCTTGACTGTCCCGCCCGCCTTTGGCGTATCAGCCCGAATGTTATCTCCGCTCATGAAAGCCCAACCGTCGCACACCTGGATATCACCGGGTGTCAGCTCAAGCTTCGACCGCGCTCCGGCAAAAACGTTTGTATAATGGGCTAGGATTTTGTCTTTGCCGACAATAGACGGCTTTCCGGCCGGCAGCCAAATGGCGTTGGAGTCAATGAGTTGAGCCATGGCTTTAGCGTTGCCTTCATTAAATGCGGCATTAAAACTCAACCGGACCTTATCAATCGCCACATCGTCCTGTCCCGCAAGTGCCGGGCCGCTGCCCCATATCAGCATAATGGACATGGCGAGAACAAAAAATATAGACGGTGCATAGACTATTCGACTTTTCATTCTGATACCTCCTTCATTAGAGTGTTGCCCAATGGTCAGACCACTCGGCTCGACTGAACACTTCGGCCGCCTGATTCCAGTCAATTCCCGTTATTTTCTTTTCGTACCCAATCACAAATCTTACCCCCGACGCTCCACCAAGCCGGCGACCAACGCACACCGGCCAGGATTGGTACACCCTGGGCAAAGCTTTCTGCCGCTCGCCCCGTCCAGAGACCAAAACTCAATGTCGGCCAAAACCAAATTATAGCATCACCAGAATGATCTGGCCTATCTTGATATTATCATTCCGCTTGACCGGAACGGCAGATGTTATCCGTCGGCCATTGACGGCCAGGCCGTTCTTACTGCCCAGATCTTCAATCCACCACTCACCGTTACGAAAAAATATTCTGGCATGCCGGCCGGATACGGTAGAATCATAGGGCACGGCCAGGACATTATCCGAGGCGCGGCCAATGGTCAGTCCACCCTCCGAAAGTGAGATTAGCCGGCCGTCTTCCGGACCTTTACACACATGCAGCCCGTTTTCCATCAATGTTTTTGCCCGATCAGCAGATTGCGGCCACAGTTCGGAGGCGATGGCCTGGATATCCACCTTAGGGTTAAGCTCTCTGATCAAGCGTACCGGCAGCGATAGTCTGTTGTGCAAAATAACGCTCACCAGTTCTTCCATCTGGTTCGTATATACTCGATGTTCAAGTTTTTTTATCAACTCGGCATCCTATGAACTTGAGGCCGCGGTTTGAGACATCAGCGGTTGAGGTAATCAGGGCGGCCGCTATACAATATGATCATTAATTTAAACTAATTTTATATCATGTAGTTGCAAGATTAGTTCTATCCCCCATAATGGGCTATCTCTTAACCCGACATTATGGG
>JADFYN010000209.1:0-5554 GCA_015233055.1 Deltaproteobacteria bacterium
GGCATCCCGGCTCTCCTGGTCAACGGCCGAATCAGCTTGCGGTCCATCGCCGGATATCGTCACATCAAATGTCTGACACGGGAATCTTTGAATCTTTTCCAGACCATTGGAGCCATTTCCGAGGATGACGCCCAGAGACTAGTCCAAATGGGGGCCGACCCGGATCGAGTCGTGGTCACCGGCAACGCCAAGTACGAAAGCCTGACCACGGCCGTGGATCCTCTCAAAGCAGCCAACCTGGCCCGGCTATTGAACATCTCGGCTGATGACACCTGGCTTGTCGCGGGGAGCACCAGAACGGGCGAGGAAGAGATAGTTCTTGATGCTTACACACGACTTAAGCCCCAGTTCCCGAATCTGAAGCTGCTCCTGGCCCCTCGCCACATCAATCGGGCCGAAGAAGTCGCCCGCCTGGTCAAATCTCATGGGATGTCCTATCGTTTCCGGACGGATATTAAACCCGGAGAGGCGGCCGCCGAGGTGATTATTCTAAACACCATGGGGGAGCTTTTTTATATTTACGGCCTGGCCGCCATCGTCATTTGTGGAGGTTCCATGGTTCCGCTGGGGGGGCAAAATCTGTTGGAGCCGGCCGCCTGGGGCAAACCGGTGCTATATGGTCCATCTATGGAAGACTTTCTGGATGCCAAAATATCTTTAGAAGAAGTCGGGGCTGACGGCCTGGTGGCAACCGGCCTGGAACTTACCCAAACCCTGTCTAACTTGTTGAGCCGGCCGCAGCAATTAGCTGAAAAAGGGGCTCAGGCCCAACTGGCCGTACTTAGGCAGGCCGGCGCGGCAGCCCGAAATGCCCGTCTGATTGCGGATATTCTGTGACCGGTCAGGCCACAAAAATAGCAACCCCCAAAAGCTTCCCGCTGAGCAACTTTTTTGTGCAAGTATAATTAGTTATCATTTTACACCCGACTACGGAAAAACCTTCGTCTTCTCTGGGTTATGTTTTTTTTGAAATCCTCGGACTAGCCCAAGCTACTCAGACACTCGCCGGCCGAAGATTTTTTGAAAAAAACCTTGCAAATCAAAAATAGATGCTTATATTATAATAGATCCGAAGGTGAACCAACAATTCCATATCTGGCAGGAGGTTTAGAGATGCCCATTTACGAGTACGTTTGCGAGAAATGCCAAGGCCGGTTTGAAGCTTTTCAACGGATGTCCGATGCCCCGATCAACTCATGTTCTGCGTGCGGCGGACCGGCCCACAAAATAATCTCTCATTCTTCATTTATCCTAAAGGGTTCCGGCTGGTATGTGACGGATTACGGGAAAGGAACCTCTACGGCAAATAAAACCACCGACACCACCTGCACCCCGCCTAAAGAAGCCGGCGCCAAAACGGACTGTCCCGCCAAGTGCGATACTGCGACCGCAAGCGATTAACTTCTTAGTCAAAGTCACCTTGATACTTCAAACGGGACCAGGTCTTGACAGGCTCCGCGCTCACGGCATCCGGGACTCTTTACCGGTTAACGCAGCGGTCTCGGCGTGGGCTGGTGACGATCGGACCGCCCACCAGATCGACTGGTCTGGAGTAATACTTTGGAGATACTTAAATATAGCAAAGAACATATCTGGGCTCGACTGGACGATGACGGCCACATCACCATCGGCGTATCGGAATTCGCCCAGGAAGAGCTAGGAGAAATAATTCACATTGACCTTCCCGGCGATGGCGATGAGGTGTTTAAGGACGAGCCTTTTGGAGTTATCGAATCAAATAAAACCGTTACCGAGCTGTACTCCCCGATATCAGGCGAGGTGATTGAAGTCAACCATGACGTCATCGATAATCCGGAGCTGATTAACGAGGATGCCCTGAGTGATGGTTGGCTCATCCGGGTGGAGCCGTCGTCTGATAGTGAATTCTCCGAGCTTCTGGCTCCTGAGGAATATGAGGAATACTTAAAAGAAGATATTGAGGAATTTGAGGAAGAGGAATAACTTATCTAGTTAATTGGGCAAGGTGGAAGTCAGCCTGATTTTGCTGGTTACCGGTCAATGCCATTGACTTAACGGCAGGGCAATCGCACCGATTTCTTTGATATGGTCAATTCCGAATAAGCCCCAACGGGGCGCTCTATGTTAGCCCTGGGTAGGGGCTAAGACTATACAAAATACCATGTAATGCTCACATAAAACCGCCGGCGATTCCGTACTTCAGCCGTATCCGGATATCGCAATCAAAGGAAATGATTTCGGAGGGTGGCCGACCTCCGTACCTATTTGCTGGCACGTAACCTGCCGTATTTCCCAGGGCGTTGCCCTGGGCTAACCTAGAGCGCCCCGTTGGGGCTTATTTGGAGTTGACTATTTTAAAAAGCTACCACGATTGTCAGTCGGGTAAATCAATGACATTGACCGGTACCGGGTAACCAGTAACAACTAATAGCCAAGAGCGCAAGTCATCCCCGCCTATTACACCAAGTCATAATTATTTTGTCCGCTACTCCGCCTTTACATTTTTCGTCCGCCTCAACCCGCCCTCGCCTTTAGGCCGGAGATATCGGTGGACAAAATCAAGCCGAACCCGAAGAACACTATCTTCTAACTGATTTATCCAAATATCTGGGGTAAATGACTTGAAAAGTCGTTCCCTCCTCAGGGGTCGAGGTGAAGAACACTTGACCGGCCAGGTATCGTTCACTGAGCAGTTTAACGCTATACGTCCCCAAACCACGAGAGCTGCCTTTGGTGGAAAAGGACCTATTGAATACCTGGAGCTGGACCTGGCGTGGCATAACGGTAGAATTATGGACCCAGAACTCGATGGTTTGATCCGTCACCAGACAGCCAATGGTCACCTCCTGATCATCCAAAGAAGCCTCTAACGCATTCTTGACCAGGTTACCAATCACCCGGCCCAGCAGCACCGGGTCGCTGACAAAATCCGCTCGACTGGTCTGGGGGTCCAGGCAGATTTTCTTGGCTTTGGCCTCTTCCATCCGGCTGTAGACCAGAATGATCTTTTCCAAAAAAATATATGTATCCAACTTCTCAGGATAAATTTCTAGATCACTATTTTCCGCGGCCAAAATATGCCGATGGCCTTCAATTTCACCGATCAGGCTATTGGACGCCTCATAGATCGCCTCGGACAGGTAAGTCAGGTCGGCGTATTCACCGTCTTTAATCAATTGCGAAAATCCTCGGATGCCGCCGGCCGTGTTTAGGATGTCGTGAAAGAAAATGCGTTCTAAAAACCGGCGTCGTTTGACATGACTGATATCGGTCAACACAAATAAGGTGAATTCCCGCCCGGTAAAAGAAAACGGCTTAGCCGCAACCTCCAGGTCGAAGGATTCATATACATCTCCCCTCTGAGCCATGATCCGACATTCCTTGACGCTTCCATCGCCTTCCTGGCTCTCCAAAAAGGCCTGGGTGGCTCCGCATGCCTGGCAAAACTCCGAAGTCCCACACCCACCGGAACATTTATGACTATGAACACAGCTTAGAGCTTCCCCCGGTCGTTGGCCCACCAGACCCTGCCCGTCTTTCAAACCGAGTGCTTTCAACATGGCCCGGTTGGCATACACGATCTGCCTTTGGGGATTAAGAATGACCAGAAAACTTGGGACTTCGTCCAGCAACTCGGTCAGCAGCGGAATGTTTCTAATCGCCTGCCCGTCCCGGATCACATTTTCTTCCGGGGCTCGCTCGGGTGGGGCGAAAAAGGTTTGGAGGGGAGGCATGGCCATCGAATGTTCTCCTTGATTTCACATCTTATTAAATTAACATCCGTGACCTGGTATGTCAACGCCCAAAACCGCCTTCCAGGCTCGAATTAACAAAAACGGAACGAATCAAAAAAGACTAAAGTTTTCTTTTCTCTTGCCGATAAAGGGTCAGGGAGGAGTCTATATGCTCAAGTCTAAGGCTGGGGCCGGACCGCGGGAAGCCTACTTACGGCAATCCATCGCCGGTATGGATAGAGGCCGGCTGGTCTTAGCCATGTATGAAGAGGCGTGTTTGGAGCTGCATCGGGTCCTAACCGACATTCCCCAACACCGGTTGGAGCTGGCTCACCGGCGTCTGGTCAAGGTTCAAGAGATCGTAAACGAACTGCTTATCTCTCTAAACCTCGAGGCTGGTGAGTTGAGCCGGACGCTCCGGGCAGTCTACCAGGACCTGCTGCAACGGTTGATGACCGCAAATTTACAAAAAGACGTGGCCCTGGTCACCGCCGTCTTGAACGTCTTGACAGACATGAAAGACGCCTGGGGAGAAATGCTCCAACAACTGACCAGGGAAGTGCCCCCGGCCGGAGCCAAGGCCGCTCGTTTAGGTTCAGTCAGAATCTAATCTCCGGTTGATAAAGACTTATAATCGCAGGTGCTGTGGGTCTCATCCATCTGCGTTAATCTGCGCCATCTGCGGATACATTTCCGTCTCTTGATTCACCGGCCAGGCCAGGATGGCTTGCGCCCCGTTATAAGTAATGCATATGGGATCATGCATTGATCCGCCCGGTACCTCTTTAAGGAAAAAGGGGGTGATGTTAAAAGGAATTAGCCATACAATCCAACATGGTGTGCAGGGATGCCCGCCTTCAAACGCAGGGATATGCGTTATGGAGAGGACCGTCCTATGGCTACCATCGGCAGTGTTGTTATTGGTAATAACGTTCCCGCCTATTCTGCCCTCTATTATCTCAATCTGGCCTCTCAAGCCGTAAATCGCAGCCTGGAACACCTCTCGGCCGGTAAACGAATCATCAGTGCCGCCGACGACTCGGCCGGGTTGATGATGTCCCAGCGCATCCAGGCCCAATCCACCGGACTGCAACAAGCCAACTACAACATCCAGGATACCACCTCGATGCTTCAAGTGGCCGATTCCTATCTGACCCAGGGGACCGGCAACATTTCAGGCGTAATCAGAGCCATCCGGACCAGAGTTCTCCAGGCCGCCAACGACCCCACCCTGACCGATGCCCAACGCATCGCATTGCAATCTGATATCGATCAGTTGATCGATGAGATCGATGGCCTGGCCGGATCGGCCACATATAACTCCCACTACCTCCTCAACGGCAACATGGTGGCCACCATCACCTCATCAAATGCTCAGGTCCTGACCGGACGGGCGACGGGTCGGGTGAATTCAGCCGGCTATGACTTCACTAACGTCCGCCACCGCTTTCCAGGGGCTGGCCGGTTCGCCTCAGATCGCCAGCCAAAGAGTCCCGGTCACGGGCACCGCCAGTACAGCCGCCCTGGGTGACGCCACCTATTCGGTCGGTAATACGGTAAATAGTGTCCCGGCCGAATATGATATCATCTTTTCCTCGGCCACCGATTTCACCGTCTACGATGCCAATGGCACGGCCGTGCGTTCGGGCACAGTGGGCGGCAATCCCGTCTTCATTCAAAAGACCTATGCCGGTTTGGCCATGTACAGCGGCGCTTCACCGGCCACCCGGGGCACCCTCATCCAAAATTTAGGAGACGGGAGTACGAAATACTTCACCAGTCTGGCCACAGGTGACAAGCTGGTCTGGACCGGTGTGAACAAGAGTGGGACGGCCGTCAAC
>JADFYN010000209.1:5677-6166 GCA_015233055.1 Deltaproteobacteria bacterium
GCCGAGCGGGGATTTCACCTTTGGCTCGGGATTCACGCTGCTGCCCCAGGGAGCCTCCACCGCCAAAATGAGTTTAAACGGTCAACAGGCCATGAATCTGGCTAACTCCTCAACCAACTACCTCGACGGCACTTCCGTCAAAATCACCAACGGGGTGAACATCCAGCCCGGATACAAGGCCATCCTCAAGATGGTAGCCGGGCCGGGGGTCACGGATATCAGAGAAGGCAACCGGGCCGCCGCCCTGACAATATCCAAACAAACTTTGTCGGACAAAGCCACCTTGAATGGAACCTTTACCGTTGCCTATGACTGGATCAATGGCTCACTGAAATACCGGGTGCTCAATAATGCCGGAGTGGCCCAGGGGGATTGGGTGTCCAATGGCGGCTTATTTACTTCCTATGCCAATTCGGACCTGGCCGGCAGCACCCTATACTTCGACGCCACGGGCCAGCAAGCCACGCCCGCAGCGGGACCGGCCAAACG
>JADFYN010000020.1 GCA_015233055.1 Deltaproteobacteria bacterium
CGGGTCACGGCCGCAGGTCCGGAAGGGGCCGAAACAGCCGCGGTCATGGTTCCTGCCTCAGTTTTGGTCTCGGACCGAGGAGGTGCGGTTGGCTGGACCACAGGCGTAGGCCCGGAAGGCGTCGAAACAGCCGCGGTGATGGTTCTTGCTTCAGTCCGAGGCGGGGCGGTCGGCTGGGTCACAGGCGTAGGCTCGGAAGGGGCCGAAACAGCCGCGGTGGTCACTCCTGGGGCCTCGGCCGTAGGGGTCGCGGGAGAAGTCTTTTCTGTCGTCTTTTTTGGCTGGACCGGGCTAAGGTCGTTCTCTGCGGCTGTGGCGTCATCTTTCTTGACATATTCGGGCAGAAAAATCATTTCGCCAGGCATGAAGTTAGTGGTGCCCTCCCGGACCGGATTCAGCTTATGGAAGTCTTTGAGGTAGTCTGGATATCTCATCCCGGCCGGGAGACCGGCGTCGGCCTTCATGAGTCCGACCAGGGTGTCGCCTTCTCTGACGATATGGGCCCGTTGGCCGAGTTGAAAGCGGGCGGCCCAGTCAGTCATGATTGATTGGGGTTGGGCACCCCGGCTATCCGGAATAAAATCCGGGGCCTGGCCTGGATAGGATTCGGGAGTCGTTTCCAAGGCGGTCGCAGTTGCTGTTTTGGCGCTCCCGGCTTGTTTGGGCACCGCGGCAACGATGGGTGAGGTTGCTTGAGAGGCCGGCTCGGATGGCGTCTCCTTGACGGGCCTGAGTTCGGCGGCTGGTTTGGTCGTAGTGACGGATTTAGGCGCGGCGGCCACGACCTGAGCAGGTGCCGGGACCAGTGGTTTCTTTTGATCAGGCCCAGCCTCCCGGCCGGTCTCCTTTGACGGGGCGGCGGGTTTAAGTGGGGCGGCGGGGGCCTTTTCCTGGCTGGGAGAGACCACCGTGGCCCTCTTTTGGGCTTCCGCTGGACCGGTTTTCTTAGTCGAAGCCACGGTTTTGGGAATAGAATCTACGACCGGCGTTGGTTCTCGGACAACCTGTGTCTTCTTTTCCATCTTAGATGGAACCGGAGAGGACTTTGGCGCGGGACCGGTTGCTTTCTGGGGCTTGGGAATAGATTGTTCATCGTCGGAATCATCGTCAGATGGAGATTTATCCCGAGAAGTAGACAGTGTTTGAACAGCCGCTGGTGTCTTTGTCTTGACTGGAGCCGCGGCCTCCGGGGCTGTGGCGGCTTTCGGGACGGACGCGACAACGCCGGCCGTGGTCTTTTGAGGAACCGCTTTTACTGCTTCTTTTTGGGCGGAAGGGGCCACGGCCGTGACCGGTTTGGCCGTGTCGGGCAGGGGGACATAGATGACTGCTCCCGGCTTGACTCGATCTAATCGTACTCCGGGATTCACTCCTTGAAACATGGCCATATAAGTGCCGCTACCCGAACCCTTATTAAATCCCATGCGCCTGGTTATGGCCCAGGTGGTTTCGCCGGGTCCGACAGTTACTTTTTGGCAGGTGACCCGATGATTCTTAAATGTTTTGACCACTTTTGTGTATTTAGCCTCAGTCGGTCCGGTCTTTGCTTCTTTGGTTTTGGCCGGTTTCGCTTCTGTCGGTTTTGTCTCAGCCGGATAGACCTTGGCTGGTTTCGTCTCAGCCGGTTTCGTTTTCGCTTCTTTGGCTTTGGCCGGTTTAGCTTCTGTCGGTTTTGTTTCAGCCGGAGTGACCTTGGCTGGTTTCGTCTCAGCCGGTTTCGTTTTCGCTTCTTTGGCTTTGGCCGGTTTAGCTTCTGTCTGCTTTGTCACAACCGGAGTAACCTTGGCCGGTGTCGCCTCGGGCGGTTTGGTTTTTGCTTCTGGAGTTTTGGCCGGTTTAGCCTTTGTCGGTTTTGTTTCAGCCGGAGTGACCTTGGCTGGTTTCGTCTCAGTCTGTTTCGTTTTCGCTTCCTGAGTCTTGGCTGGCTTGACTTCGGCCGGTTTTGTTTTTGCTTCTGGAGTTTTGGCCGGTTTAGCCTCTGTCTGCTTTGTCTCAGCCGGAGTGACCTTGTGCGGTTTAGCTTCTGTCGGTTTGGTTTTTGCTTCTGGGGTCTTGGCCGGTTTTGTCTCAGTCGGCTTGTTTTTTGTTTCTTTGGTCTTGGCCGGTTTTGTCTCAGTCGGTTTAGATTTAGCCGGTTTTGTCTTTGCTTTTTGGGCGTTGGCCTGTTTGGACTTTGCCTGTTTGGTTTGGGCCAGCTTGGTCTTTACTTCTTTGGCCTTGGCCGGTTTGGTCTTGGTTAGTTTTGTTTTGGTCGGTTTGGCCTTAGCCGTAGGGGAGTTCTTCGGCTGGGCCTGGATAATTCCGGGTTGAAAGATTGACATCGAAAAAAATAAAAATAAAAAGAAAATGATATAATTCATATTCCTGTGCCTTTGGGAATAAAGAAAAGACTAGAAAGAGATGCGACGGTCGGTATTTGGATATTAGAAGGTCCGTCCCGGCAGCACAAGGGGCGTTGCCTCTATCTCGTTGAATAAAGTGAGCATTTCAGTTAGGGCGAGAGATGTGGTGATCTGGGATTAACTGCCGATATTATAAGAAATTCTTATAGTACCCGTCGGCCGGTTATGCCCCGTTATTTAACAAAGTAAATTGTGCTGTTAGTAAACTTAGTCGGCTATCATAAAAATAATCCGACCACGATGTCAAGCCTTTTCTTGCTCCGCGTCTGCGGCCCAGGCCAACCGGGTTATCTCTGCCGCCGGGAGGATTCGGGGCCTTTCTTTATACTCTTGTTCGATCAAAATAACCAAAGACTATATGTTGTGGTTTATCCAGACCTACCACACAGTATGGTATTTTTCAGTTTACAGCCAACCGTACTTTCTGTTACCCTAAAACAACTGATGGCGTATTTGCAGACTCTTCCGTGGAGACCGGGCAGCCTGGTGTGACGTGCGGGGAGACGAAGCAGGTTTTTGGGCACATTGAACAAAGTGACTATATGAAGGTAAAAAGACTGGAAATAAGTGGGTTTAAGTCGTTTTCCGAAAAGACCGTGATCACTCTCGGTGAGGGAATCAATGCCATTGTCGGTCCCAATGGATGCGGCAAAAGCAATATCTTGGATGCCTTGCGCTGGGTGATGGGTGAGCAATCCCCCAAGCAGCTCAGAGGAAAGAGCATGGAAGATGTCATATCCTGTGGCGGAGGTGACCGGAAATCACCAGGCCTGGCCGAGGTCACACTTGTTTTGGAGAATGATGGCCAGAGTTGTCCCCCGGAATACGCGGCTTACTCCGAAGTCGAAATAACCAGGCGGCTTTTCCGGTCAGGTGAAAGCGAATACCGGATTAATCGGGCCATCACCCGTCTTAAGGATATCATCTCATTGTTTATGGATACCGGAGTCGGGGCCAAGGCCTATTCGGTCATCGAACAAGGACAGATCGGCGCGATTATTGAATCTCGGCCGGAGGACCGCCGGGCCATTGTTGAAGAGGCGGCCGGCATCACCAAGTATAAGGTCCGAAAACACGAAGCCGAGCTGAAATTGGACCAGGCCCGACAGAATCTGGTCCGGGTCGAGGACGTTTTGTCTGAGGTCCGGAAGCAGGCGGCTTCGCTAAAAAAACAGGCCCAAAAAGCGGAACGATACCGAAGTCTGCGGAAGGATAGAACCGGACTGGAGATGGCCCTGGCCGGCAGAAGGCGTTTGAATATAGCCGAAAAATTGGGACAGGCCGAGGTGGAATTGGCCATTATCCGGGACGCTGACTTAGAATTGAGATCGAATATTACGGCCGTCGGGGCCAGGGTGGAGCAACAACAGTTGCTGGCTGCGGAACGGGCCGAAGAACTGAAAGACAAGACGGATGACCTGGGCGCCAAGAAGGGAAAAATCAGGGAATTCGAAAACGAAGTCAAGTTTGCCGTTCGTGAGTCGGAACGACTGGCTAAGCAGTTGGTCCAGGCCCAGGAGGAAGTCGCCGGTCTAACCGTCAAGATGGACCAGGCCGATGAATTGATCGTCTTATCTCAGCAAAAGATAGATCGATTTCAATTGGATATTCGTAATATGGAGGAAGACCTGGCTCGGGAAGATGCCGCCCTGGAAACCTCTCGAAGTCAGATAAACGAATTGGATGAGATGGTTCAGGTCCGCAAGTCCGACCTGATCGATTTGATGACCCGGCAATCCTCGATTAAGAACGAGTTAACCAATGCCGGAAAGAGAGTCCATGAGCTGCAGTGGCGGCAAAAAACGGGGGAAACGGATCGACTGGAACTGGCTGAAAGAATTGGTCGGACGGAAGAGGAATTGGCCGGCGCCGGGGAAGCCCTGATGCAGGCGGCAGAAGAGATAGCTGTCCTAGACCGGCAGATGGAAGAAGACCGGTCCCGTTTGGTGGAACTCCGGCAGGAGAGAAATCAGGCCCAGGCCAGGCGGAATGCCCTGGACGTGGAGTGTTCCCAGGTCTCCTCAAAGCTTCAAGTGCTGAACGATCTGAGCAACAAATTTGAATGGTATCAGACGGGAGTCAAAGCGGTCATGCAGGCTCGGGCGGCCGGCCGGCTGGAGGCGGACAATATTCTGGGACTGGTGGCTGAGTATATCGAGGTGGCGCCTGAATACGAGAAGGCGGTGTCGGCTGTTTTGGGTGAGACGCTGCAATCGGTCATCGTGACTGATCAAAACGCCGGAGTGTCGGCTATCGAATATCTCAAGAAGCAGGCCTCCGGCCGCAGCGTTTTCATTCCACTGGCCGACATCAGGAACCCGGATCAGGCTGCCATGGACCAGGGGTCGCACCCGGAAGCAGGCCTGCCCCTGGCCCAACAGGTGTCTTTAAAGAATGGATTTCACAGCCTGGTCGGGCATCTATTCCACGGCGTCAAGGTGGTGGAGAACCTGACTCAGGGGCTGGCGGCGTGGCGTCGGAATGGTCAGGCTCAAACGATTGTGACCCTTGATGGCGACATTATTTCGGCCGCGGGTATTCTTAGCGGTGGCCGGGGCGAGCTGCCTTCGGATAAATTGCTGGCCAAGAAACGGGAGATGCAGGACCTGACCGTCCGCCTGATTGATTTGGAGAGAGATAAAAAACAAGTCGCCAACTTGGCCGAAGAATTGGAAAAACTTGTCCAGGACGGGGATCAATTGCTGCGGGAGAGGGAATTAACCCGGCGGGAATTGGAACAGAACAAGGCTGAGGCCGAGAAACAAGTTTTGATTAAGGAAAAAGAAATTAGATTCGCCCGGGAACGCCTTGAGGTTATAGAATTGGAAGGCGTTAGATTCAGCGATGAAATAGCCGAGCTTGGGACAAAGATCGAACGCCTGGAAGGAAAGCTGGCCCAGAGTCAAGAGGAACACCAGTTGATCAATGAGGAACTGGACCAGTTGGCCGGCGACCTGCACGAACACCGGGCCGAATTTGACCGGGTCAAAGAACAATTGATGCAGCGAAGACTGCGCCAAAGCGCTATGCAGGCCGAACTCAAAGGTTTGTTTCGAGACCTGGATAGAACCCGTTCGGATAAAAAAGAACTGGTCAGGAGGTTGGATAGGGCTCTGTCACAGGCCCAAGACGGCCGGGAAGAGCTGAACAGGCTGGCCGCCCGGAAGCAGGAGGTGGATACCAGCCTGAACCTCTTGTATGGGGAAGTGGAAGAGCTGACCGAAGAAACGGCCGCCCTACGGGAGGCGATTGGATCTTTGAATGAAGAATTAGTCGAAGACGAACGAGCACTTAAAGGCATGGAGGGAGAACATAGGAAAAAAGAGGAACAGATCCAATCCTACCATCTTCAGGTATCTGAGCTAAAGTTGAAGCTCGACCATCTTGATCAACTGGTCAATGACAAATATGGGTCCTCTCTTAAACAGACTCCACCCGACGAGACCGATGTCTGGGCCGGCTTGAGCGAAGCTGAAATTAAAGCTCGAATTGAAGACCTGATCACCCAACTCGAGGGCATCGGCCAGGTTAACTTGATGGCCATTACCGAGTATGAAACAGTCCAGGAAAGGCTTGATTTCGTCACTGCCCAGCGGGAAGATTTGTTGACCTCCATGGATGACCTGAGTGCCGCCATTAAGAAGATCAACAAGACGACCAAGGAGCGTTTCCTGGCCATGTTGGATGAGATTAACAAAAAGATGCAAATTGTTTTTCCGGCTATGTTTAACGGTGGGCGGGCGGAATTGAAGTTGACCGATGAAAACGATCCCCTGGAATCCGGTGTGGAGATCATCGCCCAACCGCCGGGAAAAAGGATTTCGACCCTGCGTCTTCTTTCCGGCGGGGAGAAGGCCTTGACCGCTTTGTCTCTGTTGTTTTCCATTCACCTGATTAAACCCAGCCCTTTTTGTTTGTTTGATGAAATCGACTCGCCATTGGATGACGCCAATGTGGACCGATTTAATAAGTTGCTAAAATCAATAAGCAAAAACTCACAGATTATCCTTATTACCCATAATAAGAAGAACATGGAAATTGCCGATCAACTCCACGGGGTGACCATGGAAAAGCCGGGCATATCCAAGATGGTCTCGGTTCGGCTGCGAGACCTGGATGAGCGGATGGCCAGGCAATCCCACCCAGGTCTATGAAGAATAATTCACGACTGACCCGACCTTATGAGAACCAGTCCAGGAATTCCTCGTTAATAAGTAAATAATTTTTTTGCAACGACGCCGGAATGGTGTATATATAGACTGGGGATAAAGGCCGCGGTCTCGAGCCGACTGCGATCTAACCGTGAACGCCTGGGCCGGTCCGTTTTCCTGGAGGGCCGGGTTGGTTTTTTTAAGCCGGCGTCTGAATATCCCGTAATGTCGACCAATAGTGGAGGGCCTGGAAGCATGGGGCAGAAGGTTTTGATCGTCGATGATGAAAGGCACATACGGTCTTTATTGGAACAGACCTTGGAGGACCTGGAGGATGAGTATGGTGTAGAGGTTTTAACCGCCTCCGACGGGGAGGAGGGCCTGGCTCTGATTAGAGCAGAAAATCCCCAGGTCGTTTTTCTTGACGTCATGATGCCTGGAATGAATGGCTATGAGGTCTGCCGATGTGTCAGTCACGACTCAGGTCTTAACGGGATAAACATCATTTTGCTCACCGCCAAGGGACAAGAAATAGACCGCAAACAGGGGATAGAGATGGGCGCGTTAAGATACATGACCAAACCTTTTGATCCTGATGAAATCTTGAACCTGGCCAAGGAACTGCTAAGGCTGTCCTAACCCTGGTGTTCGGCCCAAAAACAAAAATAGAGACAACGCACAGAGAAAATATAGATTGTTGCGTTTTTTTATGAGGTAATGGGATGCCCACCGACGTGCCCCTTGACTTGATCAATATTCTTTTGGTTGAAGACAACCTTCATGACCGGGTGGCTTTTTCTCGAGCCTTAAGGAAAAGTCAAACACCTTATCAGGTTACTGAGGTAGGCAACCCGGAAGATGCCTTGGCCATATTGGATTCAAACAGCGAGTCATTCGATATCGCCGTGATAGATTATTATCTGCCGGTCTTGGACGGACTTCAACTATTTAAAATAATCAGAGATCGTGGATATAAATTTCCGGTGGTGCTGCAAACCGGGGCCGGTTCGGAAAAGCTGGCGGTGATTGCCCTTAAATCCGGGGTCAATAATTACCTGATCAAAGACGATGACGGAGGCTATTCGGAACTCCTGCCGCTGGTTTTGACCAACGAAGTGCGCCGGCACAGAGAAATGCTGTCCAGGTTGTGGGCGGAAGAGGCGCTTGAGGAAAGCGAAACCCGCTATCGGTTTCTCCTGGATACCATTCCTGATCCTCTGGTCATGTATGATCCAGCGGGGAGAATCACCTTTGCCAATGAAGCTTTCTTGATAACTTATGGTTGGTCCAAAGAAGATCTGTTGCGCGGTCCGGTGCCTTTTGTTCCCGAAAATGAAGATGGTAAAACGAAAGATGCCTGGGTGCGGCTGTTGTCTGGTGAAAAGGTTTGTTTCGAGACCAAAAGATTCACCAAGGATGGGCAGTTGTTGGATGTTCAGGTCAATACCAGCATCCTGCGCGACCTGCAAGGCCGGCACACGGCCAGCGTAGTGATTCATAGGGAAATTACCAGACTAAAACAGACTGAAGAAGCGTTACGGGTGAGCGAAGAAATGCACCGGGCCGTGATGGACGGTTCACCAGACCCGATTATCGTGTATGACATTGAAGGGAAAGTAGTATATTTCAACGCGGCTTTTACTCGTGTTTTTGGTTGGGCCTTGGAGGAATGCCGAGGTGAGAAGATGAATGATTTCGTACCCGAAGACAGTTGGCCCATGACCAGACAGTTGTTGGCCAAGGTGATGGCCGGCGAAAGCTTCTCCGGAATTGAAACTTGCCGGTACACCAGGAATGGCGCGGTCATCTTTGTTTCTTTGAGTGGGTCTATGTATCGGGACAGGGAAAACAAACCGGCCGGGACGGTGGCAATTTTTCAGGATATTACTGCGCGGAAGTTCATTGAGAAGGCCCTATCGGAAAGCGAGGAGCAGTTTCGATATCTGGCCGAGCTATCGCCTTTTCCCATTTCGATTATTGAAGCCAACGGCAATTACTCGTACGTGAATCAAAAGTTTGTCGATATTTTCGGGTACACCCTTGACGATATTCCAAATGGCCGAGAGTTTTTTCGATTGGCCTTCCCCGGTTCGGAATATCGGGACGAAATAATTTCTGTCTGGTCTAAGGACTTGCGGGAAGCCGTGATCGGCGAAGTCCGTCCCCGTGAATATATAACCAGGTGTCAGGATGGCAATTTTCGGAATATTGTTTACCGCCCCGTGACCATTGGGGGGGGCAAGCAATTCATTACCTATGAGGACATCACAGCCAGAAGGGAAGAAGAAAAAGGGCGCGATGACTTGATCGCAGAATTGCAGACGGATTTGACCGAGGTGAGGACTTTGAGCGGGTTGCTGCCTATTTGCGCCTCTTGTAAGAAGATCCGAGACGACCAGGGGTATTGGACTCAGATCGAGACCTATATTAGGGCTCATTCTCAAGCCGACTTCACGCATGGTATTTGTCCGGACTGCGCCAGACGGTTGTATCCGGAACTGGACTGGGATCAGGGAAAGATAAAAGATCAGACGTCTGCCCCAGTTTGATAAGCGTGTTGCTTGTTGCGTGTTACTTGTTGCATGTTACCGGTTACCTGTTGCATGTTGCCGGGTTATGGTTACGAGCACCGTTTATAACCATATGTTTTTTTACAACTTGAAACTTGTGTAATACCTTCGGGAATTAGTGACGAATAACCAGTAACCTGTAACGAGTAACCTGTAACGAGTCGGGGACATGAACACTATCCACCTCAAGAAAATTCTGAAAAAAAAAGAGATTGTCTCCATATTGGATAGTCTGGTCCAGATGCTGCCTGATGCGGTAGAAATTTTGGATGAGCAGGGCGCGATTATTTTCGGACGGCCCGGTGGCGAGGTCTCAGAACTACATCCGATTGATCTGGAGGGAGTGCGCTTGGGATGGGTTCGGGGCGGGCCGCGAAGTTCATTGCTTGCCTCGGTGCTGGCTTATATAGCTGGTCGGGAGCACGAAAAAAAAGAATTAGTTGCCGAGACATTAGATACATATAAAGAAATTACGCTGCTTCACAAGATGGCCGAAAACCTGGCCGCCTCCCTTGATTTGAAAAGCGTGGCCGGCCTGGTGATTGAACATGCCCGGGAAGTCGTCACGGCCGACGCCGTCTCGATTATGATCCTGAATCAAGAAACCGGCGTATTGGAAATGTTGGCTGCGGTAGGTCAAAATCCTCCCGAAAAGATGTTTACGAGACCGGGGTTGGGCATCGCCGGAGATGTCTTCTTGTCCGGTAAAGCTGAAATTATCAACGATGTGGTTCATGACCCCCGGTATATTCCCAGCGCTTCCCCGGTCAGCTCCATGATTTCCGCCCCGCTCAAAACAGGGCATAGAATAATCGGTGTCATCAGTATCAGCAGCCGGGAGCCAATGCCATACACCGCCCGGGACCTGAAACTCATCAATACATTGGCCGCTCAAGCCGCAGTAGCTATTGAGAACTCGAGATTATACCATGATCTCAAAGCCTCAGAAAAAGAATACCGGGCTTTGTATGAAAATGCCATTGAAGGCATCTTCCAGAGCACTCCCGCCGGCCGTTATCTCAGTGCCAATCCTTCCATGAGCAAGATTCTAGGTTATGAATCTCCTGAAGAACTGGTCTCCTCCATCACCGACCTGGCCCGTCAAGTCTATGTGAATCCTGATGACCGGCGTGTGGTTACGCAGCTCCTCCTTGAAAAAGGTCAGGTCACCGGGTTGGAAGCCCCATTTCAGCGAAAGGACGGCACGATCATCTATGTCTCTATCTCGGCCCGGGTCGTCCGTAGTAAGTCAGGGAAGGTGCTTTATTACGAAGGATCGTTGGTAGATATTACGGAACAGAAAGAAAAGGAGAAAGCCGAAAAAGAGCGGGAAGCAGCCCTGGCGGCCAACCGGGCGAAGAGTGAATTTTTGGCCAGCATGAGCCACGAAATCCGCACGCCCATGAACGCCATCTTGGGGATGGCCGATATTTTGTGGGAGACCAATCTCAGTCCGGAACAGCGGCAGTATGTTCATACCTTTAGATCAGCCGGTGAAAATTTGCTGGATATCATTAATGATATACTTGATCTATCCAAGGTTGAGGCCGGCCAGTTCGAATTGGAGTCAATTGATTTTGATCTTCGTGAACTGGTTGAAAAAACAAATAAGATACTGGCTATGCGGGCACACGAAAAAGGATTGGAACTGCCTTGCCGGGTCGCTTCCGAAATTCCTAACATCTTAATCGGTGATCCTACTCGGTTACGACAGATACTGGTCAACTTGATGGGCAATGCAATCAAGTTTACCGAGACGGGGGAAGTCGTGTTGCGGGTGGTGCCGGATGAACAGGCGGGGGAACCGGGGGCCCTATTGTTTTCCGTCGAGGACACGGGCATCGGCATTGCCGTAGGGCATCAACAGTTAATTTTTGAAAGCTTTACCCAGGCGGACTCTTCCACCACTCGTAAACATGGCGGCACTGGTTTGGGGCTGACTATTTCCAAGAAGCTGGTGGAGATGATGGGTGGCCGTATCTGGGTGGAGAGTTGTCCCGGCCGGGGATCTACTTTTTGTTTTACGGTGAAACTGGGTGTTAGGGAAGGATGTTTAGATCAGCGGCCACAACTTGAAATGAATGTAAATGGGCTCAAGGCTCTGATCGTGGATGACAATGCGACCAACCGGATGATTCTAAACGATACACTTTCCGACTGGGGGGCGGTGGTGACGGAGGTGGAAAACGGTCTTCAGGCCATAGATTTGCTGGCCCAGGCCCATGATGCCGGGAAGCCTTTTGGCTTACTGCTGGTTGACCGCCGGATGCCGGATATGGACGGATTTGCCATGGTCGAGAGAGTCATGGGAAATCAGGAGGCTGCTCCACGTATAATCATGATGATTACTTCCGACGATCCTTGTGATGACCGGGACAGCCTGACCGGCTTTCTGGTCAAACCGGTCGGACGATCGGAGTTGATGGACGCTGTGTTGCATGTCACCGGAAACATGGATCGCATGAACGATAAGGTCAGCGGGGAATTCCGGGAGAACGGGACCATCAGCCTTCCCGCACTGGATATTTTGTTGGTTGAAGACAATCCTAGTAACCGGAGACTTGTCGAACTCTACCTCAAAAACACCTTGTGCCGTCTCGATATGGCCGAAAATGGCCAGGTCGCGGTGGAAAAATTCGTGGCCTCCCGGTACGACTTGGTGTTAATGGATATAGTCATGCCGGTCACCGATGGGTTTGAAGCGACCAGACAAATCAGACAATGGGAAAAAGTTAACTCCCGCCCCCCTACCGAAATCGTGGCTCTTACCGCTCATGCCTTCAAGGGAGATAAGCAAAGATGCCTCGACGCCGGCTGTAATGATTATTTGACCAAACCGATTAATAAAGACAGGCTGTTCAAAACAATTCAAAATTTTGTCATGAAAAGGAAAGACGACGGCGGTGCCGCAACTATGACTTCTTCTCCGCCGGCGGGTAAGACAGATCGGCCGCGGGAGATGACATCTATCCGACCGGCCACAGAAAAACCGCCGACTCCGCCGGAAATGGAGCAGAAGATAGATTATGTTGTCAAGGTGAATTCGATTCTGGAAGATTTGATCCCAGAATTTATAAGTGACTATCGTAATTATATCAGTTCCATGCACCAATCCTTGGCCGATGGGGATTTTGACACCTTGAAGCGGATCGCCCATAGCATCAAGGGTTCAGCCGGCAGCTACGGGTTCATATATCTGGGCGAACTCGGACTGGCTATTGAACTTGCTTCCAAAAGAGCCGACACAGCGGCCATCGCCGATCACCTGGCCGTTTTTGCGGATTATCTGGATCGGGTGGTGATAACCTATTATTGAGCCTGAAGAGGGCCTGTGATCGTGACTTCGGATGCAGTTGTCAACAGCCATGACCGGTTTTTCAAAAGTGTCTTTTCCAACAAAGAGGAGGCCGTGGATTTCTTGTTGAATTACCTCCCTGGCGAGGTGGTTCAAGAGCTTAATCTGGAGACGCTTAAGCCGCGTAAGGACACTTTTGTCGATGACAATCTGAAGGAGAGACTGTCCGACCTCCTGTATGAAGTGGAAACAACGGATGGCGGCCGGGCTTTGGTCTACATTCTATTTGAGCACAAAAGCTATCCTGAACCATTGATCACTTTTCACCTGCTCCGTTATATGATTCGGATATGGGAGCATACCATGGGCCAGGATTGGGATGGGACCCTCCCGCATATTGTGCCGATAGTTTTGTATCACGGAGTCAGCCGGTGGGATATCCCGGAGAGCTTTCGGGGTCTGTTTTTCAAGCGTTTTCGTCTCCAATCATTTCTACCTGATTTTAGTTATCTTCTCTATGACTTGTCCATTTACCGGGACGAGGACATCAAAGGTCGGGAGATACTCAGAGCGGTCTTGCTGATCCTGAAATACATATTTCACAGCGACGAACTGCGAGCCCACATTCGAGCCATATTGGAGTTACTGCGAAAATCTGGGCAAGGATATTATCATCATGACCACCTGGAAAAGGTTGTCCATTACTTACTGGCAAATAAGGAAAAAATGAGCTCGCTGGAGTTGAGAGAGGCGCTGGACGATGTCTTTAACAACCAAAGAGGTGATGCTATGCCCGGTTTAGCCGAAACATGGTTCCAAGAAGGTCATCAAGAAGGTCATCAAGAAGGTCATCAAGAAGGCCGCCAAGAAGGCCGCCAAGAGGGTTTCCAACAGGGTCTCCAAGAAGGTCTCCGTGGCGTGCAAGCGACGTTGCGGGAGACGATTCTGGAAATCCTCGGGAGCAGGTTCGGCTCGGTTCCTTCAATGACCGAAGATCAGATAAACGCCCTAGCCGACACTGCCGTGCTAAAAGATTTGCGCAAGAAAACATTGGTCGTCGGTTCGTTGGAAGAGTTTCAAATAATCATTGACGCTGTTGATAAGGGGAATTTGACGCACTAATCAGCCCGGCTCAGAAAAACAGCAGTCGCCATATTGAACACCTGCCGTTGATTGATTAATCTCTCAACCGACATAATGGAGAATTCACCAAAGATATGAAATACATCAAATACCAAGACAAGAATGGCGCCATTGCTTTTGGAGTAGACGAAGGCGCCGGATTTCGACGGATTAGCGGTAATTTCCTGGAACCATATCAGGTTACCGGACCGGAGATCTCTTTGTCCGAAGTGCGCCTGCTGGCCCCGGTGACGCCGTCCAAGGTGGTGGCCATCGGCCTGAATTACCGCGACCATGGCCAGGAAATGGGGCTTAAGCTGCCGGAGGAACCATTGCTATTTTTGAAGCCGGCCTCCTCGGTGATCGGACCGGGTGACGACATCGTTTATCCGGCCATGTCCCGGCAGGTTGACTATGAAGCTGAAATGGGAGTAGTTATCGGTAAGACGGCTAATAATGTCGAAGTCACTCAAGCTGCCGACTATATTTTCGGCTACACCTGCCTGAATGACGTCACGGCCCGGGATTTGCAAGCTAAAGACAAGCAGTGGACCAGGGCCAAGAGCTTTGACACTTTTTGCCCCCTGGGCCCGTGGGTTGTCTCCGGTTTGGCCTCAGATAGCCTGGATATCCAGTGTCTGTTGAACGGTCAGGTCAAGCAGTCTTCCAACACGTGTCATCTACTGTTCAATGTCTTTGAACTGGTCTCTTTCATTTCCAAAGTCATGACTCTGCAACCGGGTGACGTGATCGCCACCGGGACGACTTCGGGGATTGGGCCGATGACTCCAGGCGATGAGGTGGAGGTTCGGATAGCCGGGATCGGCTCTTTGGTCAATCGGATTGTGGGCTGAATATTCCGGGTTTCGGGTTGGAGGAACCAGACCAACATCAAAAAAAATATTACCGGGAACTTGTTTATAGTCAACTGGTTAGATTGTTCAGCCGGCTTGATTTTCCAGTGATCCGGCCTCCCGGCGGACGAAAAAAGCATTGACTCGTTGTTCATCCTGACTTATTTTGATGACTGGTAGGTTCCTACGTTAAAGAACGGCCCTATCAGTGAATGAACTGAATCTGTCGGCATCTTCGGGTGTACGCTTGCGATCTCTTTTCCACCCCAATCTCCACAGGAGACAATGCTAATTATGTTTTCCGTCGCTCTGTCTAACAGAATCAAGAACCTTCCCCCGTATTTGTTTATGGAAATAGACCGATTAAAAGAACAGGTCAGGTCAAAAGGGGTTGACATAATCGACCTGGGTGTGGGCGATCCGGACTTGCCTACTCCGGAAAATATTATCAAAAAGTTGGCTGAGTCGGCCGCGGATCCGGCCAACCACCGGTATCCCTCCTATTCCGGGATGAACGAATTCAACAAGGTCGTGGCTGATTGGTATCTTCGCCGTTTCGGGGTCAAGGCGGATTACCGGTCCGAGGTCATCACCCTGATCGGATCCAAAGAGGGACTGGCCCATTTCCCTTTAGCCTTCATTAATCCCGGTGATCTCGCCCTGGTCCCCAGCCCGGCCTATCCGGTTTATAATGTGGCCACCATGTTCGCCGGGGGCGAGTCATTTTTTATGCCGCTAACCGCTGAAAATAATTTTTTGCCGGACTTGGCGGCTATTCCGTCGGATGTGGCTGACCGGGCTAAAATTATGTTTATCAACTACCCCAACAATCCCACCGGTGCGGTGGCCGGGATGGATTTTTATAATGCGGTGGTTGCCTTCGCTAAGAAACACAACATCATCGTTTGCCATGACGCGGCTTATTCAGAGCTGGCCTTTGATGGCTACAAGCCGGTCAGTTTTTTGAATGCGGCCGGGGCCATGGAGGTCGGAATCGAGTTCCATTCTCTGTCCAAGACGTATAACATGACCGGATGGCGAATCGGGTTCGCCGTGGGTCGGGCTGAAATCGTGGCCGCCGTGGGTAAAATAAAAAGCAATATTGATTCCGGGGCCTTTCAGGCGGTCCAGTGGGCCGGAATCGAGGCTCTGACGGGTGATCAGACCGTGGTGGCCGACCTGATGAAAATCTACACCGAGCGTCGGAATGTCTTGGTCTCGGGGTTGAATGAGGCCGGATTGCATGTCGAACCGCCCAAAGCGACTTTTTATCTCTGGATCAAGGTCCCGTCCGGTTGGTCATCGAATGACTTTACCATGCTCTTGTTGGAAAAAGCAGGGATCGTCACCACCCCGGGAAACGGTTTTGGCGCCCCCGGAGAAGGCTACATTCGGATGACCCTCTGCCTGCCGGTCGACCGGTTGAAGGAAGCAGTCAACCGCATCAAGGGGGTGGGGTTCTGAGTCGGGAACAACCTGATCCTGTGACGGTCTATCTGGGCCTGGGCTCTAATCTGGGAGATAAGGTTAGCCTGATTCAGTCGGCCGTGGCCCGGTTGAAGGACCTACCCGGATTCATGCTCGGCCGGGTCTCATCTCTTTACAGCACCGCTCCGGTGGGAGTGAAGGATCAAGACGACTTTGTGAATGCCGCAGTCCGGGGGGCCACGGTGCTGAACCCGGCAGAACTACTGATCGCCTTGAAGACAATAGAAAACGACCTGGGGCGGCGTCCCGGTTTGAGATGGGGGCCGCGAGCTATCGATCTGGACATTTTACTTTACGGTGATCAGGTGATATCTTCTGAAAACTTGGTCATTCCGCATCCCGAGATGCATCGGCGCAGGTTTGTGCTGGTTCCGTTAAGCGAGATCGCGGCTGAGGTCAAGCATCCGATCCTCCACGCATCCGTCCGGGAATTACTTAGTGCTCTATCCGACTTATCCCCGGTTATCCCGATGGGGTGAAAGGGCATGTGACCGCAATCGAATCAAAGCTGATAGACGGAATCGTCGATGACACCTCCTTTTTTTAAGACCGGCCCGGAGCGCCGCCGATTCAGGCGGATAAGGGTGGATATTCCGGCCAACATCCGTTTAGTTGACCAGGAAAACAAGATGCCGGCCTCCCAGTTCATCCCGGTCAGCGTGGCCAATGTTTCCACGGGCGGGGTGTATGTCCGGTCCAAACAGATCTTCATCGACCGGGTCAACCTGGCTACCGCCGCCTTGATGTCGGACAATTTGCTCATAGAGGTGTCGATGACTTCACCCGACGGCGAGGTAGTCATCTCCGAGTCATCGATTTGCTGGTACAATACCAGTTGGGATGAAGACCGGCAGACTATCATCTATGAAATGGGCCTGAAATTCGTGGAACCTGACAGCCGGTTAAAAAGCGGAATAAAGAGGTTGATCAATGCCGTCACCTGAGCCGGCATTATCGCTGCTCTATCTTTGAACAATGCCTTGAGCTAGTCTCGACCTAAGATAGGAAAACAATATGTTGCTGCGATTGATTATGTTTGCCGTGATCGGTTACATTTCATACCGGGCCGTAAAAAACATTTTCGGAACCAGAAAAGTGCCTCCTCCTCCACAATACAACAAGGGCATCGGTCACCCTGTGGAAGATATCATGGTCCAAGATCCTATTTGTCAGGTCTATGTGCCCAAGGGGCAGGCGCTGGTAGTTAAGACCAACGAGCAGCCCCATTATTTTTGTAGCCGGGAGTGCCGGGACAAATATCTCCAAAATAACTCTTGACCGTCTGCCCGGTCCTGTCTTAAATTTGTCCGGTAATCTGTGGTCATGCTTTCTTAATGACTGTTACAATCCGAGGTGGTCGGGATAAAGAAAACAAAAAACCCGGCCCAGGTTGAATGAATTTGGTTGCAAATTGTTAAACTCGGTCTAAAATAACTCTGATCTACCTACGTGCTGTGAGCCCGTTTAGGTAACCGTCAAAGGAGTCCACCTGAATGAAATTTTTTATCGATACGGCTAATATCAATGAAATAACCGAAGCACTTAAAACGGGTTTGGTTGATGGTGTGACCACCAATCCTTCACTGGTGGCTAAAGAGAAAAAACCGTTTCAAGACCTGATTAAAGAGATTTGCTCGATTGTGGATGGACCTATCAGCGTTGAGGCCGTCAGCCAAAACGCCGAGGACATGGTCCCGGAAGCCAGACAACTGGCCTCAATCTCGCCATGTGTCGTGGTTAAAATCCCCATGACCATTGAAGGCATTAAAGCCACCAAGATTCTGACCCAAGAAGGAATCAAGACCAACGTTACGCTGGTGTTTTCCCCGCTGCAAGCTTTGTTGGCCGCCAAGGTCGGTGCGACCTATGTTAGTCCGTTTGTCGGCCGGCTCGATGACATTGCCGCTTCGGGAATGGAACTGGTCTCTCAAATATTAACTATTTATGAAAATTACGGATTCAATACGGAAGTAATTGTGGCCAGCGTCCGGAACCCCATTCACGTCTTGGAGGCGGCCTCCATGGGGGCCCACATCGCGACTATTCCATTTAATGTGATCTCTCAACTGGCCAATCACCCGCTAACGGACAAGGGACTCCAAAAGTTTTTGGAAGACTGGAAGAAGGTAACTCAAAGCTAACACCAATCAGCGTGGCCGGCCACTTCATTTTAGATACAATATCTGCCGACGCCATTGGTATTCTGCAGTGAACTCATTCTGGGCAATCTATATGAAGCTCCATCACGCTGATCAAATGAATTCGCAGCCGACGAAACCTGGGTGGAATATTTTCCACAGGATGGCCGGGTTAGGATTTGTCGCCTTGGCGGTCCTAATGTTGGGTACATCTCCGGTCTGGGGAGAAATTTACAAGTACGTGGACGCCTCTGGAGTTATGCACTTCTCCAACGTTCCCGTATCTCCCCAGTACCGGGTGTATATGCGCGGCGCTCCAGCCTCCTATTACCCGGCGATAAAAACATCATACGATTCCAATAAGTTTGATGATGTCATCCTCTCCGCGGCCGCCTATCATGACCTGGACCCGGCTCTGGTCAAAGCCGTAGTCAAGGCCGAATCAGGCTTTAACCATCAGGCCGTCTCACCCAAAGGGGCCAAGGGGTTAATGCAGTTGATGCCCCAAACGGCGGTGGAGATGAACGTCTTAAACACTCTTGACCCCACAGAGAACATTTTCGGCGGCTCTCGCTATCTTAAGGGCCTGATTTTTCAATTTAGTAATGACCTAAGACTGGCCCTGGCGGCGTATAATGCCGGACCGGAACGGGTCGTCCAATATAACTACTCCATCCCCCCTTACGCTGAAACACAGGAATACGTGAGAAGAGTTTTGGGATATTACCAGAGTTACAAGTCCAACAATTCGGCTTTCAGACAAGTCGCCGCCAAATAATTACCTATTTTTCCCAGAGGATGCTGTGTCGGAAGGAAAAGTTAAACGGGTCAGCAACTGGAATATTGCCAATTGTGTGACCATGTGCCGGATACTTAGTATTCCCCTGGTTATTGTCTGTCTTCAGTCGCCGGGCAAGCTGCCCAATTTTTTGGCTGCCGTCTTTTTTATTGTCGGCGCGGGCACGGACGTACTGGACGGGTACCTGGCCAGGCGGCGGAATATCGTGACCAAGCTAGGTAAGTTGTTAGACCCGCTGGCGGATAAATTGCTTGTCTCGGCTGGTTTGATTATGCTCATTCCGCTGGGCCGGGTGCCGGCTTGGGCCGTATTTGTGATCATCGCCCGTGAAATATCAGTCACCGGGTTAAGGGCCATCGCCGGGGCTGAGGGCATCGTGATTCAGGCCGAAAGCCTGGGTAAGGTCAAGACACTGGCTCAAACCGTAGCCACTGCCGTGTTGATGGTGCATTATCAATACTTCCATTTAGATTTCCATTATTACGGGATGATCCTGTTTATTGCCGCCTTTGTCTTGACAGTCTGGTCCGGTGTCAGCTATTTTAAAATCTTTCTGTCATTATTTCACCCGACCACCAGCCAAGATTAGTTCTTTTTTCGCATTGGTGGGCCGGAACCGTGACCAATCCGGTCGCTCTGGTTTTGGGATTCAACCTAGCCGGGAAAAGAGAAATTAATATTGACTTTGAAATATATTCATATTCATAACAACGAGTTAACAGTTAAATTTCTCGGGTCGCCTTGGGCGGCTCTTTTTTTGCCTTCCACAATAACCGAGTCTAGGCTATTATGATATTAAGGCGACAACTAAGCAGGCTGAACCGGTTATCCGGACCAGTCTTCATACCTTTGACGGGACGGATGGTTTGATGAGAATCACAGCATCATCGGAAGGCGCTCTTCTGTCGGTTCGGGTCTCTCCCAAGGCCTCACGGAACGGCATTGAAGGGGTCAGGAATAATGTCCTCCAGGTCAGGGTGACCGCACCGCCGACCGAGGGGTTGGCCAATAGACTTTTGGGAGAATTTCTTGCCAAACAACTCGGTGTGGCCAAGTCTTCGGTTGAAGTTGTTAGGGGATTTAAGTCACGAGAAAAGGTAATTCTGCTTCGGGGTCTGGATCCCGCCTTGGTGGAGCAACGGTTGTTGCATCTACTGGAGCAAGCCGAATCCGACAACCCATAATGAAAAGGAAAGAGCGGCTATGGCCCCTATTCCGCATCATATTCTGGCCAAGATCAAGAACGCCCGCCGGCAAAAGAAAAAGGATAAACCGGCCGGCGCCAAAGCAAAAAAGGATAAGTATGATAAATGTCTTGGGAATGATCTGCCATTCCAGGCCGACGTACCTGAAGAACTGTTAAAGATATTTAAAGAGATTGGCACGCCTGATAAAGCATACTTCAAACCGGACCCGTTTCAATTAGAAGCGCTGGACAAAATTGAATATGGCGATGTATTGGTCTCGGCGCCGACCGGCTCGGGTAAAACCTGGATTGCCGAACAGGCTATCTCCCGGATCCTCCAAGAGAAAAAACGAGCCTGGTACGCCTCCCCTTTGAAAGCTCTGTCAAACTCCATTTATGCCCATTTTTGCGAACTATTCGGGCCGGATCAAGTCGGTATAGTCACCGGTGACCGCAAGGAGAATCCCGTTGCCCCGGTCATTGTGGGCACGACCGAGATATTGCGAAACCAACTCTATGACGTGATGTACCAGGGGATAAATCTGGGCGCGGACCTGGTCATCTTGGATGAAGCCCATTTCCTGGGCGATCAGGACCGAGGTGTGGTCTGGGAAGAGGTCATGATCTACTTGCCCAGTCGGGTCAGGCTGCTGCTCCTATCCGCCACCATAGAAAACGCCGCCGAAATTGCTTCCTGGCTTCAACATATCCGCGGCACAACCTGCCAGACTGTTTTAGATAAAGACAGACCCGTTCCTCTCCACGCCATTTACTTATTTCCCCATGGCGAGGTGACTTCTTTAAGCAAGGGAGACGAGCTGGCTCCTAAGATACTCGAGCAATGGGCAAATAAACGGCAGCGCTGGTCGGGCGGACTTAAGCGGATTCCACCTTATCCCAAGATCATCAGCCTGTTGCGGGAATTCAATCTCCTCCCGGCCATTTTTTTCCTGAAATCCCGGAAGGAGTGTAACGAAGCCGTTAAATCCTGCCAGCGAGTTGATCAGCGGTTGTGTCGAAGTACGGCTAAAACTTTCTTTGACCGAATTAGAGGTTTGACTGAGCAGTATCCCTATCTGGCCGAAAATCCTCAATACAAACAGCTCGTAAAAACTAGAACCGGCGCTCATCATGGCGGGCAATTACCTCTTTGGAAGTTATTTATAGAGACCTTGATGAAGGAAGGACTCCTGGAGGCCATTTTCTCCACTTCCACGGTGGCCGCTGGAGTTAATTTTCCGGCTCGAACCGTGGTCTTGATGCAGAGCGACCGGTTTAACGGCCATGAGTTTGTCAATCTCTCGGCCACTGATCTGCACCAGATGACCGGCCGGGCCGGTAGACGCGGGATGGATAAGATTGGTTTTGCTTTGTTGGTGGGAAACCCATTTCTGGATCCGATTTACCTCGAAGGATTGCTTCAAAGTCCATCTGAACCGTTAACCAGCCAGATTAAAATCAATTTTTCGATGGTTCTAAACCTTCTCCTGTCCATGACCCCGGCCGAAATAAAGGATTTGTTCGTCCTTTCTTTTTCCACCTTTCAACGGCGGGATAGCTTTGAGGAGGACAAGCGGCGGTTGCAAAACCTGACGGCCTCTTTGTCCGGCCTACTGGAAGGGGGAAACTGTGGGTCTTCGGAGGAAGTTCTGATCAGAATGGCCGAAAGAGAACGCCTGGCCGAGGAAGCGGCTGGTTTGGCCGGTCAATTGAGCCGGATCGAAACCCATCATCCGGCCATCAGGTTCATTACCGCGGGGCAAGTGGTTGAAACCAAAGGCCGGCGGAAATATTGCATCTTGGAGGATTATCATGCCCCGGTTCAAGGGGAACTGATTTTTAAGGCGGTCAGACTGTATTCCGACGAGGACAAGGAAGTACCTGCCCGGCGGCGGGCCACCAGGGTAAAAGGTTCTATGATTTCTGTAATATATGATTTAACACTGCCGCTGCCCAAACCGGCCGGAGCCAAAGACGTGGACCGGTTGCTGGAGGGGCGGTCATTGAAGCACCTGGGCGCCCTGGCCGCCAAAGGATGGTCTCCAGATGAGGCCCTGAAGGCCAGGACCAACTTGACTCAGAAGCAGGCCCAATTGGAAAAACACCAATGCCACGAATGCACCTTAATCGACCAGTGTTTGCTGGGCCAAGACAAGGCCATCCGGCGGACTATTGCCAGAATTTCCTATTATCATCGGCAGTTCGATCTCAAAGAGAATTTTTTGTGGCACAGTTTTCTCCGGCATCTGAATTTTCTCAAGGCCGAGGGTTTCGTGGATGGCGAAGATAACCTGACTTTTGACGGCGTCTGGGCCTGTCGGTTACGATTAGACCAGCCGCTGTTAATTGCGGAACTAATCCGCCGGAATACCTTACCCCAGAAAAATCCGGCTCTATTGGCCGGGCTGATTGCTCCATTTGTGGGAGACCGGGGCCCGGAGATGGCTTTGCCCATGGGCAAGGGATTCAGAGAAGACTTGCTGGTCCCGGCCTTCACCAGGATGATCAGCTCGATTCAGCCGCTCCACCAGCGGATGAAGGAAGCCGGTTTTCCCGGTCCGGCTATTCAGTATTGGCCGGCGGCGACCATGTATGCCTGGGCGTCCAACACCTCTTGGGAAGACACCCTGGCCCTGGCCGGGATCGATGAAGGAGACCTGGCCATGCTCGTTTTTCGGACGGCGGATCATCTGCGACAGGTAGCGGCCCTTAGAGACACTCACCCGGCCCTGGCGGCCACGGCGGCCGAAGCCGTAGATCTGATCATGCGCGAACCGGTCGTGGACTGATTGCCGCCGGTGCGGTTAGAACTCACTGAAGTCGCCGCTTAGGGGGATAATTTCGGCTGGTCGGATTGCTCCGGCTTTGGCCGTTGAGATCGGCTTTTCGCAACTGTTCCGTTTTACCCCGGTCCCCGTCATTCGGAGCGGCTGAGCCGATTTAATGATCTGGAGTGATGGTCGGTTAGGGCTTGGTTGAGACTTTTTGGCACCGTTATCCCGGCGGCCGCCCACCAAGACCGTCATCTGGGCTACAAAATCCTTCATTTCCACAGCCTGGTCGTGCAATTGATCCGAGGCGGAAGCGGATTCTTCGGCATGAGAGGCCGTCTGCTGAGTCACTTTCTCCATTTCCCCGATGGCCACGTTAATTTGATTGATTCCCTGAGCCTGTTCCGCAGAACCCGCCGCTATCTCACTGACCAGTTCCGCGACCAGATCGGAACTCCTGGCCACCTGGGTAAAGGCATCATTGGTTTCGTATAATAATTCCGACCCTTCTTTCACCCTCCTGGTGGTATCTTCAATCATGTCCGCGGTATTCTTGGCTGCTTCGGCCGCCCTGAGGGCCAGGTTACGGACTTCTTGGGCCACCACTGCAAATCCGGCCCCGGCTTCACCCGCCCGGGCCGCTTCTACGGCCGCATTCAAGGCCAGCAAATTGGTTTGGAAGGCAATTTCGTCAATGGTTTTGACAATTCTGACCGTCTGTTCGCTGGACCGGGTGATCTCGGTCATGGACTGGGTCAACTGGTTCATGGAATTGTTGGCTGTGGCCACAATTTTTCCGGCCGCTTGCATCAGTTTATCGGCTTCATTGGCGCTGTCGGCGTTCCGCTTAATCATGGCCGACATTTCTTCCATGCCTGATGATGTCTCTTCGATGGAGGCTGATTGTTGAGAGGCGCCCTCAGCCAGAGAATGACCGGCCGTGGAGACCTGGACGGAAGCGGTGGCGACCTGGTTGGCGGCTTCATTCAGCCCGATAATTATCCGTCTGATTGGCTTGGTAATGCTGAAGGTAATTAGCAGGGCGACCATCAGACCCAGCACTGCAGCCGTGGGTAGTCGATGACCATCATCCGGGAGGTCAGAGACAGATCCGAGGTGGCTTCTGATGAGATCGTAAGTGTTTCAGCCATGCCTTTTTCGGCGATGGCTTTGGCCGCGTCGAGAACGTCCATAGCCACGGCGCCCCGCTTTTGGTGAAGTTCTTGTTGAACCGACCAGTTATGGACCAGGTTGGTCAGGGCGTTTTTGTAGGTCCGGCCGGCCTGAAGGCTTTCCTCAATTTCCCGGAGATTGATTTCCTGCCTGGTGATGGACTTGAGATCTTGGAGTTTTTGTTCGATGCTGTCGGAAATCTTTACGGCCTCTTGGATCAACTTCGGATCGTTTAGAGCTTGAGCCTTAAAATTGGCCACTTGAATTTTATTGACCAGGCCGGTAATATCGCCGGCCAGAATGATTTTATCTAACCGCTGCTCCAACATGCCTTTGGTCGTCCCTTCGTCGATCTCTTTTCTCATGGTTTCGTATTGGCTGGTCAAGAATTCACTACAGTTTTGCATATAATCGGCGGCCGCCCGGTCAAGGGTTTTCCTGATACGGGCCAATTCCTGATTTCTGGTCACGGTTTCTGCAACCATTTTTTCATACTCAACGACTCTGGCTTTTGTTTTGGCTACCGCCTCCCTCAGCAACGTCAAGTGTGGCGACTTGGCGACCAGGTCAGTGGCTTCCGCCATGTATTGCTTGACCAGAGTCATGTTTTTTTCGGTCTCGGCCAGATAACTTTCATTCTCGCTCATGGCATAGCCCCGCATGGCCAGCATGGTCGAATGGGCGGATCTCTCCAGGTTGTTGGCGATGGCCACTTCCGGTACGAATGCTTTAGACAGCTTCTCGGAACTACTTTTGACCCGACCCATGTGCCACACTGCCACACCGCCCAGAACGCAGGCGATCACGATAAAGGCGCTGAAAGCCCCTCCGATTTTTGTCCCTAATTTCGGATTGTACATTGGAAAACTCCCATTGTCGGACACTTAAGAAATGAGCCCTCCTCCACCCAGGTGATGTTAGAAGTGGTTATTGGCCCTCAAAATATTTAGAGATGTTAATAGATCCAGGTGCCTGCATGACTGAGACAAGATGCAGGCGGTCTTACTTCTACTTATAACTGCAAGGCAACCCTGGTTGCATGGAATATTCTAGGCGGTGGCGGCGGCATAACCGCGGTATTGCGGTTGTCCATTTCGGGCACTGATGGTCAGGCATTTCTTGATCACCTCCACGACATCTTGAAGATCGCCATCTGCATAACTCATATAGCGCGGATACAAAGCATGACCCACCGCCACAGTATTCTCTTCTTTATCAGGGAGAATAAGGATCATTTTGACATCCAGGAGAAGATCACGAATAAGCAATAACCCCAACAAATCCTCCTTACTGTCGGTAAACACGATGCCGAGAGTCATGTCCTTAAGGGGTTGGCGAAGCCGGCGTGACATATCATCCATAGTGCGACAGATGTCGAGGTCTGACTTGGGGACCAGAGCTTCAATCTCTGACCGGAGCCGTCCCGCAAGACCATCATCAGTTTTGGCGTAGAATAATAGATTCATATTCGATTCTCCTTTCAACCGGTATGCTTGAGCTTAATAACAGGAGCCGGGTGGCCCTTCGACCAGATAGTTTTAGGCGTGTTGAGTTAAGCGCTGTGATTCGCATGTGGTCAAGCAGATCCGACTACCTGTTTCTTTATCAATAAACGTGCCAACTATCCGGGTGGCCGGGCCGGAAAATATTAGTTGAATTATGCCGGAAGGATGGAGATGGGTGCCTGGCAAAATCAGACGAGGGCGGGTCGAACCGTTATACTGGGTGCGGGACTCAGGATTGAAAACGGAGATGACATTTGGGTTGTCTGAGGCTAGAGTGTAAGCTGTATATTGTTTAAATTTTAATTTGTTAGGCGAACGGAAGGGCGGCTTGTGAGAGAAATGAAGGCTTCCCGAGGCAGTCCTGAAAGAAAGAATGATTCTTTAAAAGAGGAAAAGGGATTCATTGCCGGAGGATTAATAGAGATATTAATTTGGCTGAAAACAAGCCTGACCAGAAAGACGATGGTGGAAAGACTCCTTCAACAAAACTATCTTGTTTCTGGTTGCCGGTTGCCTCAAACGAGTAACCTGCAACCCAATGTCATTAACTTAAGGTCAAGTGGGCTCATCTGTTGGTGGAAGACAAAAAACCTGGCGACTCCACTTAACCGTTAGTTGTACAAAACTATTATTTGATTTCTTGGCACACTTTTCTAT
>JADFYN010000210.1 GCA_015233055.1 Deltaproteobacteria bacterium
ATGGACGCATTCATCGGCCAATCGGGTAATGGGAAAAATATCGGCCTGCTCAACCGGATGTGGCTCAGGTTGTATGGTTCCCCCTTGCCACCGAAGCTCATTACCAATGTCAAGTGTACCCTCCAGACCAAGAGTTATCCCCGAGACAATTTCTTCGATCTGCGCATGGGGTTGAAGCTGGATGAAGACAGGTTTGCCGCCGAGGCCAACGCGAATTACAAGATGGAGACCATTCTTCGCAATTCCATTTTTGACCTCACCTTGTCTTTAGATGAACCGCAACTCAGAACTATCGACAATGAGGCCAGATTATACTATCTTTTACAAGAAATGAAAGAAGGCAGGTTCTGGTTTGGGGCGGGTAAGACCAAGGGACTGGGACGGGTTCGGTTGGACATGGAACTGCCGTTCCCCGGTCCGGAAAAAGCACCTAAATTACATCTTGAGGCCAGCCACTTAAGAGTAGATATGAAATTCGATTCAGTCAATCCGGTGCTGGTGGGTTGGAACTGGGGTAAGGTGGACCAACAGACCGCCTCATTTACCTCCGTGGAAGCCCGGTTAATGATTGAGGCCATGAAAGATATCCCCGGCTTCATCCGCGGTCGCCTGGAAATGATCTTGGGGGGGCCGATCTTGAGTCCGGAGGACTGGAAGCGCAAATTGGCCGAATTCCTGCCCCGGATAATCGCCATCTGGCTTATGGAACGGTCTACCGCCGAAGTTGAATCTTATGTCTTGCCAAAGTCCAGCCTAAGCAAACTGGGCAAAGGCAAACATGCTTTGACCGAAAAGCTGCTGGTCAGACTTGAAGCCTTGGCCGAGCAACCTTTCCCCTCTCAGGATGCGGCCGAAGACGCGATTAAGGACGCCCTGGGCAAGAAGGCCAATATGGCCAACCGGGTGATGGAATGCGTGGAACGCAAGCAGCAGTCCAAAAAAACACTTGATAAAGACGCCTGGCTGCAACTCGTCGATGCTTTCGGTTTTGACACCGGCTTATCCGAGACCGTGGCGGTGACTATCCATGATGAACTGGCCTTGACCAGGCTCATCACCACGGCCTGTCGAGACTTGTTTGCCCGAATTAATCTGCAAATCGATCATCAAATCAAATTACTTCAGAGCGACATCTGGGTGGATGCCGAAATGGCCAACCGGCAGCAACACATCCGAATCAAGACCATGTTACTCCAAAATAAGATCAGCGAAGACCAATGGAATGATCCCCGCCTGGTCCCAGACGGAATAAAGCCAGTCGTCTGGAAAGAATTTCTGGAGTCCCATAGCCGAGTGCAGTACCGCCACATGCTGGCTTCCACCAATTTGAACAAAAGTATCGTTAACGACCGGAATCTGATCGAATTCCTTAAAGTCTACCGTAACCGGACCCGCCAGGAACTGGCTCAACCCTACAATATTGATTTCAGACCCGGCCCAGGCAAGAAAAGTCGTGATATATCCAAGAAATACGGCAAACCATTCGACACCATGTTTATGCGCATGCTGTCTTGGGTCCCATCCTCCAAAGAGCAGGGCGCCTGGGAAGTATATATCCCCGGCGGCACTATTAAAGGCGCCTTCAGAAAGCGGGCGTCACAACTGCTGAAAACTCTATGGGGTGAATCGGCGAAGACCAGTCAGGTGATCAACCGTCTTTTCGGCGTCCAGGGACAGCGAGGGATGGTGATGTTCTCCGATGCATATCTCGTGGACCCCTTAGACCCACACCGGGCCTGGTGCTCCATGGAGGGGATAAAAATCAACCCCAAGACCGGACAACCTATTGAAACTTCTAAGCATGACTACTTGTTCGCCTATGGCGACAAGCTCTCCTTCCAACTGCGCCTTGATGCCCAGGATGTGACTGGATCGGATACCGATGCTTTCTCCATCCTGGCTCATCTGATAAACGATTTCCAAAAAGGAGACATTTGTATCGGTGGTGAAAAAACAGCCGGATTCGGTTGGGTCCAGGCTGAGGTGACCAGCTTGAACCTGTTAAACGCCAACCTGTCCCCGGCCTATGAAAAAATCTTCGGATCATATCAGTTTACCGAGCATGGTCCGTGGCAGCGATTAAGACTGGAAGGCGCAGAGGCGGCCAAAGCTTTGAGCCGGACTGCACCCATCATGGCCCGCAAGGAGGCCGGTTCCTTGACCCCACCGATGGCCAAAGCAGGGTTTATTTCCCACCGGGCCTTCGGCGGCCGTTGCGGCACCCTGGCCATCGAAGCTGAGGTATTAACACCCACTAACATTAAAGAAAGTGGGGAACCATCCTTTAATACCACCCTCGAAAAAGAATCCATTAACGGCTGGGACTTTTTTTCCCTTTCTGCTCCAGAGGCGGCCCATCGCGGTTCCGACAGAATCTATGCTCTGCCCAGCCGGAGTATAAAGGGAATGATTCGTTATATCTATTCCATTATCACCGACTCCCGGGTTGAAAGCACGGATATTGCTAAGTTGAACCCGGCGGATAGCCTGTTCGGATGGGTCGGCACCGGCCCCAACCAGGCCCTGATGGGGCGGTTATCCTTCAGTTTCGGAATGTTCCAGCAGCCCAGGCTATCCTGGTTTAAGGTCCCCTATCCTTATAGCGGCTGGGAATTTAACAATAAAAAATGGAAAAATACCCCAGGCCTGACTGTCCCGAGAACCATTATCGCCGATTCCTGGCGTGTTTTCGGCCATGCGCCCCTGGCCCCCATAGTGACTCAGTTGGATGATTTCACCCCTGATGCAATTCAGGCCAACTATTTCCGGGCCATCCTGCCGGGAAGCCGGGCCCGCTTTACCGTCCGTTTCTGGAATCTTGAAGACCAAGAATTAAGGCGGCTCTTGTGGAGCCTGGCCCCGGAACCGAATCTAGCCCATAAATTGGGAAATAACAAACACATGGGGTTTGGCAGCCTCCGGTTTAAGATGCTACCGGAAAGCTTCTTGATCGATTGGTCCAAACGTTACGCCGGAGGACCGAACGAAGCCTGGCAGATGCCGGTTCAACTTCAAGATTGGGTCCGGAAGGATGAACTAAAAAATTACACCCCGCTGTGTGAGGCGCTCAATGCTAACGGCATTTGATTGGTTGCGCCGTTGCCAAAATGGGTCAGACTTATTGGCCACCCTAGATTATCTCAAGGAGCAGCCTGATCTCCTCCTGGACCTGGATGAGATTGGGCCACCCCTAACCGCAGTGACCAAACCTTGCCAGAGATGTTGGATTTACCCCTGCGTGGCCGCGCCCTATAAGAAATACTGCCGAACCTGCACCGAAATCAGGGCCAAAGCCGAAAAATTCAATGGTATATCGAAGTATTCTGTTATTATCTGGGCCTCTGTGAACAGGTTGCCGAAGCAATTGCGAACAGAAGAAGGCTTTGCCGGTTCCATCGTCTCAGGCTCCTATGTTCATGATGAGCAACACTTCCTGCTCTTCATCAACCGTCGTGAACTGAAACCTTGGCTGCAAGAGCTTTTGTTGTATGAAGGTGATACATTGAAAGGGGCGATCCAGGTATTTCCGTCCGTAGATAATTCGCCCAGGAGCAGCACGGGAGAAATTCTTTGCCGGGTGATCCACCAAGAAACACATTTCCCGATGGATTCGTTTCGTGTCCGATTTTTTTCCAGTCCCTTTCAGGTCTTATACCCCCGATCCCGTGCTATCCAGGACCTCCATACATTTGAAGCCGTTGATTTTTTAAGTCTTTTAGAAATGGCCACCATATTTCGAACCCTTCTCCGTCCTGAGACCCAGGAGATGCTCCGCCAGTTAACCTCCATGGGAGATAGCCGGGAAAAACAGTTTTATTGGGGAAGATTCATGGGGTTCCTTGACCCGGAAGCTAAAGACATGCTGAGCGCCTGGAATATCCGACAATGGCCCGAAAACAAGATTAAACTACTCTATGAACTGGTAAAATATGTGGCGATTGCCCATTAATATTATCCGCTATTTATTTATGTTAAGGGTAACCGGGTCCCTGGTCAACCTGTCCGATCACCCGGCCCTGGAGCTTTCGCTGGTCGTAGGAAATGCCATTGCCAACCGCCTTCCCCATTCCCAGGCCCGCCCCTGGCGGAAGGCCGTGGCTTTGTGGGACCAGTCCGGGTTACACCCGCAAGATCTGAAAAAAAGAATTAGCCAGCCTACCCGAGGTCAACTGGCCGATAGAGTCGGTCATATTTTTTTATCCGGGCAAACGATCATATGGTTTCGACGAGCTAATTTTTTGGGAGCTTAAGCTCTTGGGCGACAGCGCCGATCATGACATGTTTTTAGAAATCATCATGCCGGCCCTGGAAGAGGCCTGCACCACCGGAGACTCCCGCCGGCGCTCCTCGCTGGGGCTATGGGGCAGATCCGGAATTCAGGCCGTTTACGTGGCCCGAGGTCTTCATTGGGAGCCGCTGGTCCAACACGGGCAACTGGACCTGAGGTACAAAGCCGGCCCGACTCAGTGGGCTGAGGGCCTGGACTTCGACTCCTGTTCGAGCCTGGCCTTTAATCAGTTAACCTGGGTCAAGCCATTTCATTTTGAATCTCCAGGCACCGATCTGCAGCGTCCGCCGGGCCAGGCCGGGCCTGCTTCAAACCGGGCGCCCACCTTACGCCAACTCTACGACGCCTTCGTCGCCCGGGTCAGCCCCCTGATTCTGAATAAACGTCACCCATCCGATACGTTCTGGAATCTATTAACTAAACAGGACCAATTATCATTAGAGGCAGCCATCGAACAATCCTCGCGTGTCCGTCTTTCGTTCAAGGCGTTCAAGGCAGGCCGGGCCCAAACTCCTGACACATTTTTCGGGATACAAAGATTCGCCCCGGTTATTCCCAAGGTAATCGTCCCCCTGCTGGGGCTGGGATCCATAATCCACTTGGGCCGGCATACTCACCTGGGGCATGGCACCTTCTATCTCGATTCTTCGATTAGTTGACCAGTTTCCGGTTGCTGGTTGCTGGTTGCTGGTTGCTGGTTAAAAATAGTCATATAATCAAAGACAGTATGCTACAAAAAACAAGCTATTATCGTGGTGTCTGACATGATTATATCCGTAAATTCATAGTACTATACCTTGAATGCTCATGATTGCCCTTTCCCAAGAGTACACAGTCCCGGAGCTAGAAGTTCGCCACACGGCGATTCACCACCCCACAAAAGCGACAAGTAGGGCGGTTGAAATAAAATGCACAATAGACAGAGCCAGACGGTTTCTTTCGTTAATAACCACAGCGCACAATTCGAGAGATAACCAGCAACGTGTAACGTGTAACCAGCAACGTGTAACCAGTAACGTGTAACCGGCAACAAGCAACGAGTTCAACATGAAAACCTTATCCATCAACGTGATCACCTTAAACGAAGAGAGACACATCTCGGCCTGTCTGGAGAGCCTGTCTTTCGCCGATGAGATCGTGGTGGTCGATGGTGGCAGTCAAGACAAAACGGTTGAACTGGCCCGGCGGTATCCGGTGAAAATATATGAAAATCCCTGGCCGGGATTTGGTCCGCAACGGCGGCTGGCCTTGGACAAGTCCACGGGAGACTGGATTCTGTGGGTTGATTCGGACGAACGGGTGACCCCGGAATTGCGTGATGAAATCGTCTCAGTGCTCCGGGAGGGCGGCCGGGGAAAGGCCGGGTTTTATGTGCCATCCCGAAATTACTTCAGTGGTCGGCTGATCAAACATGGCGGCTGGTCCCCGGATTATAAGTTGCGCCTGTTCAAAAGAGATAAAGCCGTTATAACCGACCGGGCCGTCCACGAAGATGTGATTCCAGACGGTGACCTGGGCAAATTGACCTGTCCGCTGATTCACTATTCTTACGACTCAATCAGTGATTTTGTTCTCCGGATGGACCGCTATGCCCGCCTGTCGGCTGAAGAATACATGCAGCAGGGGCGCCGGATCGGCCCTCTGGGGATGCTGTTTCGGCCTTTGTACACTTTCTTCAATATGTATTTCATGCGCGCCGGATTTCTCGACGGCTGCCATGGCTTGGTCTTAGCCGGGCTTTACGCCGCGTATACTTTTGTCAAGTACGCTAAATTACGAGAAAAATATTACAGGTATTCGTCCAGCACCGGGATGACTTCGGCCACTGTTAGTTCCTCAAGGCATCTTGAC
>JADFYN010000211.1 GCA_015233055.1 Deltaproteobacteria bacterium
GGAAAGAAACTGAGCGGCAATCCGGCTCCGGCCACCTGAGGCGCAATAAACAATGGTCGGCTTGTCTTTGTCTAAGTCCGACATTTGATCAGCCAGCAGGGGCAAAGGAACCAATTTGGCTCCCGGCAGATGTTCCGCCTCATATTCAGCGGGTTGCCGGACATCCAGTAAGGTGTAGGTCCCCACTGGGTGAGATTCCAGGTACTCCCGAACTTCATCAGGGTCCATCGGTTCTGCCGGAGAAAACAGCTTGTTCTGCTTAACCATAAATTAATCCTTCTACTTGCGGGTTACGGATTACGGGGCCGGTTTGGTAAAGGGCATGACCAACAGTTGACCCAGGCCCAGTTTTCGGGCATCGGGATAGGCCCCGACCCCAATCTTGATCCCTATCTGATCCACCCTGGTCAACATCGTGCCCAACAGCCAATCCCAGACAGAAAAAATAGTCCCGTAATTGGTGTTCCGTTCTTTAATCACGACCGAATGATGAATTCGGTGCATCGCCGGCGGCACGAATAGAACCCAGTAAATTTTCTCAAACCAGGCCGGAACCTTTAGGGAGCTGTGCTGGAACTGAGCCGTGAACACCACCAGAATTTCAAACCAGATCACCCCCAAGACATCCGCGCCCAGAAAAAAAATCAGACCGATTTTGATCACAGCCGAAATAGCCAGCTCACCCAGGTGAAACCGGGTCGCCGTAGACGCGTCCATATTCAGATCGCAATGATGAACTCGATGGAAACGCCATAGCAGCGGCATCTCATGGTTCAACAGATGCCAGACATATAAAATAAAATCCAAAAAGATAATCGTGATGAGAATCCCGGCCCAATGCGGCAGAGGCTGCATATTGAGCAGACCCAGCCTCTGGTGGGAGACCTGAGCTGCCGTCTGGATAATGGCTGAGGCGAAGATAAGGCGCAGGGCCAGCGTGTTGAAGGCGGCCAGACCCAGGTTAATCATCCACCGGCGCAGTTTTGAGACACTAGCCGGCCGATACGGGGCGATCAGTTCCAGGCATAAAAAAAGGCCCAGTCCGCCAAAGAATATGGCCAATCTGATCAAGCCCCAATCATTTCCCGGCATAAATCGGTCATCCATCATTACCCTGACTCACCTCCCGGCCCGGCCACTCAAACAGCTTCTTCAGCCGCGCCCAGAATTCTTCGCCCAAGACAAACAGACTGATAACGAATATGGCGTCTCCGGAAAGCAAAATAGCCACCAGGGTCCGCAACTCCCGGCCTTGGGGATGACCCATCAGAAGAATTCCCAGAGTGACTAAATAAGGCAAAAAGCTGAAAAAGAACAGGAAGACCCCGAACTGATGCCGCCTCCGGCTGATCGGTTTCGGCGGTCCCGCCGCCTTATCTTTGACAAAGAAGCCCTTGACCTTAGCCTTAATAGACTGAATAAAAGGTTTGCCTAAGAGAGCCACCGCGGCCAAAAAGGCGATTTCACCCGTACCCAGATATACAGCCGCGAAGGTGGTGGCCTGAGTCTTGGTGAATGATAGAAAAGGCAGAAAAAAAACCAGCTCCACCGTGCACAAAGGAATAAAACTATAAAAGAAGAGAGACAACCCAAGATAATATTTCCAGTTTTTTTTGGTGGTCATCGGTCGGTTCCTCGCAATATCAGGTTACTCCGCCGGTATCTCCAGGTGAAAGGCGGCCCCCTGGCCGGGTTGGGAGGTCACTGTAATTGTGCCCCGGTGCTTTTCGATAATGCCTTTGACAATGGACATCCCGAGGCCGGTGCCGTCTGCCTTGGTGGTATAGAACGCCTCAAATATCCGGCACTGATCCTCCTCCGGAATGCCCGGTCCGGAATCTGTTATGGTGATCATGGCCTTACCGGATTCATTCCAGCCCTTGATCCACAATTCTCCAGACCCGTGCATGGCCTGGGCGGCATTAAGGATAAGGTTCAAAAAGACTTGCTTGAGGCTATCCAGATCGCACCTGGCCAGGAGAGGGGTGGTCCATTCCCTATGGACGGTGATCCCTTGCCTCAAAGAGTTCTGGGCCAGCCGCAAGGTATCCTCCAGGGCGGGGCCGACGTCCTGGATCTCGGGGGCAAAGACGTCACTGCACCTGGAAAAACTTCTGATGTTGCCCATCAGGCCCCGGACCCGATTTCCTCCCGCCTGAATAATCTCATGATAATCAACCAGCTTCTTCTGGATCTTGGCCAAATCAAAACGCCGGTAAAGCTCTTTCAGCCGCTCGGCCACCTCCGGGACATGGTCGGCCCGGCTCAACTCCGCTTCATATTCCCGGCAAAAGTTTCCCAGCTTATCCACCTGGATTCGAGACATTTCAGCCGCCCCGACGATACCGGCCAGGGGATTGTTGATCTCATGGATGATGCCGGCCGCAATTTGACCTATGGTGGCGATCCGCTGACTCCGGACATAATGTTCATGTTTCCTTACATTTTCCAGAACCTCCACCGATGTCTCCAACAGGAGCTTGAGCAACCCCACCCGTTCTTCGGATTTCGACGGGGCCGCGTCCGAGACCAGCATAAACAAGGTCCCTTCGGCATTTTCGAGCGGAAAGATCATGATCCCGTTGATCCAGGTAATCCCATCCACCTGGTTAAGTTTTTCAGAGGCCTTCCTGATCAAAGAGTCAATCTCTTCCGACAGCAGTTCTTCCGAAGCGATTTCCACTCGCACCTTCCCGCGGTCGATCCTGGCGATAAAGCCTTTATGGGCATCGCTAACAGAGAGCACCTCACCCAGAATTGCGGCCAAGACCTCCTTCATGGAAGACATACTGATGGTCTTAAGCCGCCGCACCGAATCCAAGAGGTGGCTCAGATACTCGGCGTGCCTTTCCGCTTTTCTTTCTAAGTCCCATTTCTTGGTCAAGGCCAGGGCCAATTGCCTGATTTCGTCGGGATCGAAGGGCTTTTTGATATAGAGCAACCGCTCCGGCGTGCCGACTTTGGCCACGATCTCCCGCCGGTCACGGTCGGAGTAGGCCGTCACAATAACCAGCTCGATATCCTTGTCAATTTCCCTAATCATCTTAGCCGTCTGGAGTCCATCCCAGCCGGGCGGCATCCTGATGTCCACAAAGGCCAGGGCAAACGGTTCCCCAGCCTCCCGGCTTTGTTTGACTTTTTCAAAACCTTCGCGCCCTTGCCCGGCCGTGACCACGTCGTATCGCTCCTGGGCAATCAATGTCGGGGCGGAGGTTTCTCCAAATAACTCCGCCTCCAGGGCGTCTATTTCTTGACGCCGGATGGGGCTCTCCCCTTCAGGGGCCAGTATCATAATGTAGTCGTTAAGGATTGATTCTTCATCATCAATTACTATTATTCGGTTGTTCACCGCCGTGTTCTCCTTTTGGTATCGGCAGCCTGATAACCATTCGCGTCCCCTGGCCCGGCCCCTCGCTGAACATATTGATGGACCCGTTTTGGGCGTTAATGTAATTAGCCGCGTCGTGTAGCCCGAATCCGGAACCCCGGCCCTTAGTCGAAAAATTGAACCGAAAGGCCTTAATCATGACATCCGGGGTACCTCCGACTCCCGTATCCGCAATGACTATCTGGACGTATCTTCGGCCGTCTTCGTTTTCCACCGTGGTGCTGAGATTAATTTTATGATCGGTTGTTCTGCCCGTCTGGTCGATCGCCTCATAGCTATTCTTGATGATATTAATTAGAATCTGAACCATTCTATTTCGATTGATCATGACCTGAGGGACCGGGTTCTGTTGAAATTCTATGGCAATGCCCCGTTTCTTGATGGAATCCATGAGCATGTCCAGAGCGTCGCGCAGCAGATCGTTCAAGTTTTCCGGTGTTTCCGATCCCCTAATGCCGGCATATTTCTGCTGCAACGAGATGGTCTCGATGACATGATCCAGCCCTCTTTTCATGAATTCGTGATCGCCCCGCATCCGGTGGTAATTCTCTTTGAATGAGGCGATGGTGGCATCAAAGTATTTAATCAACTTGCCCCTGCGGTCGGCCTGGGCCGGTGACTGGGCCGGAATCATCTCTTCCGTTTGCAGCAGGTTATGAATCTTTTCCAACGAGATAATGTCTCGGCCGCTCAGGTTTCCATCCAACCGGCTCAACCGGACATTTATAGAGTTGATGGCATTACCGATATTGTGCAAAATCGATACCGCCAGTTCAGCCATACCCGCCTGGTGGGCGCTCACGGCCAACTTTTCCCTGGTTTCTTCCAGGCTCATAATAACTGCAGATAGATCTTCATTGGCGGCTTTGAGTTCCCTGGTCTTTCTATCGACCATCATTTCCAGATTTTCGGCGTAATCCATCAAGGCGCTTTCCAATTTCTTTATCTCAGTAATATCACGAATAATCGACTGAATGCAAGTCTGACCCTCATACTGAATCACCCGCAAAGACAAACTGGCTGGAAACCCTTTCCCGGTGCTGTCAAAAAGCTCTTCCTGGTAGTTTTCCAACTGTCCTTCCGCCATTAGTTTATTCAGCATTTCCATCCGGCCTGTGCCGGAGTTCCGGTAAAAATCCCTGGCGTTCATCCCAGCCGACAAATCTTTATCATCATACTTAAACATCTTCAGGAACGCATCATTATAAGAGAGCACTCTCCCGCCGATGGTCGTGATGGCGATGCCCACCGGGGCGAAGGTGAAAAGATTTCGATATTTCTCTTCTGATTCCTTTAACATCACTTCAGCCTGTTTTCGGGCGGTAATATCCGTGCCGACCACCAGCAGGCAATCCTCCCGGCCTGAACGCAGCCCACGGGCCGAAAGCAAGGCATCAATAATTGTTCCATCCTTCTTGCGGTATTGGAGTTCAAAGCCGATTAATTCGCCTTTTTCTTTCAGTTCATCGATCAATCTTTGCCGGTCTTCCGGGTTGGCCAATAAATTTAGTTCAAAGGGCGTCTTACCCAGGACCTCCTCACGGGGATACCCGGTGATCCGGCAAAAAGCTTGGTTGGCTTCTAAGTATTGGCCGCCTTCGAGTCTGGTCAGGGTGATGGCGTTGGGGGCCGTTTCCAGGATGGTCCGATAGCGTTCTTCACTCTCCCGAAGAGCCTGCTCCACCTCTTGCCGGCGGACAATCTCCCTTTCCCGCTCCGTAATTTGCGTTGCCATTTCCTCGGCCTGGCGGTTTAGCAGGGCCTCCCGCTCCTGGTGGTAGTCAATCCGCCGCTTGAGTTCCTCCGGAGGCACCCGTAATTCGGCCAGCATCCGGGCATAGACGTCGGACAAGGCCAGGGATTCAGTTAAGGAAAAGATCATTCGTTCCGGCAAGGCGCTATGGGCCGCGGCGGCCCCAATGGACCCGGCCAGAGATCGTTCTACCGAGCGATTCAATTCAGCCAGTTCCGTAATGGAAATCCATTCCTTTCCGGCCAACCCCAGGGTCATGATACAGTCATCAACTATATTTTTCGCCCGCGCTGAGGGAAAATACTGGGCTAATCTTTTTTCAAACAGGTCTTTTTTCTCCGATAAATTGATGTCGGCCTGACGAACCACAGGCGCCCCTGGCGTCCGGCCGGGCCGAAGAGCGGTAACAAACTCCTCAGCCAGTCTTTGTTCCTGGTCACTCCCTTTAAAATAAAGCGCCCCGATAACGTAAAGCCCGGCGTTCACCAGCATGGTCCAGAAAACCGTATAGGTTACCGGATCCAGGCCGGTCACGCCCAAAAAACGTTCCGGAGCCATCAGTTTCAGCCCCCAGGGGCCGTCTGTCAAGAGGGCTGGGGACAACCAACCATTCCTGACAAACGCCGGAATCAATTGGGTATAAATCCACATGCCAAATCCCGCGGACATGCCCATCAGGGCTCCCGGTTTGTTGCCTCGGCGCCAATATAACCCGCCGATAATGGCCGGAGCAAACTGCAGGACAGCGGCGAAGGACATGATCCCGATGCTCACCAGGAGGTAAGATTCCCCGACTGCCTTCTCGAACAAGTAGCCAGATAGAATAACCATGGCAATGGCCATCCAGCGGCACGGCAGCAGGTATCGGCGCAGAAAGCCAATTTGCTTAAATGACGAGATCAGAGGCATGAACAGGTGATTGGTCACCATGGTCGACAAGGTCATGGAAGAAAGAATGATCATGGCCGTGGCCGCTGAGAAGCCGCCCA
>JADFYN010000212.1 GCA_015233055.1 Deltaproteobacteria bacterium
TACACTCTTTCCCTACAAGTCGAGGAAGTCTCTTCCAGATCGGAAGAGACTTCCTCGACTTGTTAGGGTTAACCCGTCGGCACACAGAGGAAAGACAAAGCCTGATAGATTTCCTGAATATCTTCTTTGAACGAATGCTGCCGGAAAAAGACCTGGCCCCGCTGAATCCCTTTCGTGAAATTGAGATTCCCGGGAATGACGGGAAAAGCGCTAAATGGGTGGAAATCCAATATCATCTCATCAAACACGACCCCGACACCTATGACCACATCCTGGTCGTGCTCAAGGACATCACCCGGGCCAAGGCCTTGCAGGCGCAGGTGGCCCAGTCCGAACGGGAGAACATGCAACTTAAAATCATTGCGGAAGACCCCGATCTGTTTTGTGAGTTCCTGGGCGAGTCGATAAAGCTCATGACCCACTTCACCAACTTGATCGCCAATCTATCCGGCGTAATGGACGCTCGTCCTCTGGCTAATGAATTATTTAGAGGCGTTCATACCATCAAGGGAACCGCCGCTTCTTTCGGGTTGGACGAGGTCACTGAATTGGCTGCCGGTTTAGAAAACCAGTTAAGGGACTTGCGCGATGTAGACCGCCCGCCTGACGAGGTTGTCGAAAGCACCAAGGCCGGCTTTGACGGACTAAAAAACGCTATTGACTTTGTGGTGGAGAAAACAGAAAAGCTCCTGGGGCAACCGATTGGAGGAGGGGAAGTCACTTTACGGGTGGATGGCAGCCGAATCAAGGAAATTATAGACGTGATTCAGGCCATGCCGGGAGAGAATCGCTTCAAAGATGAAATTATCCGCCAAGTCCGGAGCTTACGTGAAGTGTCAGTCAAACGGGGTTTGGGACGAGCCCTTAAAATTATCCCCGGCCTGATCGAACGCTTGGGCAAGGATGTCATTTTTAAATGCGAGGACAACGGGGTCAGGATTGACTGCGAGATGGCCCGTGAACTCAACACTCCCCTGGTCCACCTCATTCGTAATGCCTTTGACCACGGAATTGAACCTTTTGAAGAACGTCTGGAAGCGGACAAGCCGGAGCAAGGGAAGGTGACGCTTCAGGTGAGTCGCTCTGACCAGGAACTGGCCCTAACCATTTCAGACGACGGCCGGGGTCTTGACCAACAGAAATTAAAAGATACCGCTATGATCAAAGGACTACTCGACCCATCCGAAGCCGCTGCTTTGACTGAGGAGCAGTGTTACGGCCTTATCTTTAAGCCCGGATTTTCTACAGCGGAAGCTGTAACCGACGTCTCCGGCCGCGGCGTGGGCATGGATGCCGCCTTGGTCGTAGTTCAGGATAACTTAAAGGGAGATATCCGGGTAGAATCAAAAATAGGTCAAGGAACAAGATTTATTATCAAAATACCGGTTTAAAGGCCGATCCCAGGAGTACGGTTCTTTCACCGCTTCAAATCCCGGCTCAAAGGATGATTCCGGTGTTGTATTTCCTGTGGTTATAATGTATAGATACGTTGAGGGTTATGGCCCGGTTGATCATGACCACGCGATTGTCTGTCGTTAACCCGAACGGCCTGACTTTAACCCCTGTCACGGGCAACAGTCCTTCTTAATGACTTAATGAGGTGCAAATATGCTAGTAATTCCGGCGGTTGATCTAAAAGGTGGACGCTGCGTCAGGTTGCGTCAAGGCCGGATGGATGAAGAAACGGTGTTTTCGGACAATCCAGTGGATATGGCTTTAAAATGGCAGGATTACGGCGCTGGGCTAATCCATGTGGTGGACCTGGACGGCGCCGTCAACAGCCGCCCCCAAAATCTCGAAGTGATTAAGAAAATGATCACGGAACTGGACGTTCCCATCGAGTTGGGTGGCGGCATCAGGGATTTAGATACCGTATCTATGTATCTTGATCTGGGTGTGGGCCGGGTCATTTTAGGCACGGCCGCGATTAAATCCCCAGACTTAGTGGAAAAATCGTCTGCTCTCTATCCCGGCCAGGTTATCGTCGGAATAGACGCCAAATCCAACAAGGTCTCAGTGGGCGGGTGGATGGAAGAAACACATTTGGATCCAGTCAAGATTGCGTTGGATTTCGACTGGTTGCCTTTAGCCGCCTTTATCTACACCGATATCGGCCGGGACGGCATGGAAACAGGACCAAACATTGCCGGGATCAAGGCCATGGTCGAAGCTGTCACCCGGCCGGTTATTGCTGCCGGCGGTGTATCGAATATAGACGACATCCGGGCTCTCTTGCCCTTGGCCGCCCAGGGACTGGAGGGAGTCATCACCGGTCGAGCCATTTATACCGGCTCGTTGGATTTGCGGGAAGCCCTGGCCCTGGTCAATAGTGCGGACAAGTAATTGAGTTTGATATCAAAGGATGTAATGAAGGACGCTCGGGATGCCGGAACGGATCATCATATCCAGACCTGAGGAAATCGCCAACACCTTAATGGTCGGCTTGCCATTAGTTGTCGAGAAGAAAATGTCTACCGAAAAAAAGCCCGGGGTGCTGGCCGGTTGGATGGTCGATGAATATGTGATCGTCAGTTTGTATAACACATTCCTGCCCTTGACCGGGTTCTTTAAGAACAACTCGGCTACCGTGAAGTACCTGGACCTGGGCATTATTTATGCCTTCCAGGCGGTAGTCAAGGAAGTGGTCAAGGGCATGGAGGCAGTGTTTTTCACCTGGCCGAAACACGTGGAAGCAGTCACGCTGGCTTCAGTTAGCCGAGTAAAAGTCCGCTATCCCGTGACATTGTCCTTCCGTGTCCCATTTGAAGTCAGAACAATTGATGTCGACGCAACCATTTCCGATTTGTCCTCAAAGGGTTGCCAGGTCCGGGTTCCCAAACAATCACTCGCCGAAGAGATGGTCAGCACCGGTCAAAAGGTAACCATGTCTTTATATCTCCCCAACCAAACAACGGCCAACCTGGTCCAAGCCGAGATCAGAAACATCAGCGCCATGGGCGACTATTTCACCCTGGGATTGCTTTTTAGAGCAGACGGCCATTCGGAGCAAATAAAAAGAATAGAACAAATCGTCAGACTCCAACTGCAAGCCTGAAATTAGCTGGTTACATGTTACTGGTTACACGTTACTGGTTACACGTTACTGGTTACACGTTACCAGTTGCTTGTCGCTTGCTCGTTATACAAACACAACCGGAAAACGATAACTATACTTGACACGGCTAAATTGACGCTTCCAAGAGCACCTATTGCCGGTTGCATCTAGCTCATTCCTTATCCAGAACAACCAGTAACGGGCAACATGTAACTGGCAACGAGCAACAAGCAACGGGCTATTCATATCCTTTGACGCAATTGCGTCCGGCATTCTTGGCCAGGTACATGTTGGCGTCAGCCCGGTCAATCAGGCCAGACAGTGCGGTCACCTCGGGTGAGTTCACGGTTACCCCAAAGCTGGCCGTAATATTTACCGGACCGGCATTAGTCTCAACCGGTTCATTGGCGATTATCTGCCGGAGACGTTCGGCTGTCTGTCCTGCCTGGGATATCTCGGTTTCAGGCAACACAATAACAATTTCTTCCCCACCGTATCGTCCCACTATATCTACACTTCTTACATTTTTCAGGCAACGCCCCGACACCGCCCGTAATACTTGATCACCCACAGCGTGGCCCAGGGTATCGTTTACCCGCTTGAAATGATCCAGATCCAGCATAATCACCGAGATGGGGCGCCCGCTTCGTTGAGTCCGGCTGAATTCTCGTTCGCCCAGTTCAAACAGCCGCCGCCGATTGGAGATACCCATCAACTCATCCGTGACGGCCAGCCGTTTCACCTCGCCAAAAAGCCTGGCGTTTTCCAGGGCCACCGCGGCGTGACCGGCAAAGGCCGAGGCCAGATCCGCCTCGGGTTGACCATACGCGGCCACCTGCTGACTATACATGGTCAGGCAACCGATGACTTCGCTCCGGACCATCAAAGGTACTCCCATCCAGCAACAAACCGGGTGACCTGGTTGCCAGTTCTGGAGGCGTTGATCACACTGAGTGGCAGGCAGGATAACCGGTTGCCCCGATCTCCTTATTTCCCGGAACAAAGTATCTTCATTCATCGGCCGGTCGCGCAAAATAGACTCATTCTCGGCGCCAAGTCCTCTGGCCGCGACGGTTTGCAGGATGTCTCCCTGCAACATGACCAGGCAGGAGCTATCATTAGGCACCACATGTTCTAGTTGGATCAAAATATTATCAAGTACCTGCTTTAAATCCAGGTCGGAAGTCATGGCCGCCGCGGCCTGGCGCAGGGTGTCGGCTTCCTGTCTATGGCGTCTTTCTGCGTCAAATAGTCGGATCTTCTCTATCCCCGTGGCCAATTGCCCAGCCAGGATGGTCAAAAACCGCACGTCCGAATCGGCCAATGTTTCTTTTTTTGAGTTTTCGGCCTGGATCATCCCGATCATCACATCGCCCACATTAATGGGGATCCGGAGACCGTGGGACGGACGCCGTCTCCTGTCCTGCTCCACGATATGGGGAGTTTCTCTCGGAGGGGTATCGGGGATGTTGTCGCCCGGCTCTCCAAACAACAACAGATCAATTTTTCCCGAAAAACGAGTCCGAAACAACACTTCGGCCGTCCTCTTGATCAGATCTAATTTGTTTCCAACCTCGGACCCGGCTACCGCGACGGCGTTTAGGATAGTCAGTTCCTCAACTTTCCGGTGCAACGCCTCTTCCCCCCGGACGGTTTGAGTGATATCACGCAGCAGCAAAAGCCGCCCGGTCAAGCGGCCCCGGTGATCATAGAGCGGGGAAAGACGAAAATCGTAATGCCCTTGTTCTTCTCCCTCCCCCAGAACAACCTCGGTATGGATCATGACCTCCCGACACCATCCCGGACTTAACCTGGTTTTTTGAACAAAAATGTCTTCGCCGGAGCGGCCTAGGGCATCTTCTTCCGATAACCCGATAATTCTCTCCGCAGCCGGATTAATACTGACCAGATTGCTGGTTAAGTCGAGAATGAACACGGCGTCATTCATATTCTCGACCAGGGTATCACCGGCCAAAGGAATAATCCCCGACCGACCAGTCTTGATGAACCGGTGACCCGCTATGGCGACCAGGCCAAACCATTTCACTTGAGCCCAAAAAAACTCAGCCGGCATATTGGACTCGGCTAGCTGGACCAGGTACGCTGCGGCCCACCAGGTGACGGCCAGCATCAACCCAATAAAGGTATCAGTCAGCGTCGCCCCCGGCCGGCGCCATGCGGCATAAGCCAGGAGGGCGGAAACCACGGCCACAGTCGACAAGATGATAATAAGTGGGGTTTGTTCCCAGATCATGAGAATCCCGCGTTAATTATCTAAACATAACCTGAGGTTGACGAGTATGCTAAGAGATTATCATCAAGGACCATGGTTCAATCTGCAGATTGCGCCGATTTGTGCAGATTAGGACCAAAATAGATCTGTGACTCTTTTCCATCTGCGTTAATCTGCGAAATCTGTGGATACATTTCTGGTACTTAATTAAAAAAACTCGCCGAACTCAGGTTTCAATAAGTCACATCTACCACAGTATTTTGGTCTTTTCAATACCGAACACTATCCCCCGGCCAAGACTGCGGCGGAGTCGCCAAAATAAGAATAGCGCAAACGACGCTGAGACCATCCCAGGGGGCGCTGACGGTCAAAGATTGTCCTTTGCGCTGTGCTGTTAATGCTTATTATTTCAGATGCTGTTTTTAATCGGCGCTATTTAGGTTATCGGTAGGCGTCTTTTCTGTAAGAGATGCTTTCCACCAAGGCGACAGAGGTGATATCCTGGCTTTTTATAGTTCGATAGTTATAAGTTCTTCGGAGGCGACGACACGGCAATCCGGGTCTCTTAATTCTTCTTCAATTTCAGCCTGTTCTTCATCAGATACCGGGGTCAGGTACCATTCATCACATTCGCCTTCTATCTCTTCGGTCATTTCAAGATAATCCGGTGGGAAAGCTTTTAAGAAAGACAATATTTCCGCCTTGATGTTCTGGTCTTTGAGTCTCAATTTCAGTGTTTCCATTTTAAAATAGCCCATTCCGAATAAGCCCCAACGGGGCGCTCTAGGTTAGCCCAGGGCAACGCCCTGGGAAATAC
>JADFYN010000213.1 GCA_015233055.1 Deltaproteobacteria bacterium
GGCTGAAGTACGGAATTGCCGGCTATTTTATGTGGCCATTACATGGTATTTTGTATAGTCTTGGCCCCTACCCAGGGCGCTGCCCTGGGCTAACCTAGAGCGCCCCGTTGGGGCTTATTCGGAATGGCTATTTTTAAGAAGTTAGCATGACCGTCCAACCTTAAATCAATGACATTGACGTGTAACCAGCAACGTGTAACGTGTAACCAGAACCCAGAAACGCCGAGTTATTTGTCCAGACTGCCGTGAACTGAGAGGAATTCCATGAAAGATCACAAGAATGAAGTAACCAGGATGATGCTTCAAACTGAAGACGTCATGTTTTTCAAAGGGGAAAGCATCAAAGTTCATGTGGATGTAGACAGTAACGCCCTGGCCTATTCCTCTTTTCTTGATGTTATGGACAAAAGCATGGCTGAATGTGGGCAGTTCACAGTGGCCGTGATGAAGTTGGTTATTTTTGGCCGGGACTCCGCCCCTCAGGGGGATTTCGTGGATCGGACCCCATTCTTCCGGCAGGCCATCAATCTGATTAATGAAGAAATAGATTATCCATTTATTTCCGGAAAACTCGACATGGACAGTCTGATTTTTTTCTTTCCCGATATCACCCCCGTCTTGATCGAAGATCGCCTGCCCAAGGTGTTGAGCCGGATGGTTCGGGAACTTGATTGCCGGGCCTACGTGGGGCTGGCCGGGCATCCCTTTGGCCCTTTCACCAAGCAGGATACTCTTGATTGCGCGCGCAAGGCCCTGGTCCATGCCACCTACTTCGTCCCCGGCAAAGTTCAGCGGTTTGATGCGACCAGCTTGAATATAAGTGGAGACCGTAAGTTTAACTCCGGCGACCTGGACGCGGCCATCCAAGAGCTAAAATATGCCCTGGAAGTGGATGACAATGACGTGAATATCATTAACAGCCTGGGGGTATGCTATGGATACAAGGGCTGGTACGAACAGGCCATGCTCATGTTTGAAAAGGCCATTGAGCTGGAACCAGTTGATTACATGTATGAATACAATCTAGGGTTCGCCTGTTGGAAACAGGACCTCAAGAAAAAGGCCCGGGATCATTTTGCCATGGCGCTAAAGAAAAAAGGAGATGACTTTGATTTGCTGTTTTTGATGGCCAGGATCTATAAAAAAGATGGTGAGCTGGCTAAGTGTATCCATTACCTGGAGGCGGCCGTGCGAATGCCCAATTGCCGACCCAGGGCCCATCGCATGTTGGCTGAAATATATTGGTCCCAGGGTGATCTTAAGGGGGCGATCAATCAGTTTAAGAATGCCGTCAAACTCAACCCGAACGATCCGGCTTCACTGAGTTCTTTGGCTGAGATTTACCTGAATCACGGCCGCAATCTGGAAATTGCTCTATCGTTTTGTCAGCATAGTGTCAAATTGGACCGTAATAATCCTATTTTTAGAAAGCGTTTGGGGATGGCCCTGTTGCTTAACGGGTTTGAGGATGAGGCCAGGCGGGAATTCGAGGAGGCGATCCGACTGGGCGCCCCCTTGGGAGAGATTACTCCGCATCTTGATCGGATTGTCGCCCCTGACTTGAGGATCCAGGAATTTGACATGGATAATGACCGAGCGGCTGAGCTGGAGACAATTTTGGATTAGAGCCGATCGGACAAAAAAATGCTTGATTTCCCTTATTTTATGTCCAACCCCCGCCAGCTCCAAGGCAGGGAGTACCCCAGGTAGGCCGTCAAAGGAATCATCAGGACGGACAGGCTGGAGATAATCACCGCTTCCTCCAAGATCATGAAAAAACACAAGACTAATGATACGATCAACCCAAAGCCGACCAAGGTCCGGTTAAAAAAGGAAGATATCTCACTCAGAAGGAGGTAACTGGAGAAGAAGATCCCGTTCACCCAGCCGATGATAATACCAATGACGCTACCACTTCCCGCAGTGCCCATCAGAACGTCGGCCCAGGTGCTGGAACGAGCCACGGTCAGAGTGAGAAGACCGTAAAACCAGGTGCAGGTGATCACCATGGCCATGGCTAGAGCCACGGAAGTACAGAGCTGGGCGCCAAAGATAAGGCTTTGTTTGACCGACCGGGAAAATCCGGACTGGAACGGAGAGCGGCTAACCAGAGGGTACTGGACCGGATCAACGTCCGTTTCATCGCCGGCCGGGAGTATCTCAATCCCGGCAATGCCGGCAGCCACTAAGAAGCCCGTTAGTTGCATGGCCCGATGGGCCAGGATTTGGGTTACTCGTTTTTTTTGCCATGGCAGACAATGGGCGCTCACCTGTAAAGTCAGGGTACCGTCCAGCTTCTGGGCCAGGTCCAATTGACAACGCCAGGAAATGGTATTGGGATTCAAAGAGCAGGGCCGGCCGAACTGGAGAGTGATGAGCATACCCTCGACGTAATCCCGGACATAACCGCCAAGTAGAGAACAAAAGTGTAGCAGCGCGGTGACAAGCCGGGCTTGACCGGTGTCTGCTGCAGTTAGTTCCAGGTTAAAAATAACCATGGCGGGGGACCGGGGCTGGAGGTTAACATTTCGGAATGCGCTCAAGATTGATCTGGAATCTCATCCAACCCGGCTTTGCGTCTTTCGATCTTGTCAATTTACCGGGTCATCTTCGTACCGGCCGGAGTATCAGCCGGATCTAACCACAACACATGACCTCTTTAATATACGTCCCGGATGGAGACATCTATCGCGAGTTAAAGAGTGATGAAAAAGCTTCCTGGTAGGGGGGGCGGATAATGCCCTCCTCGGTAATAAAGGCCGTGACGTTGGCGGCCGGGGTGACGTCAAAGGCAAAGTTTAAGGCCGCAACCTGCTGGGGAGCGATGATTTTCCCACTCAGATGAGTGACTTCCTTTTGGTCTCGTTCTTCGATGGGAATTAGCCCGCCGTTTTTGATGGATAGGTCGATGGTGGATAACGGCGCCGCCACATAGAATGGAATGGCATGTTCTTTGGCCAGAACCGAGACCATATAGGTTCCGATTTTGTTAGCCGTGTCTCCATTGGCTGCGATCCGGTCCGCGCCGACGATGACCGCATCTACATATCCGCATTTCATCACATGCCCGGCCATGTTATCTGTTATGAGGGTGACGGGGATGTCATCACACGTCAGTTCAAACGCAGTTAAGCGCGACCCTTGCAGAAAAGGCCGGGTTTCGTCTGCAATGACCTTGACTCTTTTGCCGGCTTCCACGGCCGCCCTAATCACTCCTAAAGCCGTCCCATAACCACCTGTGGCCAAGGCACCCGCATTACAGTGGGTCAGAATAGTCGCTCCGTCATTGATCAGGCTTTGCCCGTTGAGGCCCATCCGACGGTTGGTATCGATGTCTTCAGCCAATATTTTCAGAGACTCCGCCACCAGTGTCTGCTGCAACTCTTCAACGGTCTGATGGGCATTTTCTTGGGCCAGTTTCAACATTCGGTTGATCGCCCAACTCAGGTTGACCGCGGTGGGCCGGCTCCGGACCAGGACACCCCCAATCTTCTTCAATTCCTTCAAAAAAATAGCGGTTCCTTTGCCCTTTATCCGCAAGGCACCCAGGGCCATGCCCATGGCGGCGGCGCAACCGATGGCCGGAGCGCCCCGAATGACCAGGTTTTTTATGGCCTTGGCCACGTCATAATGGCTGCGGCAAACAACGTAATTGACTTTGTGCGGCAAAATTCGCTGGTCAATCATGACCACATGATCATCTTTCCAGGATATGGTTTCAGGAGTCATTTTTTTCTCTCTTGATATAACATATTTGTTTTTAAGGAGATATTGTGGAAACAGTAAGTACGTTTTTATGGGTTAATACACAATTTAGATTCTTATTGAAGCGTTGTCTGGAAGCGATTATCTGAGTCAGCCTGAATCCACCGGCAGATAAAGCGTTCTTACCACCAACTGTAGACTTTGTCGCTTTCGAAGATAATGTCCACTAACCGGTCGTAATCGGGTTGCGGTTCATAGAGCTTAAATTCAATGTTTTCGCCTTGTGAAGATATATGGGACATCAGGGTCTTGGTCACTTCATCCGGTTCGGTCTTAAATATATGAAGTATCTTCATCCCATTCCTCCTGGAGCAGTGGCTGGTTACGAGTTAACGGACGAATTTATCTAAAATAGATCATTCCGAATAAGCCCCAACGGGGCGCTCTAGGTTAGCCCAGCGGCAACGCCCTGGGTTGGGGGCGACACCGAATAAAATAACCTATAATGCCCACATAAAATCCTTGGCAATTCAGCACCTCAGCCGTAGCCGGATATCCCATTCAGAGGAAATGGCTTTGGGGGCGGGCCGACCTCCTGACCATTCTGCTGACACGTAACCTTCCGTATTTCCCAGGGCGTTGCCCTGGGCTAACCTAGAGCGCCCTTTCAGGGCTTATTCGGAATTAACTATTTATCAAATTTAGATCCGATTATCCTGCCCTTAAGTCAATGACATTGACACGCAACACGCAACCCGCAACCCGAACCCCGCAACATCAAAACGGCACGACCAGGTCATATTCCGAGATTTTTTTGGCTAGATCCTTTAGCCCCAGATACTTCATTTTATATCGTTCGGCGTTGGCCGGGACGTTGGTGTACACCTCTCCTTCAAGTTCTTCCAGCATCTCCAGGTTTTCCTTGAACCCCTGCTCTTTGTCCGGTTTCATTTTTATTTCGGTGTTAATGAAGCAGCAGGCCACCCAAAGATTCTCAACGCCCAGCCCTAGGGTGGACCGAAGTCCCTCCCACTGGTCTCTTTCTTCCCGGATCAGGAAGATGACTTTTTCTGCCCTCATATCTTCCCCTAAAAAACAACATAGCGGTCACAGTCTTCAATCAGCATCCCATGTCTGGCCTGAGAGGCGTAGCCTTTTTCTTTGATTCCCGGAATAGTTTTTTTCGGTAGTCCAAAGGCTTCGAAGTTAACGTTACATAGCGCCATTTCAGCCAATCCTTCAAGCTCTTTGAAACGAGGGTCTTGAGTTAGCTTGACTCCGAAGTTGGTGAAGAAAATGATAACCTTTTTTCCCTTGGCCGAGGCGGCCCTGGTCAAGTTAATGATCTCCGAGAGATGTTCATCTGACGAGACAAGAATGCCGAGAGTCTCTTCCATAGATTTTGTCCTGTGCCTCTCAACGTATTATTCAGTGGTTTAATTGACCGGTTGAGAAAAATGTGTTTTCGGGCCGGATGGCTGAGACAAGTTGCCCCTCCCGGCCTGAGGTAGAGATGTCGAAAGGTCTGCCATCCGGCTAAGAGGCTAGTTCCGATTCTATCCGGGATTGGTTCCGGCCGCCACGTTTAGCCAAAAGCATGGCATTGTCTACTCGACTGACGATGTCTTCTGCGGTATCATGGAGTCGCAATGAGGCCACGCCCAGACTGATCGTTACGGGGATCCGTTTCCCGCCAAAATTAAACTCAATCATAGACACCATTTTGCGTAATTTTTCAGCCACTAAATGGGCTCGTCCCAGGGTGTTTTCGGGTAGAATAATTAAGAATTCCTCACCCCCGAACCGGGCAAAAAAGTCCTCAGTCCTAATGTTCTCCTTAACCACCTCGGCCAGTCCCTGCAATACCTGGTCGCCGTTAAGATGGCCACATTTATCATTGATGGCCTTAAAATGATCCACGTCAAACATGATGAAAGAACAAGGCCGGTTGTAGCGCTGGAATCGGCTGACTTCTTCTCGGATGCGGCGGTTTAAGGCCCGCCGATTGTGAATCTGGGTCAGATCGTCTATTTCAGCCCGCTCTTCGGCCATAGTCACCTGTTCCTTGACTGCGGCCAGGTTTGATTGCAATTGGACCACCTGTTCTGCCATGTCCCTAAATCGTTTTTTTTCTAACTTCCGTCTTTCCCTGACCGCACTTCGAATCAAGTCCAGCCGTTTAACGGCCGATGTTTTTAATTCCGCTAAATTCATTTTTTGGTCAAAAGAATCGCGGATAATTTCCACTTCATCCCTGATCTTCTGATCAAGCAACAGGCCTGTCTTAAAAGCTCCTCGTTCTTTATCCATCAATTCACCCAGGAACTCTTCTTCCATGACCATCATTTGGTTGGCGATTTCAGAGATAGCCTGGGTGGTTTCTTCTCTCT
>JADFYN010000214.1 GCA_015233055.1 Deltaproteobacteria bacterium
AGCTATTTGCCGCGAGTCGCTGCTCGGCCAGGGTCCTGGGACAATCCTGCACCAGGTGGACTCCACAGGGATAACCGTGGGAGAAATCCTGAAAATGGACCACCGGCCTTACGTGGCCCTGGTTAGGGACGATGAGTTATTGGCGCCTCCTGGTTGGGCTGAAGGATTGATCGGCGTATTACAGGCCGTTCCTGGGGCCGCCGCGGCTGGTCCGGTTAGTTGCCTGGCCGAGATACCGGAACAAATCTGTTCCCCGACGGTTTCCTACCAGACCCGGTGGGGCTTCCGGGATTTTGCCGTCCAGGTGGAAAAGAGGGCCGAGGGCCGATCCACGCCGGTATCCAGCCTTGACCCTTTTCTAATTCTTTACCGACGACGTGCTTTGGCCGCCCTCCCGGCCGGGACTCCGGCAGCCGAAATTCCCTACGCCATATCGCGGACTGGTTGGACTTTTCATCTGGCCGGGGGAGTGTACGTCCATCGCAGCGGTGACCACCATGCCTTTGTCCGGCCGGAACTGGCCGCCTTAGTGCCCGATTCAGCCAAAATGATCTTAGACGTCGGTTGCGCCAAAGCTGCCTTGGGCCGTTATCTGAAGGAGAGGCAGGGCGCCTATGTGGTCGGGGTGGAGGCTAACGAGCACCTGGCCGGCCCGGCCAAAGAGTATCTGGACGAGGTCTGGCCGGTTAAGCTGGAGGACCTGGCGGAAAATTGGATAGGGCGGTACGATTGTATCATTTTTGGTGATGTCCTGGAGCATATGATCGACCCCTGGGCCTCCTTGACCCAGGTCCGCCCCTGGCTCCGGCCCGAGGCCCCGTTAATTCTCAGCCTGCCCAATGTGGGCTACTGGGAGATAGTTGCCGGTTTGTTGGCCGGGCAATGGGAATATCTCCCCCTGGGAATCATGGACGTAACCCATCTTCGTTTTTTTACTGCGGCCACCATCACGACCATTTTAAATGACTGCGGATTCCGAATCGAGCAACTCACCCGGCATCAAGTCCCGTTGTCACCCGCCGGGGAACGGTTCATCGATACGCTGGTCCAAACCGGGCAAGAACTGGACCCGATTTCGCTTTGCTCCCCCTCCCTGACCGTGACAGCCAAGGGGCTGAAATAAGGCGCGGACCAGGCGGTCATCACACTCCCTTAAGAAACCAGACTATGCCATTACTATCTATTCTGATCGTTAACTACAATTCTTCGGCTTTGTGCCGGGAGCTGCTGCTGTCTCTTCAGGCCGATCTCTCCCCGATGGCGGGACTGGATTATGAGACTATCATCGTGGATAATGCCTCAGCGCCTGCCGAAGTGTCCCGGTTAGATGAATTTACCAGGCATATTGGAGCAGTGGAGACTATCTTCAGCCCGATCAACCTGGGTTATGCCGGGGGGATCAATCTGGGTTACCAGAAGTCGCGGGGGGAGTTGATCCTGATTCTGAACCCGGATGTGTTTTTCTTTCCGGGAGCCATAACCCGGCTGATTGAAAGTCTCACCAGTCTACCCCGGGCCGGGGTGGTGGCGCCTCGAACGGTCTGGGACAGAGGCGGAATACTGATCTACCCGCCCCGGCAACCCCATACCCTGGGCAGCCTGGTCGTCGATGCTTTAACGCAACGGTTTGCCTGGGCGGAGGATCTGATCCAATGGAGACATCTGAACCGGGTCGTGGCCTTCTGGCGGCTGACTAAGCCGATCAAAGTCAGATTTGTGGGGGGATATTGCTTGTTGACCACACGGGAGGTCGTGGACCGGGTCGGCCTGCTGGACGAAGGGTACACCTTATACTTCGAGGACGCGGACTGGCTGGACCGGGTTATTAGCGCCGGTTATGGCATCTACTATGTTCCTGACGCCACCGTGGTCCATTATTATAACCAGAGCGCCAAGCTGGCTTCCCAGGAGGCTGCAGAAAAGTTCCTTGTTTCTGCCGAACGCTACTTGACCCGGCGATACGGCGCCTGGAGATTCACCTGGGCGAAGCGGCTGGCCGCGGCCATTTCCGGGGGGGGGGCTAGACGCCAGGCCCAGACAGCGGGGAAATGAAAAGGAGCTGGATCTGGACCCCATAGATTCTTCCCCGGTGTTTTCCCTGGAAAATGATCCCGGCCTTGTTGCGGAGTATCTACTCCTGGTTTCTCCCAGTCCGCCACTTCTCCCCGTCGCGGGCGTGTTTCTCTCCCGGCCCGATTATTCCTTCGATGAATCCGTTTTTGAAGGATTGGCTTCCGCGACCTATTATGCCGGGCTATACGGATTACCCCGACTCGAAACTCTGGCCCGCTGGACCTGGACCAAGGTTTAGTCCGCATCTTTAGTTGAGCATCCGATAGGTGGGGATTCTCGAGGCGGAGACAGGGCGGGCTATTTATTTCAAGTACTTATCGTGCTTGCCGCAAGCGATGAGAACATACGTCTCTGGGATAATGGAAAAGAACAGCCGGTAATCTTTATTAATTCTGGCTTCAAGGAGATTACTGAGCCCTTCGATGGCTGGACCTTTGACTTTTTTTACCCTTAACGACGGGTGATGGATATCAGCGATCAGTAATCTTAGGGCTTTTATTGTCTTTCTTTGAATTTCATCGGGAAGTTTCCTGAAATCTTCCTTGTACTTATTACTCTCAAATAATTTCATGAAGTCAAATCGGTGATTAAGTCTTCCACGTTGTCGAACAGTTTCCCTCGGCCCTCCAGATAATCCTTTATCCCTTTAGCTACTTCCTCTCTTCCATATTCAGTCAGCTCACTTTCCTTGTCCTCTACCCGTTTTAGTGTAATAATAATTTTATGCTGCCGTACTTCCACATCTAAAAGGTCGCCTTCCTTTAAGGACAGACTTTGTCTTGTTTCTTTAGGCAGAGTTATTTGACCGTTCCGTAAGACTTTCACCTGAGACATTTTTTTCTCCGTCATGTTTTTTTGAAATCCTGTAATTCTGTATTTATTATAAAGATGAAAAACACGGTTGTCAACATACTTTGATTACCCGGCCGGAGATCCGACAACAGGCTACTTCGGATCGGCTTCTTCCTGATTTTCGTTGAAGCTTAAACCCAAGTCTGGGAGCCGGTCCAATTTCTGGAAGATTTCTTGGATTTTGGCGGCCAGAGTGACGATGGTAAACGGCTTGACGATATAGTTGGTTACTCCGGCCTCAACAGCCTCAACAACTTTGCCGTAATGGTGTTCCGCTGTGATCATGAGCACCGGAATCTGTTTCAGGCCCTCGGTCCTTCGCATGGTCGTCACTAAATCAAGCCCGGACATCTTGGGCATACGCCAATCAGAAATAACCAGGTCCACTTTTGTCTTGCTAAGCACGCGCAGGGCTTCCGCCCCATCGCCCACCTCTATCACATCGGTAAAACAAAGCTTCGCAAGAAAATTCACGATTAGTCGTCTTTCAATGCCGAAATCGTCGGCCACCAGGATTTTGATCTCTGCCATATCCAGCATTCCTTCAACAACACTGACATCGTGTTGCAGCTATAGTTACGGATATTTGTCTTCCGATCCACCCACAGATCAATGATACCTGATCACCACGTCGGCCAGAAACTCGGACAGCGCCTTCACGTGTTTCTTGACACTTTCCGTTTCTTGAATTTCAGCAGCCTCTTGAATCAGCGCACCGATCTCGGTGACCGCATTCAACCCGAAACTGCCGCCGGTTCCTTTCATCGTGTGGCCCAGTTCATAGATGGTGTCAAAGTCACCGGCATCCAATGAACTATACATGGTTTCCACGTTCTCCGCCAGATAGCTCAGGTATTCCTCCGTCAGTTCCTGAATGTCGGCATCGAGGGTAAGCTCAATTCGCCCGGCAGGGTCCGAAACCGGCTCAGTGACCGGGGCTGGTTGCGGCTCGGGTGGTCTGGAAACCGGAATCCGCCCTCGCAGGTATTGACAGACCACCTCGATCAGTTTGTCTTTCCTGATTGGCTTACTTAAATGGTCGCTGTACCCGGCTTCCAGGCTTTTCTTGACATCTTCGGCAAAGGCATGGGCCGTCAGCGCAATAATGGGCAGGGCATCCCGGCCGGTTTCCTGTTCCCAGGCACGAATTGTCCGGGCTGCAGTATAGCCGTCCATGATGGGCATTTGAACGTCCAGCAAGACCAGGTCGTATTGGTTATTGGTGACCATTTCGACAGCCATCTTGCCATGTTGAGCCACGTCCACCCGGCAGGGGAGTTGTTTCAGAAAAGCCTGCATCAGGAACTGATTATGGACCGAGTCATCCACCAGGAGGATTCGCCCTGGGCAGTCGGCGTAGAAGGAGGCCGGGAGATCAATACCGGCGGGTTGGCCGGGGCAAACCTTCATCCGCCCGGTCTGGACAGGTCCGGTGGGCGCCACGGCGTTATCTCCATAAGGGGAAACTTTAAACTCGGCCGTGAAGAAGAAGGTGCTTCCCTGGTCCGGCCGGCTGGACACCCAAATCCGGCCCCCCATGAGTTCCACCAGTCTGTGGGAGATGCTCAGACCCAGTCCGGTGCCGCCGTATTGCCGGGTGGTGGAAGTATCAGCCTGGGTGAAGCTTTCAAAGATGAGGTCCAGCTTGTCCGGGGGAATGCCTATTCCGGTATCTCGCACTGAAATTTTGATGTTTATCCGGTCTGAATCGTCCGGAGCCGTGTCCCACGGGTGCTCCTCGGAGGATTGATCCTCTAATTCCTCCGTCGTGACTACGGCCTCAACGGCAATCTCCCCTTGGGAAGTAAACTTGATGGCATTGCTGATCAAATTAAGCAGTATTTGATTCAACCGCACCGGATCTCCGATAAGGCCGGACGGGATATCGGGATGGACATTATGGAGTAATTTTAATCCTTTTTCTTGAGCCTTGTAGGCCATCACTTCGCATGTCCGGCGGATGGTCTCAAAGGGGTTGAACGCTGTCTCCTCCAATTGGATATGGCCGGCTTCAATCTTGGAAAAGTCTAGAATATCATTGATCAAAGCAAGTAAATTATCACCGGCTGACTGAAGAATTTGAACATATTGTCGCTGATCAGGGGTCAAAGGAGTTTCTTGGAGTAAATCCGCCGTGCCCAAGATGACCTGGAGCGGGGTCCGGATTTCATGACTCATGTTGGCCAGGAATTCTCCCTTCGCCCGGCTGGCGACTTCAGCCTCGGCCTTGGCCGTTTCCAGCTCTTCATTGACTTCAGCTATTCCCCTGGAAAACAGGTCAGTCATCTCTTGATTAAAAATCAGTTCTTCTTCGGCTTTCTTGCGCTCCGTAACGTCCCTGATCACCCCGACCGTTCCCAGAAACTCGTCTTCGTTCCAATAGCCGCAAGCCGATATTTCCCCGAAAAGATAATCATCCCCATTCGCCGGGTCCCGGCGCCGGATTCTAAGACCAAGATTCTTGGCGGTGCGGGAGGAGCATCTTCTTTCGTCAATCAAATGTAAGGGATGGACATCATCTGAGGTTTGGCCCAATAGCTCCGGCAGGGCGCATTCTCGGCTAAACTGATAAACATCTTCCGGATGAAACAATTCGCTAAAATGTTTACCTATTATCTCTTCTCTGGAGTAGCCGGTAATGGCCGTGAAGGCCGGATTGATGTCTTTGAAGTAGCCGTTATGGTCAATCTGATAGATCACATCCGGGCAGATATCGACCAGGGTGCGGTAGTTCTTTTCAGATAATTTCAGGGCCTTCTCGATTCCTTCTCTCCTGGCCATCTCTTCTTCCAATAGCCGGACCTTTCTCTCCAGTTCCCCTTTCTTTAAAGCATTTCTGGTGATAGTGCCAAGCACCGTATCCGGGTTCGGGATTGGTTTTTCCAGAAACCAGAACGCGCCCAAGTTTAAGGCTCGAATGGCCTCATCTTTGTCGCCAAAGCCGGAAACCATAATGACTTGAGTATGGGGCGATTCCCGCTTAATCTTTTCCAAGACGTCCAACCCGGACAGGCCGGGCATCTTGATGTCCAGCAGAACGCAATCGGGCCTCTCTTGACGGAATAGCTGCATCCCGGTAAGACCGTCTTCCGCCTCGCAAACCTCGTATCCGGTGACCTCAAGGTTCTGTTTAGTCATTGTCCGAAATATTACATCGTCATCG
>JADFYN010000215.1 GCA_015233055.1 Deltaproteobacteria bacterium
TCAAGCTGCTGACCGAGATTTTCGGCAACCACGCGCGCCTGGGTCAGCAACCGGTTCCGCTCCCCGGCTTCAACCTCGATCCGGTTCTTGTAGACGTCGTAGCCGATGACTCCGCCGAGGGTGAGCAAAGCCAGGGCCAACATGCCCCACTGCACCAAAAACGTGTTTGTTGTCCATTTTTTCATTCTGGGTTCTCGTACGGGTTGCGGGTTGCTGGTCATTCATACTTGACCCGGTTACGTCCTTCATGCTTGGCCTGGTAGAGGAGTCGGTCTGCTGCTTGCAGTAAGCCGGCCGGGTCGCTGCCGGGCAGAGGAATCATCGTGGCGCAGCCGACGCTGACGGTGACGTAGTCCGACGTGGATGAATCTTTATGAGGCCGCTTTAAGGCTTCCACCGAGGCCCGAAAACGTTCGGCTAATTTAGAAGCGCCCGATGGGCTGGTTTCCGGCAGCAAGATCACGAATTCTTCGCCGCCGTATCTGGCCGCCAAATCACCGGGGCGGGTTGCCGTTCGGGTCAGCAGCGCGGCCATATTTTGGAGGCATTCGTCGCCGAGGCCATGTCCGTATAGATCATTGTACAGCTTAAAATAATCTACATCCGCCATGATCAAAGACAATGGCGCCTGATTTCTGGCGGCTCGCCTCCATTCCTTATCAAGCGCCTCATCGAAGCGCCGCCGGTTATAAATGCCGGTCAGGCCGTCAAGCGAGGCCAAAGACTCCAGAAGGTCGGTTTTCAGTTTGAGTTTGATGTGGTTGCCGACTCTTGCCCTGACAATGGGTATTGCGAAGGGTTTGGTAATGTAATCCGCCGCACCCAGATTGAAACCGTGCTCTTCATCGCCAACTTCATTTTTGGCCGTCACGAAAATAATCGGAATATTTTTTGTGGCCTTGGATTCCTTGAGCCTTTGGCACACTTCGTAACCGTCCATTTCGGGCATCATAACGTCCAGCAAAATCAAATCCGGTTTCTCCGGATGATGCGCCAGCTCAACCGCCTTGAGGCCGTCGGTGGCGATTTTAACTGTATATTCCGCTTGCAATGCCTGAGCCAGGACATGAATATTGACGGGATTGTCATCCACAACCAGGATAAGCGGTTTACGATCAGCCATGCTCTTGTTCCTTTATAACATTAAATAAGCTTTTTTTGCTTCATGAAGTTATCCAGGGCGCCCCAGGACACGTCCAAGATTTTAGCGATACTGGCTTTGGTCACCTTTTTGTCCCGCAGGTGTTTTATCTCCAGCTCTTTCCCGTCGAGCCTGGATCGGCCGGGGCCGGTGGGTCGGCCCAACTTTTTCCCGGAGGCTTTGACCCGGGCTAAGGCCATTTTCGTCCGCTCGGAAATCAGGTCCCGCTCCAACTCGGCTAAGAGAGAAAAGATGGTCACGATCACCTTGGAGGCGATATCCCGGCCATTGTGGGAGTCTATCCGGAGTCCCTGTTTGAGGGCGATCAATTCCACCCCCGTGGCGGTCAGTTGCTTGACCAGTTGAATGACCTCACCCGTGCTCCGGCCCAGGCGGGACAGTTCGGATACGATCAGGCGGTCGCCGGCCGTCAGGAGCGAGAACAATTCATCGATCCGGCGTTCTTTGGGGGACCGGCGGCTGGACATCTCCAGCTCCAACCAGCGGTCGACTCGAAAACCCTCCCGGTCGCAGAAATTCAGTATTTCGTATTTTTGATTACGGTAATCCTGTTCGTCAGTGGATACCCGTAAATAGGCGATGGTTTTAGGCATAAGCGGCGTCTCTCTATAAAAAGGTCAAAACGGCATTTTTAGTATAAATATTACGTCAAAAATAATCAACATTTTATTGTGATTATTTGGGAATGAAAACGTCCGTTTTTACTGAGAGCGGATTCCATGACGCACAAAGAGAAAGAGCGAGGTTTTTATCTTGCCCTGAACATGGATTGAACATATAATAAAAAAGATTTTGCTCCCCGTTTGACTTGCCCCAATGCGGTTGAATTAAGCCCAATTACGACGCATTATTCATGAGATAGTCGATTCTGATGAAGCCCCGACGGGGCGCTCTAGGTTAGCCCGGCGGCAACGCCCTGGGAAATACGCCTGGTTACGGCTTGGCGGAGGTAAGCCCGTGTCTGATCGCTCTAGTGTCCATTCTCACATTACATTTTCAGTTATCTCGCGGACTATAAGCTTATCCATCGTCTTAATCGGCTATATTGTGCTGGTTGGGTGGCATTTCGACATCACGGTCTTGCGGAGCCTGTATCCAGCATTCGTTTCCATGAAGGTGAATACGGCCTTGTCTTTTATTCTCTCCGGCACGGCGGTTTACCTTTTAGTGGAAAAGGATCATGGGAAGCTCGGGAAAACGGTTTTCCGGGCATGCACCTTATTGTTGGTTCTCATCGGTTTTCTTACCCTGGTCGAATATCTGGCCGGCGCAAACTTTCACATCGACGAATTTCTTTACAAAGACTCGACCGGCGCGGTTGGAACTTCCCATCCTGGGCGCATGGCCCCGGTTACGGCTCTGAGCTTTTTCGTCATGGGCATCGACCTGATCCTGCGCCGTTTGGGTCGAGATGACAATATCTCCCAGATCATGACTCTCACCGTCGGTTTGCTGGCTTTGCTCGCCACTACCGGCTATACCTATGGGGTGGAAGATCTTTATGGTTTCGCCTCACGGACGCAGATGGCCTTGCATACGGCCCTGTGTTTTTTGTTTCTGTGTATAGGATTGTTGTTCAGTCAACCAGAGCGCGGTCTAATGCGAATAATCGCCGACGAGGGTATCGCCGGGACGTTGATCCGCCGTTTCCTGCCGGCCCTGATCATCATCAACTTCGCCTTAGGCTGGCTGCAAATGCGAGGTCAACAGATCGGCCTTTATAATCTGGAATTTGAGCGGGCTTTATATTCAATCTCAACCACGGTAGTTTCGTTCGTCCTGATCTGGTGGGCCGGTTCATCTCTCAAGAGAACCGATGACGAAAGAAAGAGAATCGGGCAAGCTCTCGAAAAGTCACATGAGGAGTTGGAACAACGGATCGAGGAGAGAACGGCGGAGCTTGTCCGGGTCAATGATCAGCTCAGGCTGGAGATGGATGAGCGCAAGCAGGCTTTAGCGGCCCTGTCCGAAAATGAAGCAAAATACAAGCTGCTGTCGCATCAATTTAATGCCGTCTTGGAAGCCATCCCGGACTCTTTGTCCCTTGTGTCTACTGATTTCAAAATAGTCTGGGCCAACAGGAGCGCGATTAAAAGTATGCCCGACAAAGACGCCTATGATCGGGGAGGGTGTTGTTACAGTGCCTGGCATAGCCGAACCGAACCGTGCGGGAATTGCCCAATACAGACGGTTGAAAACAGGGGTGAGTCACCCTTTGTGTTTGTCTCGGAGCATGGTGGCCGAATGTGGGAATTCAGGGTAGTGCCGATTAGGGATGATCGGGGGCAGGTCATCAGCGCTGTCCGGCTGGGACGGGACATAACCGATATCCGGAAGCTTGAAGCTCAACTTCGGCAAGCCCATAAGCTTGAAGCCATAGGCACTTTGGCCGGAGGTATCGCGCATGATTTCAACAATGTTTTGTCACCGATAATCGGCTATACCGAGATGGCCCTGGGTGACGATCCCGGAACCAACCCGGTGCGGTATGAACTTGAGCAGGTCTTGACCGCGGCGAATCGGGCCAAAGAACTGGTCAAGCAAATTCTGGCCTTCGGCCGGAGCGGGCAAGACCAACTGATGCGGCCGGTTGATATCAGTCAGGTGGTGAAAGAAGCCCTGGCTCTTTTAAGAGCCTCTATTCCAACAACCATTGAGATAAAGCAGGACATTGAACGCGGTGTGGCCATCGCGGATTCGACTCAAATTCACCAAATTATCGTAAATCTGGGCGCCAACGCGGCCCACGCCATGGAAGACGGAGGCAGACTGACCGTATCACTTAAGAGTGTTCACCTGACCGGACCGGATTTGACCGCATTGTCTTTAATTCACCTCAAGCCCGGCCCATACCTGCGGCTGAGTGTGGCCGACACCGGGCACGGCATGGACGCAGAAACGGTACAGCGCATATTCGACCCGTACTTCACCAGCAAGGATGTGGGAAAAGGGACGGGATTGGGGTTGGCTGTGGTGCATGGCATTGTCGAGCGGCACGGCGGCGAAATCCAGATCCGAAGCGCGCTTGGTCAAGGGTCGGTTTTTGACCTGTATTTTCCCATGGTAGTCAAGGAACCGAAAAATGAAGCCGCACCGGTTCAAATTGCGCCCAAGGGGTCGGAACGAATACTGGTTGTTGACGATGAACGGGCCATCGCCGAGTATACGGCCAAGACGTTGAAGCGGCTTGGTTATAGGGCCACGGCTCAGACAAACGCCCGGGAAGCCCTCGATTTTTTCCGGACCCACGCCCAAGAGTTTGATCTGGTCATCACCGATTATACCATGCCGGGCCTGACCGGGATTGAGCTGGCCAAAGAAATTCTTATGATCAGGCCGGATATCCCGATTGTTCTGACCACCGGGTTTAATGAAAAAGCCACTGATCAGGCGGCCAAAGAAACCGGTATCAAGGAACTGGCCTTAAAACCGCTGACCAAGATGTCTTTGGCCACCCTGGTCAGAAAAACCCTTGATACATGGTTGTGACACCAAGCGGCTGTGCGGCCACATGACCATCCGGCTGAGCATCCGACCGGAATAACGGGGTATGCCCGGCGTCGAGAGCATTTTGTCGTCGTGGTTATCTACCGCAAATGTATGTGAATACCGCTTGATCGGACTGATTCTTAAGGCCCGCCCCTACCCATTCCCCGGAATTGTTTTCTATCCAGGCCCTGACATAGGCCATCTTAACTTGTTCCGGACTGAAAGGTGGAGACAGGTATTCACCAGGTGCTCTTCCATTGAGGATTTTTAACTGGCCCATAATGACATCAAGCACGGTTTCTCTTCCCCTGGGAGAACATCCCCCCAAAAGCGAGATGAGTTGTTCAGAGAGGTCGGGGTATCCGCTGTTCTTGTTTGCCAACCAACCCTTCACCAAATCTGGATTGGTTTGAGTCAGGATGACCTTAACGCCCAGTAATTCTCGTTCATAGGGTGCGTCTTGTCCAAATGAGGTGTGTGGGCACGCTAAGCAGGTAACGAACAGAATGACGACTGCAAAAAATATTGTTTTCATTCTACCCTCCTCAACAACATTCCGCAACTGATGGCTAACCGGCAGGATTGATTATTGGCGGCAGCCGAAGACATGGACACTCGGCGATCGTCACCATTCAAAAGGATGGCCAAAACTGGTTAACGCCCAAATGATCAGGAGATATAAACCGATAATTGACTGGACTCCGGAAACCACCTTCGCCCAGCCGGTCGCTCCTAAATTGAATTCCTTGGGATTCAGCCTGGCTATCCAGGTGCCGACATTGATTTCGCGCCAGCCAAGATGAAATGCCGACAACACGCTGAAATAGAATGCATAGATCAAAGGATGCGTCACGTTCCCATGGTAAGAGTCGGAAATATAACTAAGCAAAGTGGGATATTCGTCTCCCTCGTCTTTCCGCAAGCGGTCTTTCGGCCACTCCTTCCAGATGCCATTCATCCCCGGGGAGGTCAGTGCTATTATGTATATTGAGGCAAACACGGGAATCAGAACTATCAGGATACCCAATGATCTTTTGGGTGACATTCCATACCCGCAGGTCTCCTCGAAAATACACCTCAGGAGCACTCCCCAGATCCACGAGGACGCCCTCTTTATCCATTTGTCAGACTTGCTATCTAGAAGCTCTCGCATCTCAGATCTCTTGATCGCACTTGTGATGGCCCGTGTCCCATCCCGGTACCCTTTTTTTTTAAATTTTTCCCGTAACGTCTCGATTGTTTGTAGGTTTGAACTATCAAGTCTAATGGAATCAAGATTCTTCACCCGGGCGAGTGTTTCCGGCTCCGGAAGTACCTGAAACGAGATAGGAGAAAACGTTGCGGCGTCAAAATTAGCATTCTCTCCCTCCGCTTTGGTGAGGGTAACTCGGACCAGATCAGCTTTTTTAAGGTTTGCGGGGCT
>JADFYN010000216.1 GCA_015233055.1 Deltaproteobacteria bacterium
ACGAATTGGGTTATGGAATCGTCATGGCCGAGGTCATTTTGGTCACGTTGTTACGGAACATCTCCAGGTAAGTCGCGCCTGGGGCGTCCGGCTTGGACAGGGCGTCGGAGTACAGCGTGCCTCCCGGCTTTGCCCCGGCATCCTTGGCGATGCGCTCAATCAACCGTGGATCAGTCATGTTCTCCACAAACAGCGCCTTTATCTTCTCTTGTTTGATTTGCCGGATAAGCTTGCCGACATTTTGGGCGGAAGCCTCGGATGCTGTGGAAAAGCCGGTGGGGGCCAAAATGGTCACCCCGTAGGCCAGGCCGAAGTAACCGAAGGCGTCATGGGAAGTGATGATTTTACGCCGGGCAGGCGGGATTTTGGCCAACTCGGCCTTAACCCAGGTCTCCATCTCCGCTATCTTTTTCAGGTAAGCCTCGGCGTTAGCCTTGAACACACCGGTGCCGGCCGGGTCCGCCTGGCTTCGGGCCTGCTCGATGTTGGTGACGTAAATCCGCCCGTTGGTCAGGTTCTGCCAGGCGTGGGGGTCCGTGATCCTTTTGCCGCCGTGGTCCTCGTCGATCATAGTATGAGTCTTAACCCCACGGCTGGCTATAATAATCTTGCCTCTATAGCCGGCGGTTTTTACCATCCGGTCAATCCAGCCCTCAAAGCCCAGGCCGTTGATAATGACGACGTCCGCCCCAGCCAGAGCTCTTGCATCGGTCGGGGTAGGTTCATAAGCATGAGTGTCGGAATCCGGACCCACCAGGGTGGTCAATTTAACCCGATCTCCGCCAACGTTTTTGACCATGTCGCCCAAGATGGAAAAGCTGGCCACGACCTTCAGAGGCTGCCCGGCCCCGGCCGGTCCCGGCAGAAGAAACAGGCACAACAAAATCGAGATTACCCAACGCATTATCCTGAACCTCCCTTAGTTTTGCAAGTGCTTTTTCGGCACCAGCCTGGACAAGAACCCCTGGTGCGGACCAAGGCACAACGAAGACAGGTAAAACAGTCCGGCGGTAAGAACGATGGTCGGGCCTGAGGGCAACTCCCAATAATAGGACATCAGTAGTCCGAAATAGCCTGAGGCTAAAGCGATCAAAGTCGCCACCAAAGATTGAGACCACACCTGGACAGCCCAGAAGCGAGCCGCCACCGCAGGCAGGATGAGCATCCCCACGGACATGAGCGTACCCAAAGCCTGGAACCCGCCCACCAGGTTCAGCGCCACCAGGGCCATGAACACTAGATGGACCACCGAACCGCTCTTGCTGACGGCCCGCAAGAAACCGGGGTCGAAGCATTCCGTCACCAGAGGCCGATACAAGACGGCCAGGGTGAGCAGAGTCACGGTAGCCACGCCGGCCACCAGCAAAATGGCTGGATCATCCACAGCCAAGATGGTGCCGAAAAGCACGTGCATGAGGTCGATGCTGGTCCCTTTAATGGAGACCAGAAGTACGCCCAGGGCTAAGGAAATGAGATACAAGGCGGCCAGGCTGGCCTCCTCTTTGACGGGCGTCAGCCTGGACACGACTCCGGCCAGCACGACCACGCCCAGTCCGGCCAGAAACCCGCCCAGACTCATGGCCGTAAGGGATAATCCATACATCAAAAAGCCGACAGCCGCACCAGGGAGCACGGCGTGAGACAGGGCATCCCCACTAAGGCTCATCCGCCTGAGCACCAAGAATGTGCCGACCGGTCCACAGCCCAAGGCCAGGGATAAAATGGCCCCCAGGGCGTGGCGCATGAAGGAAAATTCGGTGAAAGGCGCCACAAAGATGTTGATAAACCAGTTCATTTAAGGTTTCTCATGGCAAACTGGAGCATTTTGGTCCCAGGCTTCGGCTATACATCGGGCCATATCCAGATTGTCCGGGGTCAGGATGGTGGACGTGGGTCCCCAGGCTATGGGCTTCCTGGCCAGCATCAAGGTGTAGGGGAAGTTTGTCCGGACCTGATCCAGATCATGGATCACAGCCACGACGGTCCGACCCAGTCGAATCCATTCCAAGACAACACCCAGCAGATCCTCGGTCGTCTTGGTGTCGACGGCCGTGAAGGGCTCGTCAAGGAGGATCACCGGGGCATCCTGCAAGAACAAACGGGCGAAAAGGACCCGCTGGAACTGACCGGCCGACAACGAACCGATGGGCCGGCGCTCGAACCCGACCAGACCTACGGCAGCCAGGGCGGCATGGGTCTTGGCCCACTGATCCCGGTCGACCCGACCGAATGGTCCTAAAAAAGGCCAGTGCCCCAGGGCGACCATGTCTAAGACATTGATGGGGAAGGAGTGATCGATTTCCGCCTGCTGGGGAAGATAGGCCAGTTGCCCGGCTTTGAGTCCGTCCAGGTCAATGGTCCCGTCCATAGGCCGCAAAATACCCATGATCGCCTTGAGTAAAGTGGACTTACCCGAGCCGTTGGGTCCGACTACGGCGGTCAGGGTGCCCGGTTCAAAGCGGCCGGAAAGGTGATGCACGGCTGGATGGCGGTTATAACCTACCGTCAGGTCACGTACGACGATGGCTCGGAACATGGTCAATCCAGGACTAGCAGGACCACCGCCCACAAAACGGCGCAGGCCCCCGCGGCTAGAGCCAGACGCCGCCACACGGACCAGCCCAAGGGGGAGAAAGGTATGGGCTGGTTTTCGGTAACGGTCCGGCAGTCGTCTGTTTCAGAACAAGGGACGGGAGGAGTGGTTTCCATAGTTATTGAGAAAAATTATTATCAATTGGGAAAAATTAGGCCGGTAAAATAAACCCGGACATATACCTTTTCAAACCGGTCCGGCATCAGCCGGGCGAAGGGCCGCAGCGCGGGCACCGGCCATAAAATTCAAGATAGTGTCCTTCCACGGCAAAACCGGTCTGGGCGGCCAGGAGTTTTTCCAGGGTTGAGAGGTCACAGTCGGTCACTTCCCGGACATGACCACAGGAACGGCAAATCAAATGATGAACGTGCCCTGGGTGACCGGCCAGGTAGCGGTGCTCACCGTTGGTACCGTGAATATTCAGCAAAAAACCCAATTCACATAAAGAGTTAACCACCCGATAGACTGTGGCCTGGCCGATGGCGTATTCTTGCAGGGCGCGGCAGGCCTCCGGCAGGGTTAAACCTGTGGTAGAGTCGGAAAATAGCCGCCACACGGTTACCCTCTGGGAAGTCAAGCGGAGACCCAGACGGCGAAAGGCGCGCCTGAGGTCATCTACCCGGAGGTCATTTAGGCGTTTGTCATCATCCTGAGTCATTGAGAAAAATTATCATAAAGGCGGATTAAGGTCAAGGATAATTTCAGATTGGCTATGGTTCAAAAGAACAGGAGGGGCAATCCGATGCAGACGAAAGAAGAGCTAAGATTTTCCATCGCCGGGGATTGTAAGCAACCAGCGATCAGCAGTCAGCCAAAAACAACGGGTTAGTGCCCTTCCCTTATGGATATGGCCGGTTGGACCGAAGCCTGGACCGATGAGGGTGTTGTTTTTTAGTGATGGCTGAATGCTGACCGCTGATGCTTACCCGGTATTGATCAAATTCAGATCATTGTCCGGATTGAGTTGCTTGAGGAGCTTTTTTGCCCATTTGGCCGGATGTTAGGCCCTGTCCCGGCTTGGCCGGCCCCGGCTTTATTCCCATTCCCGGCCTGGGTGGCCCGGGCCTGACGCCTGGTCCCGCATTAGCTCCCGGAGGAACAGAACCAACATTCGGGCCTGGTTGACTTCCGGGCCCCATGATCGGCCCTGGTTGACTTCCGGGTCTCATGGGAATGATCTGGCCTCCACCGGGGGGAACGGCTGCTCCCGGCATCATTCCCGGCATCATTCCTGGGGCGGCAGCAGGTTCTTTGATTTCCAGGTAGTCCTGGAATTTATTAAAAATACCGGCGACAAGTTGTTTATAGACGATGAAGACAGGTTCTTGGTTAGCAACATTGACGAAGTACTTTTCCTTTTTTTCATCCGCCTTAAACTGCAGCTTTTTTTCCGACTTGTCTTTAAGGATCAGGCTCAAGGTCAGGTCCGGCGCCTTAAAGTCGACTTCAGCCGGTTTTTTGTGGAACTCAGAGGTCTTAAACTTACTCAGGAGGCTGATCAGGGCCTCCACCGCCGGTTTGTTGACCACCGGCTGGGTTTTGCTGTTTCTAACCACTTGCCAATCTTTGTCTTTCAGAGCCAGGCCAAACTGCTCATCGGGAAAGGCAAACGACACTCCGGCCAGTTGACCAGGTTCAAAATCGATAATGGTCTTGTCCCGTAAATCGTCCACTTGCCTCTTCGCAAAAGCATTCAGGCGGCCGGCCAGCATCACGACATCTTTGGAATCTTTTTTCCGGATATAGGTTAAGGTGTTGTCCGGGCTGCTTTTGCCGACCAGAAATTCAGCCTGAACTTCTTTTTTGTCGTTAAGTAAGGTCACTTTAGTACCGCCGGCCTCATCCGTTTCAAAGCGGCCGTATTTTTTTTCGTCGCTGGAAATGACCTCACCGGCCGGCATATTTTTGAGCTCATTGATAAAATTCGTGACCATGGCTTGCTCGGCCAGATAGGAGATGGGCTTGTCCAGGCGCCATTTATCTCCGACCTTAACCAGGGATATGGCCCGATCTTTGCTGGCTAAGGTGAGACCGGTCACTTTGTCGAAATCAAGAGCCAGAAACTTACCTTCAGATTTAGTCGGAGCCGGAGGTTGGCTTTTGACAAAATAGATTACCCCCAAGATCGCCACGACTGCGCACAGAATAATGATTTTGCCTTTCATTTAGAGCACCTCCTTGGCCCTTCGTTTTCTGGCCTGCCAATAAATCAACCCGAAGAAAATAAACAAGATCGGAGCGGCCATCACGTTGACATACTTTATCAATATCTTAGCCCCGTCGGAGATTTCGGTCAGAGGGGCCATCACTTCACCCTTAGACCGGATGGCGATCAGGTCTTCTTCCTGAGCCAACCAATCCACCGCGTTCTGGATAAACACCATGTTGCTTCGACTGGAGGCAAAGTCGTCTTCCAGTATTCTGGCATCGCCCACCACCACCAGTCTGGTTTTCTTGCCTTCCTTGATCTGTTCCTTATCTTCCTTGATGTCCTTCGGCAATCCGTCCTTAAAAAAGGACTTAAAGGCGCCGGTAACGGTGGCCACCAGGGTTTTGGCGCTGCCGTTGAATTGCTCCCTGGTGAATTTCTGGTAAGGATCGATGGCGAACGGATCTGTCATTTCCCCGGAATTATTTGAAGACTTGGCCACTGGAGTAAAAACGACCTGCTCCCCGGCCTGTTTAGACTTCTCGATGGACGAAGTGAAAAACAAGGTCAGATCACTCAAGTCTCTAACAATAGGACTGTCCTTGGGAAATTCGCTGATCACCGGAAAGAACGGGTAATTGACCATATTGGCGATGGTCATGCCGCCGCTCTGTTGCTGGATGGTAATTCTGGCGTTCTTGACGTCGATAATCAGATCATTATTGACTTTGAACCCATAATTCTCCAGCCACGGATCCAGTTCTTTGTTTACCGCCCGGGCCATGCCATATTGCAGGTTGGCATTGACTTTTTCAATAAAGAAGGCGACCTTCCCACCGCCCATGATGAACTGATCCAGGCGATACTCCTGCCAGGATTCCAACGGCTGTTCCGGCCCGGCCAAGATGATAAGGTCCACATCTTTGTCGATTGGTTTTTCTTTATCCAGGGTCAATGGAACGACCTGATAGTTCTTGGCCAGCAGTTGGCTCAGCCGGTTGTAAGCACGTCCCCCCTGACCCATCGTGGGTGCGGATTGAGGCGCCAGCAATCCGACCTTTACCGCCTTATCACTGGTCAATTTCTTGATCGTCGAGGTGATGTCGTATTCCAGGCCGCCGGCGCCTTTGACCACCGGGATGGTCTCCGATTTATCAAGGTAAAGGAAGGACATCCCCATGTAGACTTGTTTGACTTCAAATTTATCTTTTCGCATGACATTGATTTGAACGGGCGGCACACCCAGACGTTTGGCCTGTTCTTCGTTCTTAGGGTCGGTGCCTGGATCAATGAATTCAAATTTTAACTTGCCATTGGAAAATGCCTTAAAC
>JADFYN010000217.1 GCA_015233055.1 Deltaproteobacteria bacterium
ACCATTGCATGGTATTTCATATAGTCTCCGCCCCTACCCAGGGCGTTGCCCTGGGCTAACCTAGAGCGCCCCGTTGGGGCTTAAGCGGAATTGACTATTTATTGGAATCTCATCCGATTCCCCTGCACCCTTAATTCAACAGCATTGGGGCGCTGCCCTGGGCTAACATAGAGCGCCCCTTCAGGGCTTAATCGGAATTGGCTATTTTAAAAAAATTTAGCTCGTTTGTCCGTCTCTTAAATCAATGACATTGCCTGGCATGTCCAAAATCGTTAACACTATGTCATTCACTTTTTGCCCTGGGATACCCCGGAAGCCGATATAATGATTCTGAAACGATCAGGAAAGTTGTTCATCCCCGCTCTGTCGATTATGGTCGCGGTAGCCATTTTATTGCTCTTATTGATCGTCTTTTCTATCGGCCGCCTGCACCAAGACGAATCTCTGATGGAAGAAGCACTGTCACGAGAAGGATTGGCCATCATCAAGAGCGTCGAATCCGGGACCAGAATCGGAATGCGTTACGCTCCGTGGTACCAGGAAATGGTCGGTCGATTGATCACCTCCACCGCCTATGAGCTTGATCTGGCCTTTATCGGGATTTACAATTCCAAAGGGCAGGTGTTTGCGTCCAGCGACGATCAAAACCGGAAGATTCGCCTCCCCCCGCAAGTCAGTCGCAGGGAGGTCTTTAACTCAGCCCTGCCGGTTAGATTCTTTACTGAAGATGGCTCCGTTTTTGTGGTGGGCAAGCCCTTTCGACCCGTTATAAGCCGCGAAGCAATAGGCAAGATGCCCGGTATGCCCGGTTGCCAACCCGGATATGAAGCCGGACAGCGAACAGTCCCTTGGTGTGTCATGGAACCGAACAGGATGCCTCCAGGAGTTGGTCCCCCACCGGGTGAGCCGGCCCTGATGACTGATCTGGTTATCCTGATCGGGCTTAAGACCGAGGCCCTCCGTCAGGCCCAAAATCATGACCGGAACCATGTCCTGTACATGGTCCTGTTGCTGGCCGTGGTGGGTTCGGCCGCTTTCTTCTTTCTATTTGTCATCCAGAACTACTATCTTGTTGAAAAAACACTCAAGAATATGACTACTTACACTACTAATGTGGTCAAAAACATGCCGACCGGGTTGGTCGCACTGGATGATAAAGGTCAGGTGGTCACCATTAACGAAGCCGCGGCCGCCATGTTTCGTTTGTCTGGAGAGCAACGCCACGTATCTTTGAATAAATTATTAGGGTCAAAGTTCGGAGAACTGGTGGCGGAAACGAAAGGCCGGGGACGGGTGCTGGAAAAAGAGATTATTTGCCGTGACTCTGACGGGTTGGCTGTCCCAGCCGCGGTAAGCGCCGCCAGACTGGCCGATGCGGCCGGATCCGATCTGGGGACCATCTGGTTGTTTCGGGATCTGCGGCAGGTTAGGGAGTTGGAGAAAAAGGTTAGGCGGTCTGAACGATTAGCCGCGGTGGGCCGGTTGGCCGCGGGGGTGGCTCATGAAATCAGAAACCCTTTAAGCTCCATCAAGGGATTCGCCCAACTGTTTAAGAAGGATTTCCCCAACGGCACCCCCAAGGGCGAGTATCTGGATATCATGATTAAAGAAATAGACCGGTTAAATCGAACTATCTCCGATCTGCTGACTTATGCCAAACCCAAGCCGCCGAACTTGAAGAATGGCGATCTAAACTCCCTGGTGGAGAAGACCCTGGTTTTATGGAAGCCTGACCCAGGGATAAAGGTCGTTACCGAGCTATCTCATGACATTCTGCCTTGCGCCTTTGATGAAGACCAATTAACCCAGGTCTTGCTGAACCTGCTCCTGAATGCCAATCAGGCGGTCGAGGGAGGGGGCCGGATCACCGTGGCTACTTCTGCCGGTCCCGAGCCAAGACTGGTGTCCATGACGGTTTATGACACCGGGCCGGGGGTGAACCCGGAATTCCTGGATCGGCTTTTTGACCCCTTTTTCACGACCAGGGAAAAAGGCACTGGGCTGGGCCTGGCCATTGTCCATAGTATCGTGGAGGCCCACGGCGGGACGGTTAAGGTCCACAATCATCCATCCGGGGGAGCGGTCTTCACCATTACGTTGCCTGAGGCGGCCATAGAGGGGGAAGCCCTCATCCGCGGCCAGGCCGTGAACTTCTGATACCCATGGACTGAGTTCGACGAGTTACATCATTTGGTGAGGTGTGCCCGGAGATGGGGTTGGTGGGCTACCGCTTCAGACGCCGTGAATTTGACATGATGAGTCACGGATTACAGGTCCAGTTGGGCCTTGAGTTCTTCCCAAGATACACGCCCAGGTTCCGCTAGTGCTTTCTTAGCGTCTTCAACGTCCAAATAATCTTCAATGGCTTCGAGTAGACGAATGTCATCAACAGGTAGAGTCGATGTATCGTGAGGAGTCATCACGGGATTCAACATTATTTCACGTTCTTCGACGCGCCACGCGGCATAGCGGAGGGCCTGGAGCACGTCTTCCCGCTCCAGATAGGGATAGTCCACCAATACTTCTTCAATGGAATGACCTGCCCCGATTTGTCCCACGATCATGCCCACAGTAACCCGCATCCCGCGAATACAAGCTTTGCCGCCCATGACATCAGGTTGTTGGGTGATCCGATCCAACGTCACCATGGCTGTCCTCCACAATAAATGAGGTGTGAGCTTGACGAAACAACAGACCGAGTTAAGCCGTTTCGTAGTGGAACGATAATTTTGGAATAAAGTTTTTGGATAAAAGAATAACCATCCCGCATTTTTTCCAAAGTAATCAATGCGCCGGTATCGCTTACTATTTCTCTCATGACTTTTCTGCAAAATCTATCTCAATAGCCGGATTATCAGGATTGTTTCTCATGGTAGTATAACCAAATTTCGGCAAAACATCTTCTTCAAATTCCCGTCTTGATTTGCCAATCAATAACCGGGCTTGCTTCAAGGATAAAGTCCCAATGTGATATAACATGGCAGCAACAGCTTCTTGAACGAGTCCTTGGGTCAAGCCCAACTCATCCATATTGATGGGGACATCAATTAAAATTTTTGTAGTTTGTATGGCTTGTTCCATCGTTCCACCTTCAATTGCAGTAGTCATGTTCGGAAAATGAAAAAGAATCCACTGCCATTGTACCAAACTCAATGCCGAAACCGTTGTTAGACCGGAAAATCTACCTTGATCTTAAAGAGTCTTTTGGCCGGGAGGTTACAAATTTGGGTGACTCCGGTTTTCTTCTTGATCTCTTCCAAGTATTGGTCGATCAGGTCCATACTCTCGGCGATGAAGGTAAACCAGACATTGTATTGATGGTCCCGGCGATAGTTGTGCGTCACCCCAGGATAGGCGTTAACGACAGTCACGAACCGGTCCATCACCTCTTCCGGGACCTTGGCCGCGCACAGGGTGGAGGTAAAGCCCATCTTAGACGACTGAAAGTTAGCCCCGATACGACGGATAATCCGGCATTCTTTCATCCGTTTGACCCGGTCGATCACCTCTTGTTCCGGTATCCCCAGTTCTTCTCCCAAAACCTGATAAGGCCGGGCGGTAATGGGAAAGCCGGACTGGATCAGATTCAAGATATCCCGGTCAACTTGATCCATTTCTTGGTTTAATTCATTATTTACAGGCATGATCTCCACCAGTTTTGGGCTGATATCCACACAGCGGCTCTTCGGCTAAATAGTTGCCGGACATCTCGTGAGCTCGAGCCCGGCAGCCACCACAAACCCGCTTGAATTCGCAGTGGCCACACTTGCCTTCCAGCCGGCCGTAATCTCGCAACGTATTAAATATATCAGATTGACGCCAGATCTGGCTGAATGGCTGCTCCCGGACATCGCCGCAGGTCAAATCCAGGTACCCGCAAGGTTGAACCCGACCCACATGGGAGATAAAGCAAAAGGCCACCCCGCCTAAACAGCCCCGCGTGACCGCATCCAGCCCAAAGGTGTTCATATCCACCGGTTCCCCGTCCTGAGCCGCCCGTTGCCGCATGACCCGGTAATAATGGGGTCCGCAAGTAACCTTGATATGGATCGGCACCACCTTCCGGCGGTCATATAACCAGTTAAGTATCTTTTCATATTCTTCAGCGGAAATCCCGGAGACCTTGACGTCCTTGGCCCGGCCGGTGGGGACCAGCATGAACACATGATGGGCCGCGGCCCCCAACTTGACGGCTACATCCTGAATGGCCGGAAGCTCGGCCAGGTTCTCCATCGTGACGGTGGTATTCACCTGGAATTCTACTCCAGCCGCTTTGGCCTCGGCCATGCCCCGCAGCGCCCCGTCAAAGGCCCCGGACACCTGCCGGAAGCTATCATGACTCTCGCTGGTCGCGCCGTCCAGGCTGATGCTGATCCGATGGATGCCGGCCTTCAGCATCTCTTTGGCCCGCTCCGGGGTGATCAGCGTCCCATTGGGGGCCATGACCATGCGCAGTCCTTTTTCCGTCCCGTAGGCGGCCAGTTCAAAAATGTCGTCCCGCAGTAACGGCTCGCCACCGGTCAGGATGACCACCGGGTTTCCGGACTTGACCATCTCATCGATCAGGGCTTTGGATTCAGCCGTAGACAGTTCGTCTTGATACGGAATATCTTTAGCCGAGGCCCGGCAGTGGACGCAGGCCAGATTGCACCGCCGGGTTACCTCCCAGGCGATCATCCGCGGCCCGCAGTCGCTGTGACCATGCCCACCGGGTCTCCCAGCCGGATGGCCGGGGTGATGTGAAGTTTTGTTCATCATAGCCAATAACCGTGTTTGAAGGTTGTCCTGCCCGCGCTGAAGATTAGACCTTCCCCTCATTCAGGAGTTGGGCCGCTTCTTTGGCGAAGTAGGTTAAGATCAAATCCGCCCCGGCCCGCTTAATGGAGGTGAGGCATTCCATCATCACCCGAGGACCATCTATCCAGCCCTTTTCGGCCGCGGCCTTGACCATGGCGAATTCACCGCTGACGTTGTAAGCCGCCACAGGTAGATCGAACTCTTCCCGGACTCTCCAGACAATGTCCAGATAGGGCAAGGCCGGCTTGACCATGATGATATCGGCCCCCTCCTCCACGTCTAAGGTGACTTCCCGGAGGGCTTCCAGGGCATTGGCCGGGTCCATCTGGTATGACCGGCGATCCCCGAATTTCGGGGCGGACTCCGCGGCATCCCGGAACGGGCCGTAGAACCCGGAGGCATATTTGGCGGCATAGGACATAATGATGGTCTGGTCAAAGCCGTTCTCGTCCAGGGTGTCCCTAATCTCCGCCACCCGGCCGTCCATCATGTCCGACGGGGCTACAATATCCGCTCCGGCCTGGGCATGGCTCAAGGCCATCCGGCCCAACAACTCCAGGGTGGAGTCGTTATCTACGTCGTTATCCTTGATCAACCCGCAGTGGCCGTGACTGGTGTATTCACACAGGCAGACATCGGTAATGACCACTAAGTCAGGAACTTTGCTCTTGATCGACTTGACCGCCCGCTGGACCACCCCGTTTTGATCATAGGCCCCGGTCCCCCGCTCATCCTTCTTGTCCGGAATACCAAACAGCAGCACGGCCGGAATGCCCAGGTCAAAAGCTTCCTTGGCTTCTTCAACGATATGGTTGACCGAGAGTTGAAAATGTCCGGGCATGGAATTAATGGGGTTCTTGACCTCTTTGCCGGCCGCCACAAACAACGGCAGAATAAGATCATTAACCTGCAGGTAGGTTTCTCTGACCATCCGCCGCAAGGTTTCGGTCCGGCGCAACCGTCTGGGTCGGTATTCGGGAAATTGCATAATGGTAGCTCCTGGTTCGAGTTATTTAAAATAGCCCATTCCGAATAAGCCCCAACGGGGCGCTCTAGGTTAGCCCAGGGCAACGCCCCAATGCTGTTGAATTAAGGTTTTGAGGTCCGCGTCACATTTCGGCTGGGCGTCCGGCGGACCGAGTTACGAGGTTCCAACCGCCGTATAATGGAGAATTTTTATCATGTCAAATCAATCAACA
>JADFYN010000218.1:0-674 GCA_015233055.1 Deltaproteobacteria bacterium
CTGGGTCTTTTCCGGGAACTGCCGCAGGCGTCCAGGCGGGGGGATGTGGTGATCCTGACCCGAGTCAACCTGGCAGGATCGGGTGACCGTCCCGAACTCAAGGCTTCTTTTGCCGTTCACCTAAGCGGTAAACCTGTTTTCAGAGCCAACCATCGGCCCGTCGGCCTGCGAGACCTGGCTACGGATGAGCGGATTGGTTCTTTTCAGGTGTCCGGCCGGCGAATGGCGGCTTTTGCGGGTTTGGCGGACAATGGCGGTTTTTTTTCGACCTTGCGGGAGATGGGGGGCGAGAGGGTCAAAGAATTCTCCTTTCCCGATCACTATCTTCTCACCGCAAATGATGAATTGAATATTCGGCCGGTCATGGACGCGGCCGGTCTCGACCTGGATGTGACCACCGCCAAGGACGCGGTCAAATTATCAACGGATTTCTTAAAGCCACACCGGGTCTGGATCTTGGATGTGGAGTCGGTATTAGATGATGAGCAAGGAATTACCTCTTTGGTACTCAGCCGGACAAAAGAATGACCTGGCCAGCCTACCACTATGGCAACGGTTGGCTTATGCCGGGATTCTGCTTTTGTCCAGGATGGTCGCTTTAATCCCCTGGTCATGGTATGGCGGAATGGGTCGGGCCTTGGGATCATTGGCCTGGCGGCTGGATAAAAAACATC
>JADFYN010000218.1:744-4520 GCA_015233055.1 Deltaproteobacteria bacterium
GGGTCGGCGGTGTTTTCAGAATATGAGCCGGATGTTTTTCGAGGTCTTGCCCTTCTCCTGGATGACGAAGAGCGAATTCCTGGCCAGGGTTGACGTTCAAGACCCGGAGAACATCGCCCCAGCCGTGGCCCTGGGCAAAGGCGGATTTGTCCTGACGGGGCATTTCGGGAACTGGGAGGTCATGTCCTTGGCCCTGGCCGCGTCCGGCTGGCCGGGAGATGTGATTGTCCGGCCATTGGATTTTAAGCCGTTGGACATATTTATCGACCGGCTAAGAACCATGAACGGTAACGTCACGGTCAACAAGAACCGGTCGGCTCGCGGTATTCTGGCCGCGCTTCGCCGGCTGAGGTTGATCGGGGTATTATTGGATCAGAATGTGACCTGGCAAGAAGGGGTTTTTGTAGATTACTTCGGACGGCGGGCCTGCACCAACAAGGGATTGGCCCTGCTGGCCTTAAAGACGGGGTCGCCGGTCATCCCGATTTTTATTGCCCGGCGGAATGACAGCCGGTTCACGGTGATTTGTCACCCGGCCGTGGAATTGATCAGAACCGGTGACAATACCAAGGATGTTGAAGAGAATACGGCCTTGTTCACCAAGATTATCGAAAACATGGTCAGGCAATATCCGGATCACTGGTTCTGGATGCATCAACGGTGGAAATCCAAACCCTATGAACCCTGGCCTAAAGGGTCAGGAGATAAGGCGCGGCGGTAGAGTTCCCCAGCCTGGTAAGAACTCCGGACGTACGGGCCGGCCGACACCGCTTTAAACCCCAATCGCCGGGCTTCTGTTTCGTAGTCTCGAAATTCGTCCGGGTGAACAAACCTGACCACCGGATGATGGTCTTTACTGGGTTGAAGATATTGACCGACGGTCAGGATGTCGCAGCCCGCCTCTCGGAGGTGACCGAACAATTCTAAAATCTCCGGAAAGCTTTCGCCCAAACCGACCATTATTCCTGATTTGGTGACTTGTTGGGGCGCCTTTTGCCTGGTTTGGTGGAGTAGCTTCAGAGAACGGTCATAATCCGCACCGGGCCTGACCCGGTCGTATAATCGAGAGATGGTCTCCAGGTTATGATTCAATACCGTCGGACCGGCCTCAATGATTGCCTCCAGGGCTGCTTCATTCCCCTGAAAGTCGGGGATTAGAGCTTCCACCTTGATGGCCGGGCCTATATCACGAAATAGATCACGAACGGCCTTGATAACCGAGGCAAAATGAGCCGCCCCGCCGTCGGGCAAATCATCTCTGGTGACTGAGGTGATCACTGCAAAGGAGAGATTCATTTCCTTGATGGCTGCGGCGACCAGGCTGGGTTCGGCGGGGTTGAGAGGATGGGGTAGGGCCGCGGTCACGGCACAGAAGGTACAGGTCCGGGAGCAGTGTGGTCCCATAATCAGAAACGTGGCGGCAGCCCGGGTATAACACTCAACCCGGTTAGGGCACCGGGCCTCCTGACATACGGTGTGCAACCCGGTTTTTTGTAAGATGCCGTTTATTTTGTTTACTCCAGGCCCGGTGGGAATGGTTTTCCGGAGCCACGGCGGCTTTCTCAGGTGATCCCGTATCATCATTTCCGGTCAGCTCCAACCCACCGAGAAGGCCTAACGCATAGGACGCGGAGTGTTTTATCATCGCCCGGGAGTGGTCGCCCTATTCCTATTTTTTAGTCTACGGCTGAGACCGGGCCGCCGGTCAGCACTCCGGTTCGGCGTCAACGGCATGGCTTTCAAGAAGGTTCAAGTCCTCCGGCGCGACATGGGTGAATCGGAGCCCCGTGGTGTAGGTGCCCTCAGGCGAGAGACTGGAATGGACCACCAGGGCGTCTGCCCGTACGATTCTTTCTTTCACGCCTATTTCTAATACAACCTCTGTGCCCTGGGGGATGTGACCATAGACCTCGACACTGGCCCCGCCACGGGATATATCCAGGGTTCGGCCGGCGGTGACAGGTTGTAACGGGATCCCGTCTTTGTGCGGGGTTAGGGATGTAAGGCTCAAACAGTTAAACCTCAGGTGGCGGCGGCGGTCAATGTTTTCGGTGGTATCCATCGGTAATCCTCTGCTCTGGAATATTTGTTCCCGGTGCCGGGTGCGGCCCATGGCGGTAAGTTACTTAGAGTCCTTTTATAGTGCGCTTTTTTGAACCCGTCAAGACAATTATAACGGAGGTAATGGGAGCCGGCCACCAATCCGGAGAAGGAGAAACGGCGAGATCTGGTTATCGGCGTTTTATCGGCATCGAGGCAATGCTGCTGGTGTGGCTGGACTGATTTGTCCGATGGTTTATGCAGAATTTCAATGATCCAAATTAAGAGACGCGCCCGGGGCACGTCTCTGTAGCATCATAAGTAAATAATGTCCCAAAAGGGATTGATCGTGGTTGATTAATTGTTGTGTTGAGGTCTCGGTGGGGTTTTAGTTAAGAAAAATGGACATTTCCGACAGGTAAAAGACAACCATTTTTTCTGCTCGCCCAGGGTCAGGCAGTGGTCGTAATGGGGACAATCCAAAAAGCGGCTCTTATCCACCTGGTGGAACTGCAACGGTTCCTTTAGCGCTCTGGGCGTTGGTTTCAATCTTTTTGGCATAATTGACCTCTTTTGGTTAAGGACATCGGCTAGTTAATGGAGTGTGCTCCTTTGAGGCGGCCCCAATTCCCACCTCGACCACTCAATGGAGGGCGATGATTAGGTGCGGAGAAAAACAACACACCCCGACTTCTCTGCCTGGCAACGGTTGAATGACTTAACCTACAGCCTTATAAAGACTTATCAAGAATAGTTAACGGGCGGCCTGAGTTTCATTCATAATAACTGGTTACATTTTAATCATTCCTGGCTGATTTGTCAAATTTTAACTTTCGATGACCGAATCATTGGACCAATTAACGGTTATAATTTAAAATAATAAAGGGAGAGAGACGGCCGGCCGAAAGGAACCGGAAAGAACGTTGAAACTCCATGAATGGTCGGGATGATCCGGAAGGACTGAGGACCCCGGCGGGCCCTGACCGGTATAAACTTTGGATAAATGTTCTTGCCCATCTTCAATCTTTATGATAGCGTAATGCTGATAGATTTAGACAGCCAAAGGAGCCGAATAAGGGGCAGCGAATCGCCACCTTGAGGTGGGCCGAAAAGGCACAATTATGACCGTTCACAGTATAATTAGTTTCTGATTATATCTCACCTATCTACTGGAGATTTTTCTTCCGGGGAGAAATAACCTGTGTCAAACAAAAAGTATCTGCTGGTTATGGTCTGTCTGATCACCAGTATCTTGGCGGCATACAGCGTATTTTTTTCCACTAAGGCTCTGAGCAGCCTTTACCAGCTTAACAAGGAAAAAGTGTTGACACTTGAAGGCATAGAGCATATCAAAATGCAAAATGAAAAACTCTGCCGCCAGATTTATCGGATCAAAACCGATCGAAAATATCTAGAGGAAATTGCCAGACAAGACTTGGGCCTCATTCGTGAAAACGAAATCGTCTTTCAGTTCGACAACAAAGAATCACAAGTTCAAAAAGTCGAACCTACTCCTCCAGCCAACCGCTCCGGCGGACCGGTCCAAAAAACAATTCGTGATAATAAATAGGCCGGGGGCAGGTTATCATTACTTTGGTGCCTGCCGGGCCCATCAGTTCTCAAACACCTCATTGGTGCTACTATGGATGAAACAGAAAAGCTCAGAGATGCCCCGGCGATGCTGATGGAAGAATCTATTTATCGCCGGATGTTGGGAAATGATCCGACATCCAGGG
>JADFYN010000218.1:4554-5981 GCA_015233055.1 Deltaproteobacteria bacterium
CAGGACGGATTTGATGAGGTTATGCCGGTCTTGGAACGAGGGTTGGAATTTTACCCGGATGATCTGGCGGCCCGGCAGCTTCTGGCTAAAGCCTATCTGAAGACGGGCCGGACGCTTGAGGCAGTGGCCGAATTAGAAAAGGTCGCTGTGCGATTGGACGATCTGGCCTCAATTTATCTAGATCTGGGCCAAATTTATTATCAGCAAAGGGAAATGGACAAAGCCGAGAGGGCGGCCGGAATCTTTTCCAGTCACCACCCCGAAAATGAGATGGGACAAGAACTGCTGGCCCGCCTCACCCCGGATTTGGCCACGGAAAGTCCGGAACCGGCCGGGCCTCATCGAGAAGCAGAGACGCCGCCCGGCGAAGAGGAAGAGGAGGTGGTGTCCCCACCTTTCCCGGCTCCGTTCCTCACCAAGACGCTGGCCGAGCTCTTCCGGCAACAGGGCCACCATGAAAAGGCCGCAGAAATTTACCAAAAACTCTCTCTTCTTCCCCCGGATGAACCACAACTGATTCCGGCCACGGAAGAACCTGCACCCGGACCAGCGGATTTGAAGCATTTGCAGAAGAAAAAAGCAATTAACATAATGGAAAAGTGGCTGGGGAAGATACGACACAGCTCATCGACACAGGAGGTTTCAGCTTAATGTATCAGACGTCTGAGTTTAGAAAAGGACTTAAAATTGAGGTAGATGGCAAGCCATACGTGATTGTTGACTTTCTCCACGTCAAGCCCGGCAAGGGGGGCGCCTTTATCCGCACCAAACTCAAGAACTTACTCACCGGGCAGGTCATTGAACCCACATTTCGGTCTGGAGAAAAAGTCGGCAAGCCCGACGTGGAAGAAAAGGAAATGCAGTACTTGTATAAGGAAGGAGACCACTACTGCTTCATGGATAACGGCACTTATGAGCAGGTGGAGATTCCTGAGTCCGCCGTGGGAGAGGCCAAAGGTTTTATGCTGGAAAACGTCGACGTCCAGGTGCTCTGTTATAACCAGCAACCAGTGGGCGTGGTGTTACCCTTCTTCGTGGAGTTGGCCGGGGCCGAAACCGAACCGGGTGTAAAAGGAGATACGGCCAGTGGTGGATCAAAACCGGCCAAGCTCGAAACCGGCGCCGTCATCCAGGTCCCGCTTTTCATCAATGAAGGTGACCGACTCAAGGTGGATACTCGGACCGGCGAGTACATCGAACGGGCCAAGTAACCGGGATTCGGGTTGCGTGTTGCGGGTCAATGTCATTAGACTTAAGGGCAGGGCAATCGCACTGATTTCTTTAATATGGTCCATTCCGATTAAGCCCCAACGGGGCGCTCTATGTTAGCCCAGGGCAACGCCCTGGGTAGGGGCGACGACTATATAAAATACCATGTAATAGTCACATAAAACCGCCGGGAATTCCGTACTTCAGCCGTAGCCGGA
>JADFYN010000219.1:0-1427 GCA_015233055.1 Deltaproteobacteria bacterium
TAGCACGATTGTTCGTCGCTTAAGCCAATGACATTGTGTTGCGGGTTTCGGGTTGCTTGGTGCTGGTTGTTTTCAACAACTGATCGGTTTTACTGAACATCATTGGTGGATTTGATCCAGTCTCGGGTTAGGGCAATCCCCTGGTCCAGGGAGACCTGAGGCCGCCATCCCAGCAGTTTTTCCGCTTTTCCATAGTCGCAGAGGAGTTTCATAATCTCACTTTGGGGATGGATATGGGCCACGTGCAGGACAGGCACCCGACCTTCGGCAATCATCTCGGCCAGATGATTGATGGTCACGTCATACCCGGAACCGGCATTGATAAGCTCACCTACGGCTCTCTCCTGAAAGGCGCAAGCCAGCACGAAATCAGCACAATCAGTCACATACATCAGGTCTCTGGTTTGTTCGCCGGCCCCGTAGATCATTAACGGCCGGTTGGCCAGCCGGTTATTGACAAAAATAGCCACCACTCCGCCTTCGCCGCTGCTTTTTTGAAAAGGCCCGTAGGTGTTGAACGGCCGAATCACCGTCACAGGCAATCTATAAGCATAATAATATGATAGAGCCAGATTTTCTCCAGACAACTTGCTTCCGGCATAGGGCGAAGCCGGCTTGACAGGATGAGTCTCAGTGATTCCGCCGGCGTCAAGACAACGATCATAGACCATACAGGTGGACATGAAGACCATTCTGGTCCCGGCTCCGCGGCATTCTTCCAAAACGTTGAAGGTCCCCGTCACGTCATTTTCAAAGGTGGTCCGAGGATCATCGATACTGTCCTGGACATTGATACTGGCCGCCAGGTGCAGGCACAGGTCGAACCGTGTCTTAAACAACCGGCTTAACAGCCCCCGGTCCTTGATATCACCGGCCACCACTTCGGTCAGGCCGTCAACTCCTGCTAGATCTCTTAAGTTTGCTTCCCGCCCGTTTGAAAAGTTGTCCAAAATGATCAGATTCAGCCTGCTTGCTTGATCCGGTGTCACGCCCGCCGGAAGGAACCGCCCGGCCCTGATATCCAGCAGCCTCTTAGCCACCCAGCGGCCAATGAATCCGGCCCCACCGGTCAACAACACGTTCATCTATTCCCCCGTTTGTTTCTGCCTGTACTGAAAGCCCGGCCCTACACTGATTTTTTGATGCCGGTCCGGCGTTACCAGACAGTTTCATAGTTCACGTCAATGAAACCTTCAGACTCAAGAATCTTCTTTAGTTCCTCTTTAGACAAGGCTGGATAGTCCTCCGAGGTATACCTTTTGATCTCTATGGGCACGGCCCCAGGGTAAAGCCCACGCACATCCAGATCCAGATATTCTTTGAGGATGGACGGAGTAATGAACAAATCTTCGGTCTCCAGGGCATCGACGGCATCATATTCAGTCAACAGCTCTTCATACATCTTTTCGCCCGGCCGAAGCCCCACT
>JADFYN010000219.1:1437-5934 GCA_015233055.1 Deltaproteobacteria bacterium
GGCCATCTCTTCCGGCTTGTACCCGTACTTGGGCGCCAGGCCCTCGATCAGCACCGCCACCAGGTCCCCCAGATGAAGCGTAGGCATCTTTAAGGTAAAGACCTCGCCTCCTTTGCACAGCAAGGTGGCCTTAAAGACCAGGTAAACGGCCTGACTCAGACTCATCATAAACCGCGTCATGCGCGGATTGGTCACCGTGACCGGTCCTCCCCGCTTTATCTGGTCCCGAAATAGGGGGATGACCGAGCCGCGCGAGCCCATCACATTGCCGAAACGAATAGTGGTGAACACGGTTTCCCGTTTGCCCTTGTAATAATTAGCGGCGGAAATAATCCGCTCCGCCAAAAGCTTGGTCGCACCCATGGTGTTGGTCGGGGCCGCGGCCTTGTCCGTCCCGGTAAAAACAACCTTTTTAACATTGCACTTCAGGGCCGCGGCGATGACATTTTGAGTCCCGATGACGTTGGTCCGAACGGCCTCAAAGGGGTTGTACTCGCAGGCCGGGACATGTTTCATGGCCGCGCAGTGAAATACGATATCAATATCCTCCATAGCATAGTTCAGCCGTGGTTTATCCCGGACGTCGCCAATGAGCATCCGAACCTTGGGGTGGTGGTTCAATCGCTCAAACATAACAAATTGCTTGCTCTCATCCCGGCTGAATACCCTGACGGCCCGCGGTTCATATTTCAACACTTCGGAGACCAGCTTCGACCCGACCGTGCCCGTCCCTCCGGTGACCAGGATGTCCTTGTCCTTGAATAATCCGACCAGCTCGTCATCCATAATTATCAAGCTCCTTTAAAAAAAATGAGTCTCAGCCTCATCAAAGCCATATTGACGGAGTCTAAGTATCTATCATGACCGGTTCGACCTGGCTATTATAGCACACTTTTTATGGTTTACCACCCAAAATTACAACGAATTTTCTTGGCCGGCAGGTAAACGTCGACAAATAATATCCGGCCTGCCCCGGCCGACCGGGTAAAAACCACGGCCAGGGACGCGAACAATGACAGGGCGCTAAGATTTTCGGTGAGATAGTCACGATCAATATTACTTGTTCCACCGGCCACATTAACCCGGTGAGAATATCCATCTTGACTTTTCGGCCACCTGGTACTATACAGAACATATTGAAATGGCAACGAATCAAGATTTTGACTAATCATCCCATAGGACGACCTAACCTGGCAAGATGCCCGATAAATAACCTTTTGCGCCATTCCCTGGGGCCTGGCCGAACCTGTCTCCGCGGCAACCCGGCCGCCTATACTTTTTTGAGGAAACCGAGTCATGTCAATAGTTGCTTTAGATGAACCGGGAAGAACCGAATTATTGATGGGCAATGAGGCCATCGCCCGGGGGGCCGTTGAGGCCGGAGTAAGCTTCTGCGCCGGTTATCCCGGTAATCCATCTTCGGAGATCATGGAAACCCTGGCTGAAACAGCCAAACAGGCCGGACACTATGCCGAATGGTCGGTCAACGAGAAGGTGGCCTTGGAAGCGGCCGCAGCAGCCTCATTTGCCGGAGTCCGGGCCATCTCCTCCATGAAACAGAACGGCGTCAATGTGGTGTCTGATTTCCTCACCAACTTGTCTCTGTCTGGAACCAAGGGCGGCCTGGTCCTGGTGACTTGTGACGACCCTTCCGGTATTTCCAGCACCAACGAAGAGGACGCCCGGTTCATCGGCCGGGTGGGTTTTGTCCCGGTCTTGGAGCCTTCTACTCCCCAGGATGCCCTGGAGATAACCAAGTTCGCCTTTGACCTGTCCGAGGAGCTGAAATCCCTGGTGGTCGTCCGAAGCCTGACCAGGGTGTCCCATACCAGGGGCCTCGTCCGGTTCGGAGAGATCAAGAAGAACAAGCCGACTCCCCGGTTCGACACCACCACATCTTTCCATACTTTTCCGGTCTCTCTTAAGCACCAGATCATGCGTGAAAAGCTGGCCCGAGCCGCGGAAATATTTGAACACTCGCCCTTTAATCAATACTCCGGACCGGATCTGCCCGAAGTGCTGATCATCGTCTGCGGAGTCAGCGCCCTCTATGGTAAAGAAGCCATCTCACTCATGGGACTCCAAGATCGAGTCGGACTGCTCAAGATCGGGACCACCTGGCCGCTGCCGCCAAAATTAATCACGGCCCATTTGCGTACCACTGACAAGATTCTATTCCTCGAAGAGGTGGACCCTTATCTGGAGACCAGCGTCAAGGCCATGGCCGCCCAACTGGGTCCGGATTTAGGCCTTAAGCACTTCTACGGAAAAGAGAGCGGCCACATTCCGGCTGTCGGGGAACTGTCGTCCGACCTGGTGGCGGAGGCCCTGCACCGGATTATGGGCGTTGATTTGCCGGCCGTAGACCGGGACTACCTGGACAGGGCGAAGAAAGCCGCGGACGAGTTGGTCCCGATCCGCGAGCTGGGTTTTTGTCCCGGATGCCCCCACCGGGCTTCGTACTGGTCCATTAAGAATGCCCTGAAGATGGATGGCCGGGACGGCTTTGTCTCCGGGGATATCGGCTGTTACACTCTGGGCGTTTTCCCTACCGGGTTCAACCAGGTCAAGTCCGTCCATTGCATGGGTTCGGGTCTGGGCATCGCCTGTGGTTATGGTAAGCTCGGGCCCCAAGGGTTTGATCAGCCGGTCATCACTGTCTGTGGTGACTCCACCTTTTTTCATGCCGGCATCCCGGCCCTGATCAACGCCCGCTATAACCAGTCCAACTTCGTCCTGCTGATTCTGGACAACAGCGCCACGGCCATGACCGGGTTCCAACCGCATCCCGGCACCGGAATGGCCGCCATGGGTAACCCGGCCGGACGAGTTGATCCGGAAGTCCTCTGCCGGGCCCTGGATTTGCCCGTAACCGTTTGTGACCCCTACGATCTACCTGGAACCACCAAAATCTTGTATGAGGCTGTCAAACGGGGCCGGGAAGCCCAGGTAATCATCATGAAGCGCAAATGCGCCCTGGTTCAGAACCGGGAAGGGGGATTCCCCTATCGCCTGGAGGTGGACCAAGACAAATGCCGCGGCCTGAACTGCGGTTGCAGCCGATATTGTACCCGGATTTTTCGTTGTCCCGGTTTGATTTGGGATAGTTCGACCAAGACGGCCAGGATCGACGAGGCCATCTGTGTCGGATGCGGAGTTTGCGCCGATGTTTGCTCTCACAGCGCGATTATCCGCCGGCCAAAGAATACCGGCCAGGCCGCCTAGAATTGGTTCTGGTTACTCGTTACAGGTTGCATGTTGCTGGTTTAAGACAACTACCTACTGACAACCGGTGACAAGTAACGGGCAACAAGTCAGTGACACTGAGTAACAAGCGACGAGTAACCTGTAACATGTAACATGCAACATGCAACCCAATGTCATTGACTTAAGGGTGGACGGTCATTCTAACTTCTTAAAAATGGCCCATTCAGAATAAGCCCCAACGGGGCGCTCTAGGTTAGCCCAGCGGCAACGCCCTGGGTATGGACGGCAACTAAGCAAAATAACCTATAATGCCCACATAAAATCGACGGCAATTAAGCATGTTAGCCGTGTTCGGATATCCCATTTAAAGGCAATTAATTTGGTGGCCGGCCGAGCTCCTTACCATCTTGCCGACACGTAATCAACCGTATCACCCAGGGCGTTGCCGCTGGGCTAACCTAGAGCGCCCTTTCAGGGCTTATTCGGAATTAGCTATTTATTAAAATTAGATCCGATTGCCCTGCCCTTAAGTCAATGACCATCAACCTGTAACAAGTAACATGCAACAAGTAACAAGTAACCGGTAACTCCAAATAGGACGAGACATGAAAGACCCATTCAACCTGATCATCACCGGGGTGGGCGGCCAAGGCAATGTCCTGGCTTCCCAGATTATCGGACGCGCCCTGGTTAAAAAAGGATATCTCATTACAGTGGGAGAAACCTATGGTCTATCCCAACGGGGCGGCGCCGTTTCCAGCCATATTCGAATATCGTCCAAGGATCAGTATGGCCCTGTCGTTCCCCAGGGCATGGCGGACGTTGTCTTGGGCTTAGAGCCGGTGGAATCGTTGCGGATACTGGCCTACTACGGCCAACCTCAGGTCTGGTGTGTCGTCAACTCCCGTCCCATTTACCCCATCGGAGTCAATGCCGGAGATGCCTCTTACCCGGATTTGGAGGTGCTCAAAATTACGGTGGAAGGACTGACCAAGAAACTGTGGTGGATACCGGCGGCAGACATCGCTGCGGAAATTGGTGGTTTTTTCATGACGAACGTGGTCATGCTGGGTGCTCTGGCCGGTACCGGGTCCCTTCCACTTGACCAAGATGATTATAAAGCGGCCTTAAAAGATATTATCCCGCCCAAGAAGTTGGAAATTAATCTGGCCGCCTTTGACCGGGGCCTGGCCGAGTGTCGGGCTTAGTCCGCATTCCGTGCGATTGGACAAAAATTAACGACCTATCCGGGGGATGGCCACGGCTCCACCGCCGGATGGGTTAGCCACG
>JADFYN010000021.1 GCA_015233055.1 Deltaproteobacteria bacterium
TAAGAGCCGTGAGGTAGACCATAACCTGTAATTCTACCCTGAACCGGGAAAGAACAAAAGGAAAAAATTAACAAACAAGGCAAATTCTCCCAACACCGGCCAAAGGAGTCTAAAACGACCGGCCGGGAAGGGCTGTTTTACGTGTGGCGGCCTGAAGAAGTACAAGCTGTTCTAGGTCAGGAAGAAGCCGGACTCTACTGTCGGTTCTACGATATCACTTCCGCCGGCAACTTTGAGGAGGGCGACAGTATCCCCAACATACCCGTTCCGGCCGCAGAATTTGCCCGACTAGCGGGAATCAGCCCGGCGGAGTTGGAATCCAGGTTGGAGGCGGCCCGGGAAAAGTTGTTCGCGGCCCGGGACAAGCGGGTTCATCCTCTAAAGGATGACAAAATAATCACTTCTTGGAATGGTTTGATGATCGCCGCCCTGGCTAAAGGGGCTCAGGCCTTAGGGGATAAATCATATGCCGCAGCAGCCGGACGGGACGCTGATTTTATAAAGAAAAATTTGAAGACCCCGGATGGAGGACTACGGCGCCGCTACCGCCTGGGAGATGCGGCCTCACCCGGTTACTTAGACGATTACGCCTTTTTGGCCTGGGGGCTGATCGAATTGTACGAAGCCACCCTTGAGATAAACCGTCTCGAAGAGGCCCTGGCCATAACCCAGCGGATGATGGATCTGTTTTGGGATGAAGCCGGCGGCGGTCTGACCCTTTCGGGAAAGAATAATGAGACCCTGATCACCAAGGTAAAAGACGTCTATGACGGGGCCGTGCCTTCCGGCAACTCGGTGGCGGCTTTGAATCTTTGGCGTTTGGGCCGGATGACGGGGCGGGTTGATTTGGAGGAAACGGCTGACAAATTGACCAAAATTTTCGCTCATCAAGTCGCGGCACATCCCATGGCCTATACGCAATTCCTGATCGCCCTGGACGCCATGCTGGGGCCGAGCTGCGAAGTGGTCCTGGTGGGTGATCTGGGCGATGACACGACCAAGACTATGGCTGAGATGATTCAGCGGGCCTGGTTGCCCCGGAAGGTGTTTCTCCATTGGGATGACCGGGGCCAAAATCGACGCCTGGCCGAACTGGCACCGTTTTTAAATTCTCTTCAGGCGCTCAATGGGCGGCCGACGGTGTATGTCTGCCAGGGTTATGCCTGCCGGAATCCCATTACCGATATGGAATCACTTGAAAAAGCGTTGACTAATTTGATTTGTTAGAAGAGGACGCGGGATGAGACAAGGAAAAGTACATCGGAAGACCAATGAAACAGACGTGACCGTGGAAATCGATCTGGATGGAACCGGAAATTCTTCCGTTGACACGACCATCCCCTTTATTGATCATATGATCAGTCTCATGGCCAAGCACGGGCTATTGGATGTGACCATCACGGCCTACGGAGATACCCAAATCGACTACCACCACTTGATGGAAGACCTGGGCATCACCCTCGGCCAGGCCATCAGCCGGGCTGTCGGGGACAAGCATAAAATTACGCGGTACGGGCAAGCCCTCATCCCCATGGACGAAGCCCTGGCCGAAGTGGTCCTGGATCTTAGCGGCCGGCCCTATTTGGTCTACCATTTAGGGGAAACATCAGGGAACATCAAAGAACTCCCGGTGTCTTTGTTTGAGGATTTCTTCATGTCGGTTTGTACCCATGCGATGATGAACCTGCATATAAATCTGCGGTACGGCCGGGATCTGCATCATATTTTTGAATCTATATTTAAGGCTTTCGGTAAGGCCCTGTCCATGGCCGGTTCAATTAACGACAGGATGCCGGGTCTTCCGACCACCAAAGGAATACTTTAAGACGATTTTTGAATCCGTCTGACCGAGGCCCCGCATCTTTTTATGATGACTAATAGGGACGGGGCGCTGACCTGATCATCAGGTGTAAAGGAGTGATTGATGTCTGATATCGTAAAGCCGGAACGTCCTGGAGGTTTCTTGGATTTCCTGCCGGCTGATTGCCTGGCCAGAGAGCGTATGCTGCGCACCATCGAGAAAGTCTTCAGGTCCTTCGGTTTCGATCCGATTGAAACACCGGCCATAGAATTTTATAAGACCCTGGCCGGGGAAGGTGGTGATGTCGGGAAGCAGATATTTCACGTGGGATGCAACAAGCAGGAAGAAGACGACGCCCTGGCTTTGCGTTTTGATCAAACAGTCCCGTTTGCCCGTCTGCTGGCAGCCAACCCGTTTGATCCTAAAAAGCGCACCGGCATCCGGTTGCCCTGGCGGCGGATGGTCGTCGGGCCGGTATTTCGGGGTGAACGACCGCAAAGTGGCCGATACCGTCAATTCTGCCAGTTTGATGCCGATATCGCCGGCACTGAATCCATGTTGGCCGATGCCGAGATCATTGCCATGATGTATCGGACCATGAAAGCCTTGGGTATCGAACGTTTCTTGATTCGAATCAACAATCGGAAAATTTTGAATGGATTAGGGGAGCTGGTCGGCATCTCGGATGGTCTCGAATTGAGTTCCGTTGATATTACTAAAGAACTTATGCGTATTCTCGATAAGCTCGATAAAATCGGCCTTGACCGGGTATTGCAGGAACTGGGCAAAGAACCGTGTGACCGTTTTGATCCCGCCCCGCACCTGAGCAGTGATGGGATCAACAAAATTAAAGAGTACTTAGCTATTTCCGGGAACAATTCGGCCAAACTGGACCAGTGTCACAAGGTCTTCTCCGGGATAAAGGTCGCGAAGGAAGGCCTGGAAGAACTTAGGCAAATCACGGGATACCTGGCGGCCATGGAGATTCCGGAGGACCACGTCCAGATCGACCTATCCATTGCCCGAGGGCTGGATTACTACACCGGGCCGGTAATGGAAACCATCTTGTTGGATGCGCCACATATTGGTAGTGTTTTTTCAGGCGGCCGGTACAATAGTCTCGTCAGCCGCTTTACCGGGCAAGAATTACCCGCAGTCGGTGCCTCCATTGGAGTCGATCGCCTGTTCACGGCCCTTGACCATCTAAAGGCTATCGACCGGTCCCGGCAGACGGTGACTGAGGTGATGATCCTGCAACTGGTTCCGCACCGGGAAGGTGACTACCTGGCCATGGCTAATCAACTGCGGGACTTGGGATTGAACACGGAAGTATGTTTGCTCGACGACACCACATTTAAAGGACAGTTTAACTTTGCCATCAGCCGCGGAGTCAACTTTGTGATCATTTGCGGCAGCGACGAATTTGAAAAGCAATCCGTCCAGATTAAGAACTTAAAGACCCGGATCCAGACTGAAGTTTCCAGACAAGGTTTGGCTGAGTATTTTGGACAGAGTAACAGATAGTTAGTCTTTTCTTTTCCCGCTCCGGCGTCTGCGTTGGATTGATAACCGGGCATCGGTGACGATCAATCGATTCGGGGCTGTTCCTATTTCCGGCTGGATCCGGGGAGCGGTTCCAGGGCAAGCCGGGAAACAAAAGAATTGACAATAAGCTTGTGTCTGGTTATAGTTAAAGCCCGTGCCTCAGGTTGAAAAGATGTCCGATCATAAATTTAATATAATAAATACCAATAATTGTCATGCGTTGCCAAAGTTCGAGGGACTGGTCTTTTGACCAGACAGGAAGACCGGGCCTGACGGGACGGGGCAATGAACGGCAAACGAACGGCAACAGAATATTCTGTAACTAACAGACGGCATTGGGATAGCCGGCGAACAGAGAGGGTCCTTTGGAGGATAGCACGTCACATAAAGACAACGACCTGGCCAGGCGGCTTCAAGCTGTGGCCGTAAATGACCGGATTGGCTGCCACCAGACATTCAAAGTGGCCGAGGAAATGGGCGTTTCCCTGGCCGAGGCCGGTCGCGTTCTGAATGAATTGGGCATCAAGATAGTGGCCTGCCAGTTGGGATGTTTCTAACGCGGCCATGGTAACTAATCGAGACATACGGCATATCTTTGGGCCCGTGCCTTCGCGGCGGTTGGGCTTATCATTGGGCCTTGACGTCATTCCGGCTAAAACATGCCCATTTGATTGTATTTATTGCCAGATCGGCAAAACAAACCATCACACGACCAGGCCTGACAATTTTGTCACCGCGGCCGAGTTACTTGAGGAGCTTCGCCTTTTCTTGGACCAGGCCGACTGTAACTTTGACTGCCTGACCTTTTCCGGTTCCGGGGAACCTACCCTGAATTCGGAACTGGAAGACATGCTTATCGGGGTTCGGCAGATTACGGGCAAGCCCTCGGTTGTGATTACCGGCGGTAGTCTGATGGCTGAGGCGGCTGTGCGGCGGGCCTTGTGTCTGGCCGATGTGGTCATGCCTTCACTGGATTCGGCCGTTCAAGCCACCTTTGAGGCTGTTAATAGACCGGTTCCGGGATTGATGGTGGCCGAGATTATCCGGGGGATGGAAATTTTCCGTTCTGAATTCTCCGGGCAAATGCGGTTGGAAGTGCTCTTTGTTAAGGGCTATAATGATCGCCCGGAAGAGATCGAGGCACTCAAATCGGCCATAGAACGAATCCAACCGGATACGGTTGAAATAAACACTGTTGTTCGGCCCCCGGCTGAGAAGTTTGCCTTAACGGTGTGTTTGGCTGATTTGGAGCAAATAAGCCGTGCTTTGGGGCATAAGGCCAGGATTATTGCAGACTTTAAACGACCTGCAACAGCCGCGGCCACCCCGCAACTAGATCTGCCCATCATCGCGGTGATCAGCCGCCGGCCGGTCACTTTGGACGACCTGGTCGCATCTTTAGGCGCCCCGCGTTCAGAAATAGTTAATAATCTAAAAATGTTGATAAGTAAGGGCAGGGTGCAGCCAACCTGTCATGACCAAAAAGAGTATTACACATTGGTCCAAACTTTAACATAAAAGCATAACGCCAAGGACGCCGAGGGAAGGAGAGCGCACAGAGGTTTTTTACTAGTCCCAATATTAGCCTAAAATTTCTTTGTCCTCACGTTTCTTTCTACGTTCTCGGGTTATGCTTTTTCTATTGCTAAAGTTCGGCATGGCACATGGCCCAAACTTGGGATGCTGTTTTTTTGTTAACCTTCTCCAAAGGAATGGTGCGTGACCGGCTACAGCATCCCGGTATAGTTGAAAATATATAACAAAAATAAGGGTTTTTGCTAAAATGGTTAGTCAGGTCAATAAACGAACAGGCAGCGAGGAATATTCCCCCAAATATTACCTGGGGGTGGACGTGGGTTCGGTCAGCGTGAACACCGTTTTGATGAATCGTGACCGCGACGTACTGTGGGACGACTACACCAGAACTCACGGGCAGCCTTTAGAGACTGCTTTAAAGGTTTTGTCCCGTTTGCTTTCCGAATACCCGGCGGAGTCAATCAGTGCTCCGGCCGTTACCGGCACTGCCGGCAAGACACTGGCTGATTTGTTAGACGGCGTATTTATCAATGAAATCATTGTTCACGCCAAGGCCGTGTCACTTTTTCATCCCGAGGCCAGAACCATCATTGAAATGGGTGGTGAGGACTCCAAACTTATTTTGGTCAAACCCAGTGAATCAAATGAGTTGGAGATAGAAGACTTTGTCATGAACACCATGTGTGCCGCTGGGACGGGTTCATTCTTGGATCAACAGGCCCACCGCCTGGGTTTTACCATTGAAGAATTCAGCCAACTGGCCCTTAAGTCGGAGCGCCCGCCCCGGATTGCCGGCCGGTGCAGTGTCTTTGCCAAGACGGACATGATTCATCTCCAGCAAGAGGCTACCCCGGATTTCGATATCGTGGCCGGCCTGTGTTTCTCCATGGTCCGAAATCTCAAAAGTAATATCGCTAAGGGTAAAGGTATTGCCGTCCCGGTGGTTTTCCAGGGCGGCGTCGCAGCCAACCTGGGCGTGCGCAGGGCTTTCCGGGAAATAATGCAGCTTCAAGAAATAGACTTGATTATCCCTAAGTATTTTCTCTCCATGGGCGCCATTGGAGCAGTGCTGGTTACTCTGGAAACCAAAGCCGGCCTGGCTCATTTTCCGGGTTTATCCGAGCTGGAGAATTACTTGATCCGACACCGGCCTGAAGCCGGCCGCCTACCGAGACTGGTGATTGCCCAGAGTCGTCTGGCGACCACGGCTGTAGGAGAAAAGGACTGGGTCGAGTTACCGGAAGATCAGGTTATTGACGCCTACCTGGGCGTAGATGTGGGATCTATCAGCACCAATGTGGTGGGTATTGATGCTGAGCGGCGGGTTCTCTCAAAGCAGTACTTGATGACGGCCGGCCGGCCGTTGGAAGCAGTTAAAGAAGGGTTGCGCCGGGCCGGTGAAGAACTTGGCAACCGGGTGAGAATCGTCGGTGTAGGCACGACCGGATCAGGCCGTTACCTCACTGGAGATTTCATTGGGGCGGACATCGCCCGCAACGAGATCACGGCCCAGGCTACCGCCGCGGCCGCCATAAACCCAGACGTGGATACCATATTTGAAATCGGAGGACAGGATTCCAAATACATCAGCCTAAAGAACGGGGCCATTGTAGATTTTATGATGAATAAGGTCTGCGCCGCGGGAACAGGTTCATTTCTGGAGGAACAAGCGGAAAAGCTTGGAATTTCAATTAAAAACGAGTTTGGCCGACTGGCCCTGTCGTCTGCCCAACCCATTCGTATGGGTGAACGATGCACCGTGTTTATGGAATCCGATCTGGTTCACCATCAGCAACGGGGTATCCTCAAAGAAGACCTGGTGGCGGGATTAAGTTATTCAATTGTTCAGAATTATATAAACAAAGTGGTTGAAGATCGAAAAATCGGTGACAATATTTTTTATCAGGGAGCCACCGCGGCTAATGCCGGTATCGTGGCGGCATTCGAACAAGTGACGGGTAAAAAAATAACCGTTCCCGACCACCATGATGTCACCGGCGCCATTGGCGTGGCCCTATTGGCCATGAAAGAGCGGACATGGGAAACAAGCAAATTTAAAGGGTTTCAACTATCCGGTACTTCTTACCAGATAACTCCTTTTGAATGCAAAGGATGTCCCAATCAGTGTGAAATTCGCCAGGTGAATATTCAGGGTGAGCGACCTCTTTATTATGGCTCCCGATGCGACAAATACGACATCGACTATAAGAAAAAACGTTTTGAGCACATTCCGGACCTTTTTGCCGAGCGGGAAAAACACCTTATCGGGCCGCCGCCGGACGAAGGACGGACATATCGACGTGGCCGGATCGGTCTGCCCCGGACCATGTTTTTTCATGAATTGATGCCTTTCTTCCGTTCCTTTTTCGATGAGCTGGATTTTGAAGTAATCATTTCCGACCGGACTAACAAAAGCATCATCCAAAAGGGCATAGAAGTGATGGTCACGGAGCCGTGTTTCCCGATCAAAGTGGCCCATGGCCACCTCCGGAGCTTGATCGATAAAGGTGTGACGACCATATTTCTGCCCTCGATTATCAACATTAAACACCAGGATCAGCGAATACAGCAGGGAGTGGTCTGTCCCTATGTCCAAAGTTTGGCTTATACCGTCCACTCGGCCATCAGATTTGAAGCCTCCGGCACACGCCTGGTCCAGCCGGTGTTGCACTTTGGTGACGGTGAAAAGATACTTAAAAAAGGTCTTTATGAATTGGGCCAGCAACTGGGTGTGGATAAGAGCGAGATCAATCGGGCTTATCTCCGCGGGATTAAGGCCCAAGACGATTTTAGCGCCACCCTGCAGGAGCGGGGCCGTCAGATATTATCACAACTCAAACCCGATGATGTGGCCATGGTGGTGGTCAGCCGGCCCTACAACGGATGTGATCCCGGAATCAATCTGGGCCTCCCGGCGAAGCTGAAAGGCTTGGGCATCCAGGCCATTCCGATGGATTTTCTGCCCCTGGATGAGGTGGGTGAAGATATTTCATTTTTACACAATATGTATTGGCGGTACGGACAAAAGATCCTGTCTGCGGCCAGACATATCAAGGATGATAAACGGATTTACGGCCTGTACATAACCAACTTCGCCTGTGGCCCGGATTCCTTTATCCAACATTTCTTCCGGGAGGAACTGGGTGGTAAACCCTACCTCGAGATAGAAATAGATGAGCACAGCGCCGATGTCGGGGCGATCACTCGACTGGAAGCCTTCCTCGACAGTCTGAAAAACGTGATCAACGCTCCGGTTCCAAAGCCAAAAAGAGCATTGCGCCTGTTGACCACAAAAGAGCCCCGCCGGATGTTTCTCCCACCCATGACGGATGCGTCCTACGCCGTGGCCGCGGCTTTTAAGGCGTGTGGCGTCGAGGCGGTGGTGTTGCCTGATTCTGATGAAGATACGTTGGTCCTGGGTCGGAAATTATCATCCGGCAAAGAGTGCTACCCCTTGGTGCTGACGACCGGGGACATGGCCAAAATGGTCAATCGGCCGGATTTCGAGCCTGATCGGGCCGCTTTCTTTATGCCTTCGGGGACCGGTCCCTGCCGATTTGGTCAGTATCACCGATATCAGCGCATGGTTTTGGATGATTTGGGATATCCGGAGGTCCCTATTTTCGCCCCAAATCAAAATGAAAAATTCTGGGATGAGTTGGGAATCATTGGCAATGATTTCAGCCGGCTGGGCTGGCAAGGCGTGGTCGCAGTGGACCTTTTGGAAAAAAGACTCAGAGGAACTCGACCCTACGAAGCTGAACCCGGAATCGCTGATAAAGTCTATGGAGACTGTTTAGACGATATTTGCGAGACTATCCGGACACGCGGTGACTTGCCCGCGGCACTGACTCGAAGTAAAGAGCAGTTCAACCGGGTCCCCCTCAACCGAAATGGCGGCAAACCGGTTATTGGCCTGGTGGGGGAGATTTACACCCGAGCCAATCGATTTTCCAATGAAGACATCGTGCGAGAGATCGAACGGTTGGGCGGCGAGGTGTGGATGCCGCCTATCTCCGAGTGGATTTTGTATAGCAACTACACGGCCATCGCTGCAGCCAAAAAAGGCAATAATTATAACTCATTGCTGAAGCTTGTCCTGACCAATCGGGTTCAGTCCAAGGACGAACACCTGTTGACTCGGACCTTTGACGGAAATATGAAGAATGGTAAAGAGCCGCCTATTGCCGAAACCATTGATCGAGCCGCGTCCTACCTCCACCCTTCCTTTGAAGGTGAAGCGATCTTAAGCATCGGAAAGTCAATTGACTTTATCTCAAAAGGGGTTTGTGGGTTGGTCAACGTGATTCCATTTACCTGTATGCCCGGGACCATCGTTAACGCCTTGATGAAGCGGCTTCGGGAAGACCACAACAACATCCCCTACTTGAATATGGCCTATGATGGCCAGGAACAGACCAACACTCAAACTCGTCTGGAGGCTTTTATGTACCAGGTCAGCCGATATAAAGAAATGTCAGGCGCCTGACGTAAGGCATCCAGTTTCAATTTATTGACCACGACGGCGGTTATAAACAAGTTTGGCCGGTTCAACTTGACATGCGAAGCCCCCTGCGGGCGTTTAAGTCGATTTGATGACATGAAGGAGCCGTAGCCGCCGGTGTCAACCCATGAAGAGGAGTGCCTAATTATCTGATGGGCAGAAAAATACTAATAAATGCCGTAGATCCCGAAGAATTCCGTGTAGCCATTGTTGAAGATGGTATTCTGCAAGAGTTCTATATTGAGAGCAATACTCGGGAACTATCCCGGGGGAATATCTATAAGGCAATTGTGGCTAATGTCGAACCCAGTCTTCAGGCGGTTTTTGTGGACTTTGGTGAAGCGCGAAACGGATTCCTGCAGATCAATGAAATTCACCCTGAATACTTTCAGATTGATGTCAAACCAAATAAAAAGCCGGATCAGCTCCGCATCCAGGATGTGATTAAACGCGGTCAGGAAATACTGGTTCAGGTGACCAAAGAAGAATCCGAACGAAAAGGTGCGGCCCTGACCACCTATTTATCCATGCCGGGGCGGTATATTGTCTTGATGCCCGGTCGCAAGCAGGTCGGGGTCTCGCGAAAGATAGAAGATGAGGCCGAGCGCCAGCGGTTAAAGGAAATCTGCAGTGACATGAATCTGCCTCCGGATATCGGATGCATCATTAGAACAGCCGGAATGGGGCAGACCAAACGGGAACTCAAAAAAGATCTCAGTTACATGCTTCGGCTCTGGTCAAACCTGAAGACACGCGCTCGAGAAGATAAAGCGCCGTGCTTGATTTACAAAGATGAAGATCTGGGCATCCGGACCATTCGCGATTACTTCACCCCGGATACGCAGGAAATTCTTATAGATAATAAGGAGACGTACCAACGGCTTAAGGAATTTATGGGAGTTATTTCGCCGGTTTTCACGCGGAAACTTCGATTAAATAAGGATGACAAACCCGTTTTTGCCAAATACCACCTGGAAGAGCAGATCGAAGAAATCTACAAGAAGCAAATTCGCTTGTCGTCCGGCGGATTTATCCTCATTGAACCCACCGAAGCCCTGGTCACGGTTGACGTCAATTCCGGGAAGCATAAGAATGAAAAAGACATGGAAGGGACCGCGTTCAAGGCGAATATGGAAGCAGCCGGAGAAATCGCCCGGCAACTCCGTTTGCGTGACCTGGGTGGGTTGATTGTGATTGATTTTATCGATATGAAGGATCCAAAACATAACACTGAAGTCGTCAAGGAATTGAAGAACCATTTAAAAAAGGATAAGGCCCGGACAACGGTAGGCAAAATCAGTAAGTTCGGGTTACTGGAACTAGGCCGGCAGCATATTAGACCGGCTATCCAAAAAGGCGCATACATTCCCTGCGCTCAGTGTCAGGGTCTGGGTATCGTCAAATCCCCGGAGGCCGCGGCTCTGGCCTCGTTACGAAAGTTAGTCATCCGGGCGTCCAAGGGTGATCTAAAAATGATTAAGGCCGTGTTCCATCACGGAGTGGCCTCTTACCTGCTAAACCAAAAACGATCCTGTTTGGCCGAGTTGGAGGAAAAACATAAACTGTCCATCATGATTGAAGGTGACGCCGGCATCCTACCCGAAGAAGGGGATATCGTTTTCGTTAAGAGAGACGCCTGCCTGACTGAACCCAATCTCACGCCGGCCGGTTTGGAATTATGACCGGGTAAAGGTATCCTGCCTAGGCGGATTATAACAACTTATGATGCGGCAGGGACTTAAGGGTTTCAGCCCCGGGCTAATTCCCAAAAATAAGGGGTCCAACTGATGACAAAAGATAAGAATCTCCCGACAAACAAAGTCATCCCATTGAAAAGATATGCCAAGAGGAAGGCTGAGTTAACACCGTCCGCCCCCTCTCTTTTTGATTCGGATAGTGATGCGTTGTGGGATCCCTTGAATACAGATAATCGCTCCGACCTCTACCAGTTATTGGAGCGTCCTTTCGATGGGCTGGATTTTATTCGGGAGATGGAGAGTGATTGGACCGGGGAGGTCTATGACACGCTGTTCCTTCAGTCGGATCTAATTTTCTATTTCACCGTGGCCTTAAATGACGGTCACAGAATAGAAAGATTTTTCAAGGGGACCCTGTTGGAACAGTTTATCACTCAGAAAGTTGATGGGGATCTGGACATCTGGTCGGTGGTGACGGATGTGAAGGTCGCGGCTAAACTAATCATCAATTATCTTGTTGATGAAAATATGGCTTTTTCGATGAAATGTGAGTCTCGGGATGATCAAAAATAACTTTTGCGCCGCGAATTTTGATTCTGAGTTCATCTCTAATTTTGAGCAGGCGCTGGCCCTTCGTCCCCATCGTGTGATCAAGAAAAACGATTATGTTCAGGCTGCCGTTCTCATTCCTCTCTTTGAAAAGGATGGGGACTTAAATGTGTTGTTGACCAAACGAACGGATACGGTGGAAACGCATCAAGGGCAGATATCTTTCCCCGGCGGAGTAAGGGATCCGGAAGATATCAACCTTCTTAACACGGCGCTGCGGGAAGCTGACGAAGAAGTAGGGATCAAGACGGCGGACGTCCGCATATTAGGTCAGTTGGATCAGGAAGTGACAATTACCAATTTTATTATCTCCCCTTTTGTGGGTATTATTCCATATCCTTACGAATTCAAGGCCAACCCCCGGGAAGTGGCTCGTCTTATCAGCGTCCCCCTCTGTGTATTACGTGATCAGGAAAAAAACGGACCGGCCACTTACAACTATCATGGTGTTGATTACCCATCCTACAGATTCACTTACCAGGGTCATGTCGTTTGGGGCGCCACTGCCAGAATCCTTAAAAATTTCCTTGAGGTTATACCCGGATAGCACCTAAAATGTCGGCAATCGGCCGTCAGCACTTCACAAAGAGAATGACAACCGCAGCTTAACCCCCTGGCCACACGGTCTTTGTTTTTGATACAACCAACTAACATGTGTTTTATCTAAAAATAACCGATGAGGTCTGTTCGCTTACGAAAAAAAGAGCGGATGCGAAAACTTTTTAACTGGTTGGCATACCGGTTTACAAATTTCGTGTCTGCTCTTTCTTTTTTATTTTTCGGTGTGTGTCTTTACGTTATCATCCTAGTGAACCATTGCTTCCGATTGATGAGCAAAGAGGTGACCCGAGCGATAACCAGGTGGATAAACATGCTCGTCGCCCGTGACTCGGTTTATTTTTTCTTTGAGTTCGGAAAGATCGAGAGACTTAGTCACAAGATAGTCAGCCGCCATAGTCCGCGGGTCATCCCTAAGGGAGCCGTAGGCGCTGCACAGTATCACCGGCAAATCGTAATAACGGCAGCGAATTTCTTGAAGCAGCCCCAGCCCATAGGAGTTTCCCGGCATCATATCCAAAATGAGTACATCTGGGTGAAGGAAGTCAATAATACTTAGGAGATGGCGCCCCGAAGAAAGCGTCGCCACGGCGTGTCCCTCGGCGATTAGTGCCTCCATAAGACACTGTCGGATATATTCTTCGTCATCCACTATTAGTATCTTGGCCATGAAATCATCTCCTTCGACCCAGCATTTCCACGTAAAACCGCTAAGAATCGTTAACGCTATAAAATCTCGGTTGAAGAAACCTGTGTTGTTCTGAACCGGCTTATCTATTTTGATATGTTATGAGCATTCAACAAATTTGTAAATAGGGCGGTGGATTCATTTTACTGGGAGTTTTTCCCGGCCGGATAGGGATTCTTCCCGCCTCGTTCAACGAAGCCTGGAACCATTTTTTTTCGAAAAAAGTAGGCACCACCTGTAACTAAAATTTATATTATGGGAAAGTACTATAACTTATTTTATGATTAATTTACTATAATTGTATTTTTTGTATGTTTAAAGTTCATAACTGGAATCAATATTACCCTGATTTTTTCTTGACTATAAAAAAACACTAGTGCATAATAAAAAATCGATACCTAAGAGTAGGCAATCTGCTTTCAGCACCCGGCAACGGGAGAAAAACACCGACTGGTCGTTCTCGCTACCCACTCTACTACGAAGACAATTTACACATGCTGTTCTAAGCTGAAGGCCGGCCGTTGTGGGTTGATTGTATACACATAACTTAAATGGTTAGTTACCGGTAATGACATAACCCGCCTGCAACGAAATCAGCTTGACAACTTACGGGTGAATAATATGCGCCGATTTTTGACTTTTATTCTTTGTCACCGGAGAATCAGTTCCATCTCTCGGAACGGCATATTAGCTGTATTTTACCTCCTGACCGGGATGATATTATTGGCCCCTTTGGCCGAAACCGAGGCGGCCGGAAAAGAACCGCCAACTAATCTCTCTTCCCTGTCTTTGCAGGAATTGATGGAGATTGAGATCGTCTCGGCAGCCAAAAAACCGGAAACGGTGTCCGAATCAGCCGCGGCAGTATACGTCATCACGCAAGACGATATTAGACGATCCGGAGCCACTTGTATCCCCGAGGCACTGCGTCTGGCTCCGGGAGTAGAGGTAGCCCGGATAGACACCAACCAGTGGGCTATCACGATCCGGGGATTTAACCAATTATTTTCAAGCAAGCTGTTGGTCATGATAGACGGTCGGACTATTTATACCCATCTGTTTTCCGGCGTATATTGGGATCAACAAGATACCCTGATGGAGGATATCGACCGCATTGAGGTCGTGCGTGGCCCCGGTGCGGCTTTATGGGGAGCTAACGCCGTTAATGGAGTCATCAACATTATTACAAAGAAATCCAAAGATACTCAAGGCGGCCTGGCTACGGTCAGCGGGGGAACCCAGGAACGCTTTTCCAGTGGGTTACGTTATGGGGGAAAAATAGATGAGACTCTCACCTACCGGGTATATGGAAAATATTTTGACCGTGACCGGATAGCTGACAACGTAAACCATACGCCTGCCATTGATTCGGGAAGTAAGTCGATAGACGACTGGCGCTCAGGCCGTGGTGGATTTCGGATGGACTGGGCTCCGACTAAAGCCAACTCGCTTTCGTTACAGGGTGAGGCTTTCAAAAACGGGTTTGCCGAAGAAGCCCTCCGGTTCTCCTTAGATCCTCCTTCGTCCTATCTCAAGCGGCAAGATTCCACAACGAGCGGCGGACACTTGATGGGACGTGCTAAACACGAATTTTCAGATACATCAGAGGTTTCTGCCCAACTATACTATGACCGGGCCAACTGGGATACTCTAGGGGCAAGGGTCTGGACTGATACGATTGACTTGGAGCTGCAGCATCGTTTCTATTTGGGTACCCGGCAAGAGATCGTCTGGGGACTGGGCTGCCGGGTGAACCGGGACGGCTTTGACAATTTCTTGGAAGTCCAGTTTGAACCCAATGAACGGGATTTGTACCTGTATAGCGCCTTTATTCAAGATGAGATTCGGTTGATCGAAAACCTTTTACGTCTCACTGTTGGCTCTCGGTTTGAGCATAATGATTTTACCGGATTCGAAGTGGAACCCACTGTCCGATTATTATGGGAGCCGGTGAAAACGAACATTTTCTGGGGAGCGGTCTCTCGGGCGGTTAGAACGCCTTCCAGAATAGAGCGGGATTCTCAGCTTAACTTTCAGCTACTTCCTCCCGGCAGCCTGTATCCCAATTCGCCGGTTGGTTTTATGAGTGAAATGGGGACAAGTAAGGCTGATTCTGAGACTATGATCGCCTATGAATTGGGTTACCGCCTTCAACCATCCAATAAATGGCGCTTTGATATTGCCACATTTTATAACGACTATGCCAAGCTGCGGGAATTTGAGGCGGGCACTCCGTTTATGGAGCCCAGCCCTTCTCCCCATTTAATCGTGCCCTTGTATGCCAATGACCACATGAAAGGCGAGGCCTATGGGGTGGAAGTGGCTGCCGACTGGCAGGTAACCCACCGTTGGAGTCTCAGCAGCACCTACTCCTTCTCGCATCTGAATTTGCACATGACCGATAACAGTCAATCCAACTACGAAGCTTTATCCGTTGAAGGCCGAAGTCCCCATCATCAGGCTTCATTACGCTCCAATTTAAGAATAACCGATGATGTTCAGCTCAACTTGTGGTTGCGGTTCGTGGACAGCTTGCCGTACCAAAACGTAGATAATTATACCAGTCTTGATGCTCGACTGGCCTGGAAACCGATCAAGAGTCTGGAACTGTCACTGGTGGGTCAGAATTTGCTGCAGGGTAGTCATGCCGAGTATTCACAGTTTGAGATCAACCGGGGCGTTTACGGCAAGGCTGTTTGGAGTTTTTGAGTCAACCTTTGAGCCAGACGGGGACAGCGGCGCAACGTTGTTGAATTAAGGAACAGGGAAATCGGATACAGTTCTAATAAATGACCTATTCCGATTAAGCCCCAACGGGGCGCTCTAGATTAGCCCAGCGGCAACGCCCTGGGTATAGGCAGCGACTATATAAAATACCATCTAATGGTCACATAAAATCGCCGGAAATTCTGCGGTCTACCCCTGGTTATGTATCCCTGCCGATAATTCAACAACACTGGGAAAGCGGCGTGGGGATAACGGACGGGTCGAAAACCAACCTCTCAGTTTCCGTCGATTCTAATCTGCCGGTTATTCTGCTTTTGGAGAGACCCCGTCCCGGTGGTTGGTCCGGATGCCCCGGCGGTCTTCATCACTCAACAAGCAGTCATTCTCACACCAAGGAGTGCACACGGGATCGCAGGGTTCGGTGTGGATCGTCACGGTGGCGTCGGGATAGTGTTCTTTGATCGCGTCGGACATCATGTCTGTCACTTTATGGGAATCATTGACCGACATGCCTGAATCTACCAGGATATGGAATTCAACGAACCGGTCGGATCCTGACTTGCGGGTGCGGAATCTGTGAAAGCTTCTGACCGTGGGTGAAAAACTCTTTATGTGTTCCCGGATCAGAGCTTCTTCGTCAGCCGGCAAGCTCGCATCCAGCAAATCTCTGGCGGACTTAATAGTCAGTTCGTAGGCGGCCTTCAGAATGAGCAGGGCCACTCCGATGGCCGTGACCGGATCGACCCATTCCAGATTCGTCCCCGGCACAAGCCATTTTCCGGCCCAAATAGTACCTAATCCGACCATTACCCCAATGGAAGTGTAAACATCTGTGCGCAGATGCCAGGCATCAGCCTCCAAAGCCACTGAACCGGTCTCTTGACTTACCTTAAACAATCTTTGCGAAATAAAAACATTTGCCACCGCTGATAGAAACATCACGACCACACCCCAACTCACCGCTTCAAGTGGTTTCGGGTGGTACAACTTCTTGACCGCCTCGAATACAATCCAGCCGGCAGCCAGAAAAATTAAAATAGCTTCAATCGTCCCCGAAATATTCTCTACCTTCCCATGGCCGAAAGGATGCCTGACATCAGCCGGCTTGGCCGATTTTTTCACGGCAAATAAGGCAATCGAGGCGGCCAGTAAGTCTACCCCGGAGTGGATCGCCTCTGAAATCATCGATACCGAACCAACCATGAGGCCGATTATTGTCTTGAGCAAGACCAGGGTGGCGTTGGAAATAACCGAGAGTAACGCGACATCGGCTTTTTGTTTGGTTATTTTATATAGCAAGTCTCACCTATAGGTATAAGAATTCCAATGTCAGGATCGCGCCCCGATAGGCTGGGTGAGATATTCCCCTAGCCGGCCTCCGCCCAGGCGGTTCTGGTCCAGGCCCAGAGCGTCCTTGCTCAGCCCCAGACTAAGACCCAGAAGTTGGGGATAAAGAATAGAGGGTAAGGTGCGATGGCCGGTCCGGGCGGCAGCCATGTCCGCTTGCCCCAGGTCAAACTGGATCTGACAATAAGTACAGGCCACGCAAAGATAATCGGCTCCAGCGGCCAGTCCGTCGGCCACTTTCTTGGCCATCAGGTCTCGAGCTAATTTTTCATTCTTGTCCATGAGAGGGTTGCCGCAACATTGCAACTTTAACGCCCAGGGCACACTTGTCGCTCCGGTTAGCTCCACCAATTTATCAAACTTGGTCGGCGACACCGGATTGTCAAACTGAACCACGCGACTGGGGCGCAGGGCGTGGCAGCCATAATGAACGGCTACGTTTAGTTTATGGTAAGGATTCTTGATCTTTTTCTTAATCACATCCAGCCCGATGTCGTGGAACAGCACGGATAGAAAGTGCTTTATCCGGACGACTCCTCGATACCTAAGCCCCTCATGCTTCAACCGTAAGTTAATTTCGCCCCGCAATCCGGGCTGTTCTTTCAGGTAGTACTCAGCTTTTTTCAGGGTCCCGAAACAACACTTGCACGGAGTAATGATATCGAGTCCTTCTTTCTCGGCCAGGGCGAAATTCCGCGCCGCGGCGAACAAGAAAGACCGGCTGTCAAGATGCCTGACGGGGTAGCCGCAGCAGTTGAATTCCAAGTGGACCAGATCCAGGTCCAAGATTCTTGAAACCGCCCGGAGCGACATTTCATACTGGGGCACATAATAGGGTATTTTACATCCCAGAAACAGTGCAAACATCATGAATTGCCCCCACGGTAACGGCATCCGGCGGTACGGCAACCGGGATTAAATCTTGCGTCCGGTCATGATTGACGCTGTTGGTCTATCCTGTGGCATGTGGCTGGGTACTTCTTGAAAAAATATGCAACGAACGACAAACCTCTCGAAATTCTGATAACGGCGTCCAGCCCTGGGGATGGGTCGCGTGTTGCTGAACGCCGTCGTGGTTTACACCAATGCTCTGAGGTATTCTATGACGTTGGACCCAAGCCCGACGGAATTGGTGGCCTCGAATAGTTTGACTGCTTCTTCATAACCCTGGAGGGTTATCCGTTCTTTGTATTCTTGAGCCAACACGTTGAAGTACGGAGCAAACACCATATTGGCTTTCTTGATGTCGCCGCCGGTGGCCCCGGTCTTAACGGCCCAATCCCACATCTCGGCCCACAGTTCATCCGAAACGCCTCGATAGGGCCGCTTCTTATATTCCTTATTTTCATTGGTTATGGCATTGCCACTGGAGTTCATGCCCATGCCGAAGCTGATGTTCTGCCAGAACGTGCCCACGTTCCCTTTCCGAATGCCGTAGTTGATGAAAGAAGTGATTTTTTCCAGAGAAGTGCCGGTAATGCCGTGCTGGGCAATATCCACATCCCAGGGTTGGATGGCGTCCCAGATCTTTTTGGTCAGATCAAGCTGAATACCCTCGTGGGAGGCTCCAAAATAGGTGCCGTGGATAGAGCCGTTATTGATGGCCAGTAAGTCCGGTTTAATGCCGGCCTTGGCCAGTTCGCCGATAAACCAGGCGCCTTCATCCGGATGCGTGAATCCGGAGGCATCACCTTTCTTGGCCCCGATTTCACCCAACTCCACTTCCAGCCCCAGACCTTTTTCCACAATGGGCCCGGCCAGTTCAATGGTCGCGGCCAGATTCTTTTCGTTTTCCATGTGGGAAGCATCAATGGCAAAGGAGGTAAATCCGGCTTCCATCTGTTGCTTGATCAAAGCGGCCACTTCCGCCACCTTGTCCAAAGACTTTACCGTGAGGTGATCGGCATGGATCCCGAAGGGGACGAAATCATTGCCCAGTCGCTCGTTTTCGGCCACGATGCAGGCGGCGAAAGAATAGGGGTCAAATTCGGTATAAGTAAGTTCTGATTTGGCGATTTCATACATTACCGGGGCATTAGCAGCCATGGAAGCTTTAGCGATACCGGCCACCGGGAGACGACAGCGCATGTTGCAGGCCATGATCATGGCGATGTTCTGTTTGGCGGTCTTGATCAAGGCTCGGCCGTTGAAAAGTGGAGTCTTACTCTTGGGAAATCGAGCCTTAACATTATCCGGTCTCAGGTCCGACAGATCGTGATGCATAGGCATATTCCTTTCTCTACATTCGGCTGAAAGGCCGTGTTAGGTGAAAGTATTAATCTGGTTCCGGTATAATTGCCGTCCAGAAACAAAATCGGTCGTGCCGTGTTGGTGGAACCAGTCTTCCGATACAAACGGTAACCGGAGACGAAGGTATTATGTATTACCCTTCCGCCCTGGTATGTACCGAGAATCCAAGCCGGGTGCGTCCAATTCTGATAGCCTGCACCGAGCAGGACCGGTTTCCGGTAAAACGAAGAGCAAAATGCCCAACATGAAGACTTTTTAACTTGACCGCATTTTTAGGAGGCACTATATCATAGTAACATGGCAAATGTCAATCTGACCGTAGGCGGTCAATTTCGACGGGCATCTCATCTGTATTTTATTTTTTTCCGGGTATTCCCACAGAACAAATTGCCATAACCCCGCGGAGGAGTTATAATGGACTCATATTACAAACCTCAAGATCTGGCCAAGTTTGAAGAGATCGGCAAGGAGGCTCCAGACCTGGCCAAAAAATTCTTTGAATACTACCAGGCCGTATTTGCCGAAGGTGAACTCACTGAAAGGGAGAAATCTCTTATTGCCCTGGCTGTGGCCCATACTATCCAGTGCCCTTATTGCATCGATGCCTACACCCAGGCGTGTCTGGGCAAAGGTTCCAACCTGGCGGAGATGACCGAGGCCGTTCATGTAGCCACGGCCATCAGGGGCGGCGCATCCTTGATTCACGGCATTCAAATGCGGAATGTCGCCGAGAAATTGTCTCTCTAAACCAAAGGTGGGGGCCGCTCTGTCTTTCGCCCTCCCATCTTGGATACCATATGGAAGCTTTACAGGCCGGCCGACAAATTAAACCATTCCATCTGGCTCTGGCAGAACATGGGCTCAGATTGGATCGGCAGCAGACGACGACCTTGCAAGTCAATCTCGGTCTTCGTTGCAATCAGGCTTGCCGACACTGCCATCTGGATGCCGGTCCCCACCGACCGGAGTTGATGGATGCCGCGACTATCGATCAGGTTGTCACCTATGCCGGGCGCAGTCATTTTAAAACCATCGATATCACGGGCGGGGCGCCTGAACTGCATCCTGAATTGGCAAACATTATCTCCAGGCTGGCGCCCTTGGCCTCCCAGGTCATCCTAAGGAGCAATCTATCTGCTCTAAACGACGGCAGCCGGGAATTTCTATACGATACCCTGACGCGTTATCAGGTGGTGATCACGGCCTCTTTCCCTTCTTTAAATGAGTCGCAGGCGGAATCACAACGGGGTCCCGGAATTTTCCGGCAGAGCGTTGAGGCGATCAACCGGCTTAACGCATTGGGCTATGGCCGGGTGGATTCCGGTTTGACGCTGAACCTGGTCGCCAATCCGGCGGGGGCCTTTTTGCCGGCCTCCCAGGCCCAGACCGAAAAGAGATTTCGACAAGTATTGCATCAGAAATGGGGTATCACCTTTAATAACCTGTTCACTTTTGCCAACGTCCCCTTGGGCAGGTTTCGACACTGGTTGATCGGGTCCGGCAATTACGACAGGTATATGGACATGATTGCCGCTAATTTCAATGCCTGTGCCGTCGCCGGCCTGATGTGCCGGACGCTGGTCTCCGTTTCCTGGGACGGATATCTGTATGACTGTGATTTCAACCTGGCCCTGGATCTACCGCTGGTCAGGGGTAAGACCCATGTGAGTCAAATGGACGGCCCACCGGAACCCGGCTCCCTTATTGCCGTTCGATCAGGATTTACCTGAGGCGGAGCCATTACTGCCTGAGTTCAGGTAGCAGAGTCAAAAGGGTAAAAACGAACCGAAGCCGGGCCAGGGTCTAACTATGATATAGTCGTTCTCATTTTCTTCTGAATGACGTTTGGAGTAATATGAGATATCTGACTAAGTTAATTGAGTCGCTGAGCATCTGGCTGATTCGGCTGGGCGGATTTCTATTGGCCTTAATGGTCGGGTTGATCTGCATTGAGACACTACTGGATATCTTTGGCCTTGGCATATCCATTCCAGGCACGTCTCAATTAAAGGGCTGGCTGGGGGCCGGCGCCGCCGCCCTGGCCCTGGGATACACCCTGTTGATCAATGGACATCTCAGGACCAATGTGGTCACCGGTCGATTGCCCCGAGTTGTTCAGCGGACGGTTGATGCCTTATCCTGTCTGGTGTTCATGTTTTTCTTCGGGTTTATAGCCGGAGAAATCACCTTCCGGGCATATTCTTTGATGATCAACGGCAGCCCGGCCGAAGGCAGGGGCCTGGTCTTATACCCGTTCATCTTCTTGATGGGATTGGGCTACGCGGGGTTGGCTTTGATCTTCTTGATTGAGCTCTGGAAGACTCTAATTCCCGAGAGGAGTGAGGCCGATGAACTCGGTTGAAACGGGTGTCTGGGGACTAACCATCCTGGGGTCGGCCGTCTTCCTTTTCCGGATGCCGATCAGTATGGCCCTTGGTGTTGTGGGTTTAGGCGGCATCTGGTGCTTGTCTGGGCCGGCTAAGGCTATGGACGTGGTAACTATAAGCATCCTCGACATATCTTCGCTCAACCGGATGACGGCTATCCCCGTTTTTGTTTTACTCGGGTCTGTCTGCTTTTATTCTGGTCTGAATAAACGTTTTTTTGACTCGGCTCAGAAGTGGCTGGGGCACATCAGGGGTGGTGCGGCCATGGCAGCCGTGCTGTCCTCCGCCGGATATTCGTCCATCTGCAGCACCGGTCCCGCCACAGCGGCAGCCATGAGTGCGGCGGCCTTGCCGGAAATGAAAAAACTCAAGTACCCTACCTTTCTTAGTACCAGCTCAGTGGCCGGCGGGACAATTTTGGGGGCAATCCTCCCGCCCAGTCTTATCTTACTTGTCATCGGTCTCCAGTCCGACCAGTCCATCGGCCGGCTGTTTATGGGCGGCCTGGTTCCGGGCCTGATCCTGCTGGCCATGTTTGTGCTGATTATTCCGATAGGCTGTCAAGACCAGTTGGGCTGGAGCCAGGTTAAGCCCAAGGTCGATCGCATTGATAGAATTTTAACCATGGCCAACTGGATTGAACTGGAAATCATCCTAATCGTCCTCATAATGGGCCTGTGGTTCGGGCGGTTGACCATTACGGAAACCGGGGCAGGAGCGGCGGTGCTGGTCATCTTGCTCAATGTGCTGTTCCGGACTTTATCCTGGAAACAGTTTGTCTGCGCCCTGATGGACACGGTCAGGATTTCCAGCATGCTCATTCTGCTCCTGGTTGGTGTCACGATTTTTAGCCGATTTTTGGGTATGACGGGACTACCCCAGGCCCTAGTCCGGTTGGCGACGGGACTGCGCATCCCTTCTTGGCTTATCCTGGCCGACATCGGAATAGTCATTCTTGTAGGCGGATTGGTCATGGATGAGATAGGTTTCTTGTTGATCACTTTTCCGATTTTTCTCCCAATCATCACCCGTCTGGGCTATGACCCGATCTGGTTTTCCATAGTCATGGTTATGGTCTCCAAAATAGGCGCCTTTGTGCCACGCTCCGGGTCCAACATGTTTGTGGTGGCCGCCGTATCCCGCACTGCTTCTCCATTGGAAGTATTCCACGGAATGAAGCTGTTTTTCGTTCCCTTCATCTTATGCCTGATCGTAATTACCGTCTTTCCTCAAGTGGTGCTTTTTCTCCCTTCTTTCATTAAATGACCCGACCGGATGACGGTTGGGCCCAGACCGATGAACGTGCATCCTGGGGACGACGATGCAGTTGGACTGTAATCTTTCACCACTCGATAGTCTTTTTTGGAGGTGACGGCCCATGTCTCTTACGGAAAGATTTGATCAGCAGCTTTATTCAACAGCGCCCCCCCCGATTATTCCCAAAATGACCTATGAGGAGTTCCTGGCTTGGACGGATGACACATTTGCAGAATGGGTTGACGGGGAGGTGATTTTCATGGGGCCGGCATCTATAAGGCATCAAGACATTGCAGGATTTTTGACTTCGTTGCTGCGTCTTTTTGTGGAGAAGCATCGGTTAGGTCGGGTATTCCCGGCCCCAGTCCAGATGAAGACCGGCCCACGTCTACCGGGGCGTGAACCGGATATATCATTTGTGGCCAGGGAAAATTTCTATCGCTTGAGGGATACTCATATAAACGGCCCGGCTGATTTGACCGTTGAGATCATCAGTCCGGAAAGCCGATCTCGCGACCGAGAACAAAAATATAAAGAATACCAAATAGGTGGGGTATTAGAATACTGGCTGATCGACCCGGAAATACAGCAGGCCGAGTTCCATCAATTGGGAGAGGATGGGTTGTACCATCTGGGGCCATTGGAACAGGGTCAAGTATATCGGAGCCTAGTGCTGACCGGGTTATGGATGGATGTGGAATGGCTGTGGCAGGACCCACTTCCGTCAGAGCTTGATATTTTAGAAGAATGGGGAGTGATTTGATATCAGACTTTCCAAAGGTGGCCGGACCAACCCTTAACCGGGAGAAAATTCATGTCGCTTGTAGCCGGAACTGAATATCAGGAGACTTCTACAAAAGCGCCTGCACCGCCTCGGATGGCCTACGAAGAATTCCTGGATTGGGCGGACGATGGGACATCTGCGGAATGGATTAATGGTGAGGTGATTTTCATGGGGCCGGCATCACGGCAACATCAAGAGTTGATTGTCTCTTTGAGTAGTCTGTTGACGTTCTTTGTTCAGTGGCATCGGTTGGGCACAATTTTTGTGGCCCCATTTCAGATGAAAACCGGGCCTGACTTGCCGGGACGGGAACCGGATATTTTATTCATAGGTAGAGATCATCTTGATCGAATCAAGAATACCTACCTTGATGGCCCGGCCGACCTGGCTGTGGAGATCGTCAGTGTTGATAGTCTGACTCGTGATCGGACCGAGAAATATCGCGAGTACGAGCAAGGCGGTGTGCGGGAGTACTGGCTAATAGATCCGCTTCACCACCAGGCTGAATTCTATCATCTGGGTGACGATGGTTCCTATTACCCGATTCGAATTGGCGAAGACCATATTTTTTATAGCCGGGTACTGCCAGGGCTGTGGCTGGATCTGGACTGGTTATGGCTGGAGTCCGGCCCACTACTCATACCGGCCCTTCAGGCGTGGGGATTCGTCAAAACCTGATTATGACTCCTTCACATCTTGAATGACCGACAAAGAACTTCTTCAGGGCGCCGTGGCCATTGCCTTGAATGACGCGTGACTAGTTTTAATCGATTTTTCCGTCTAAATAACATCAAATATCCTGGGTGGCGGCGTGTTTGCATCAGTTCATTTCAAAAATTTTCAATGTCTCCGGAATCTGTCCCTGGCAAGTTTGGGGAGAGTCAATCTTATTGCCGGCCGCAACAATACCGGGAAAACGGCCATTTTGGAGGGATTATATCTGCTCCAGCGGCCAAATCACCCCTGGTTGGTGCTTAAAATTAACGACTTTCGCGGGTTCGGTCACTTTGGTGAGGCAGAAAGGTTTCTTTGGACATCTTTGTTCTATCAAAACGATCCTTCCCAAGAGATCGAGTTGTCCAGCCTGGACCAGGAACAACGGCTTAGTAAGCTGGTTATTCGATTGATGGAAAGGAAGGAAGACTACGTCCCAGGCGATCTGCGGGATAGCCGTGGGGAGACGGAAGTCGGGGTACTAACCCCTAAGTACAGGGGAGATAATCTGGAATTTGAATATGTTGGAACCGGCGGGGAAAGCTATATTTCCCGGGCTCTAATCAGCATTGACGGCGTCAGGTTTAAGTCTTCAAAACTGCCTGAAAAATCCGACTTTATTTACATTCCGGCCAGAAACCTACCCCGGCCCACCAAAGATGCTGAAATCTATAGCAAATTGGAGATGCAAGGAAAACATGAGTTCATCCTCAAGGCGTTGCGCACCGTTGAACCCCGGCTTGACCGCCTATCGGTCATCACCTCGGCCGGGATATCCATTATCCACGGCGACATCGGCATGGGCCGGATGATTCCCTTGACCATGATGGGCGACGGCCTGGGCCGGATGCTGAACTTGCTATTGACTATATCCAATGCCGAGGGCGAAGCGGTACTGGTTAATGAAATCGAGAACGGTCTCCATCCGGTCATCTTACAACCTTTTTGGGATGAGGTGGCTGCAGCTTTGACCGCTTTTGATGTTCAACTCTTTTCCACCACCCACAGTTGGGAGTGTTTCAAAGCCGCCTATAGGGCTATGGGCGCCGGCTCTCATGACGCTTTGCGGCTATATCTGTTGGAAACAATCGACGGCAATATCCAGGCCAGATCATATCATGGTGATATATTTAAATCTAACCCACCAAAGGACGTCTTTAACGGATAGCTCACCGTTGCTGGTTGCTTGCCAATGTCATTAACTTAAGCGACGAACAATCGTGCTAACTTTTTTAAATAGCCATTCCAAATAAGCCCCGAAGGGGCGCTCTAGGTTAGCCCAGGGCAGCGCCCTGGGTATGGGACAAGGCCCTTATAAAATACAATATAACAACATATAAAACCATCGGCAATGCATTATTTTGGTGGTGGTTAGACATCCATTTCATCCTATGCGAGAC
>JADFYN010000220.1 GCA_015233055.1 Deltaproteobacteria bacterium
CGTGGCCGCAGAAATATCCCGGCTTCTGGCCCTGGGCCGGCAGGAGCAGGCTCTAATTGACGAGAAACGGGTGGAGGAAAAAGATATCGCCGTCTTGGTCCGGACCAATAACGAAGCCGGCCTCGTCCAGCAAGCTTTGGGGGAGGTTAAGGTCCATTCCGTTTTGTACAATATCGGCAACCTGTTCAGCACTCCGGAAGCCATGGACATCCAATATATTCTGGCCGCCGTGGTTGATCCGGCCGATGAGAAAGCGTTGAAAGCCGCATTGGTCACGGATCTGCTCGGGGTTGGCGGCGAGGAACTGGAGCGCCTCATGGGTGATGAAACCGCCTGGGAGGGCTGGTTGATCAGAATCGGCGAATATCATGACACCTGGGCCAGGTTCGGTTTCTTCAAGATGATCCGGGAGATGTTGTCCAGGGAGGGCGTCCTGCCCCGCATCGCCCCCTGGCCCGATGGAGAGCGCCGCGCCGTCAATGTTCTTCACTTGACGGAAGTCCTGCACCAAACCGCCTTAGACAAACAACTGGATATGTATGGACTGTTAAAATGGCTTTCGGCCCAAAGAGCTGATAGCTCCTCCCAGTTGGAAGAACACCAACTAAGACTTGAGAGTGACGAGAATGCAGTGAAGATCGTGACCATACATAAGAGCAAGGGGCTGGAATATCCGATTGTGTTTTGCCCCTTCCTGTGGGCCGGGTCCAAGGTGAAAGACCGGGATAAACTTGTATTTCACGATGAATCAAATGAACTAAGCCGGACTATTGATTTGGGCTCTCCGGATTGGGACCGGCACCAGGCCTTGACGGAACAAGAGAACCTGGCCGAAAATATCCGGTTGGTCTATGTGGCCATGACGCGGGCCAAGCATCGCCTTTATCTCATCTGGGGTCGGTTTAATCGGGCCGGAGACACGGCCCCGGCCTATCTTTTTCATCCGGAGGTGGCCCAAGCCGGTAACGGACAACCCGGACTGATGGCCGAGGAGTTTAAAAAACTGGGTGATCCGGATTTATGGCGTGATCTCATGGACATCCAGGACAGATCCAACGGCTCGATTAAAGTCTCCGAACTCCCCAACATGACCGAGGACTCACCGCCGGCCCCGGCCGGTCAGGCCGATGAACTTACCTGCCGGGATTTTAAGGGCAAAATCAACCGCAACCGGCGGATGGCCAGTTTCTCATCTTTGGTCTCAAGCCAACCGCACCGGGTGGAACTGGCCGATCGTGATGAAACCATTCATCCGGGTCCGGCTCCCGCGGCGGCCGGCCGGGAACTGCCCCTGGACAAGCCGGAACAGGATATGTTCGCCTTCCCGAAAGGCGCCGCCTCGGGGATTCTGTTGCATGAGATTTTTGAAGATGTGGACTTCGCCCTCCCGGATGAGGCCGCGGCCAAAGAACTCATCAACCGGAAACTGGCCGACCACGGCTTTAACGAGTGCTGGAAGGATCCCATTTACAGCCTGGTCAAAAACACTCTGACAACTTCACTTAACTCGGATTTCGGTGATTTTTGTCTGGCTCAAGTACCGGCGGCCGAACGTCTGAATGAGTTGGAGTTCTATTTTCCGCTGCAAAAACTAACCGAGCGGGACCTGAAAAATGTCTTTGTTCATCAAGTCGGGGCGGCAAGTGCATCAACGCTTCCGTCTCGCCTGGAGCGGCTTGATTTTAGGCCCTTAGAGGGGTTCATGAAGGGATTCATCGACCTGGTCTTCCGCTTCAACAACCGATTTTACATCGTGGACTGGAAATCGAACCATCTGGGTGGTAAAACGCTGGATTATAATTCAGATGCCCTGCAAAGAGTGATGAATGATAATGTGTATAAACTGCAGTATTATCTCTATACGGTGGCGGTGGATCAGTACCTGAACCTCAGGATCCCCAACTACAGTTACGCCACCCATTTTGGGGAAGTCTATTATTTGTTTATCAGGGGAATAGACCCAACTTATGGTCCGGCTTACGGAGTCTATAAAAACAGACCACCGCAAGGGGCCATAGAGACTTTATCCACGACCCTTATCGGACGAAAATAACAGGTGACCCGTGTCCCATGAAGTCATCAACCATCTTTATTCTATCGGCAAGCTGGCCCCCCTGGATGTCCATTTCGCCGAGCTCATGGTCAGGCTGAATAAACAACCGACGCCCGAAGTGGAGCTGGCTGCGGCCATGACAAGCTGGTCTACCCGGCAAGGTCACATCTGCCTGGACCTGACCAGGCCGGTGGACATTCAACTGATGAGCAGCCCGGATATCATTCGGGACCTCGACCTGGCTGCCTGGCGCCACAAGCTGGTTAACAGCCGGATCGTCGGTCATCCCGGCGAGTATAAACCTTTGATCCTGGATCCGGCCGGCCGGCTCTATTTATATCGTTACTGGGAATACCAACTGGCTGATGCCCTTAAGGCGCGTATAGACGAATCCCTGGCACTGCCTGAAACAAACGCGCTAAGGGTTGGCCTGGCCCGACTCTTTCCAACCCAGGGCAGTGAGGTGGACTTGCAAAAAGTGGCTGCCTTCGCCGCGGTGTCGAAGAAGTTCTGCGTCATCTCCGGCGGTCCCGGAACAGGTAAGACAACTACGGTAGCCAAAATTTTGGCCTTACTCGTGGAATCGTCGGCTAAAAAGGATCTGCGCCCGGCCCTGGCCGCGCCGACCGGAAAAGCCGCAGCCAGACTGCAGGAAGCAATCAAACTGGCCAAACAGCATCTTAACTGCTCGGACCAGGTAAAGCAAGCCATTCCGGAAACAGCGTCCACTTTGCACCGGCTCCTGGGCAGCCTTCCGGGTAGTCCTTTTTTCAGGCATAATGAGTCGAACCTGCTCCATCTGGATGTATTGGTGGTCGATGAAGCTTCGATGGTCGATCTGGCTCTGATGTCCAAATTGTTGCAAGCCCTTCACCCCGATACCCGACTGATTCTGCTTGGGGATAAGGACCAGTTGTCTTCGGTGGAAGCGGGCGCGGTATTAGGCGAGATTTGTGGCTGCGGCGAACCGGAACGATTCTCTCAGTCTTTTGCCGCGGCTTACCGGGAGATCTGCGGATGCCGGCTTGACCGGACGAGTTCGCCGGAAGTCGTCGGACAAAGGTCACAAGACTGCATTATTCAACTTCAAAAAAGTTATCGTTTTGCCGAGGATAGCGGGATTGCCGTGGTCAGCCGGGCGGTCGGAAATAACGACGCAGATACGGTGGTGGCGGCGTTTAAGGAAGGAAAGTATCCCGATCTGGTTTGGGCAGACCTTCAGGCCGGTGAAGCGTTACCCCAAATTGTTAAGCTTGATATCGTCAAGGGATACAGGGGCTATCTGGAGGAGGTAAAACGTCTCCGCTCTCAGGCCATGGCGGATTCAACCCGGAATTTACAGAAAATCTTTAATCTTTTTGATGAATTTCGAATATTGTGCGCCGTCAGAGAAGGACCCTATGGAGTCGCCGGGTTAAACCTCCTGACTGAGACTCTTTTAGAAGAGGCAGGGCTTCTTCGCCGAGATAATAAATGGTATTCAGGCAGACCGGCCCTGATCCGGCGCAATGACTATAATCTTGGACTATTCAATGGAGATGTGGGGATTTACTTGCCGGACATGGTGGCCGGATCGGATTCTCGCGCTGTTTTTCCCGGTTCGCAAGGGGCATTCCGCTTGTTTCACCCACTGCGTCTGCCGGTGCTTGAAACTGTTTTCGCCATGACCGTGCATCAAAGCCAGGGGTCGGAGTTCGACGAAATCCTCTTGATTCTGCCTGACCAGGACTCACCCGTCTTAACCAGGGAACTTCTTTATACCGCCATTACCAGGGCCAGACGAAAGGTTACCCTATGGAGTTCAGAGCATGTCCTGCGGTTGGCCATGGCTCGCGCCACTGAGCGCATTTCCGGACTCTCAGATGCTCTTTGGGGCTGCGGCCAGGTCTGATGAATCGAACACCTCTGATACCGGCTGGTCATGTTTGGCCCGACCCACGACCAGCCTGGAGATGGCCGCGGATCTTATCTCGGCCAAAACCGCAACGACCTGCCGGGCAAGGACGGGACCTTCGGAGAGATCGGATTTATTCAGAAAGGGGATGACCCTGGACCTGGGCGGGATATTCTTGAGACTGCCCTGGGGCGAGGTCAGCAGACTAGCTACATCGGCCGGGGTAATAATTTGCCCCCGTGATTTCCCCACCACCGAACAGAAATGGTCTAGACGGAAAACCAGACCATCATCAATCGGCCGACCTACGGCGTCCAGCCCGACCAGGGGGATGACCAGAGTAGCCGCAGCCGGCAGGACAGGCTCATGGGCGGCCGGTGCTTTGATCGAGCGTCCTGCGGCCCCGTCCGCCTCAATGATGAGATAGTCCACCACATCATCTTCATAAAGCCGGCACAGAAATTCGGGATCTAATCCGACGAGTTTTCCCTCCGCCGTGAGCCGAGCGGCCAGGGTGACGTGGCCTTTATGGGCCAGCTCCCGATGAATGGCCGGGCGAAAGTCTTTGACCCCGTCCGCCAGGATCAAGGCCGGTGACTGTCGGTCATCGGGGGGAAATATCCTGGTCGTGGTAGTCGTCACCACCCGGTGTCCGGATCGGGCCAGGTGCCGGGCCAGAGCAAACATCAGAGTGGTCTTTCCCCCGGCCCCGACCAGGCAAATCATCTCCCGCTCACCTAAGCCGAAAGCTCGAACAATATCCACGCCCATCCCTCATCCGACAACCAGCGCCTCCAAGTCATCACCCCGCAACACGCAACTCGCAACTCCAAACGTGTTCACTTGGTTTTCATCTCAAATACGCCATCCCAATACTCTGGCGGAGGATTGGCTTTAAGGGCGGCTACCCGGCCAAGATAGAGGAAAGTTGGTTCGTCCTGGGGATAGACTTCGGCAATTTGGGTGAAAGCTGCCATGGCCCGGTCCCAGAGCTGATTCCGATAATAGGTCACTCCTAAGTTGAACATATCGGCCAGCCGCTTCAATTCCGGGGCGGCATTGGTTTGCCCCATGAGTTCAAATACCCTGACCGGTTTGTTCTTCCCTTTCACCTTGACCGAGTCCAGTTCGCGGCAGAGGAACTCTTCTCGGACATGCTCAAAGGTGAATTCACTAATTATGATGTGACTGCCGTAAGTTTTGTTGGCTCCTTCCAATCTGGAGCCGAGATTGACGTTGTCGCCCATAACGGTGTAATCGAAACGGATGTTGGAACCCATATTACCTACGGACATGGGGCCGGTGTTGATCCCGATGCCTATATCCAGCATGGGGATACCTTGTTCCTTCCATTTCTGTTGAAGAATTCTTAGATCGGCCATCATATCCAGGGCGGTATGACAGGCCCGGGCCGAATGGTCGGCCTGGTGTACCGGGGCGCCGTAAAAAGCCATGATGGCATCACCCATATACTTGTCCAGGGTGCCGTCGTATTGCAGCACCCGGTCGGTCATCACGGTCAGATATTCGTTTAGCAAATGGACCAGATCCTCAGGGCTCATGGACTCGGAGATGCTGGTGAATCCCCGGATATCCGAAAAGAGGACGGTAAGTTCGAGCTTTTCACCGCCTAGTTTCAGTTTGTCCGGGTTTTTAAGCATTTCATTGACCACCTGGGCCGAGACATAATGGGAAAAAGCCCCTCTGATTTTCTTTTTTTCTCTTTCTTGTCCACGGCCGGTGTTAAAACCATAAGCTTTGATATCGGTTTTTTTGAGCCGGACGAAAAGGCTAATTTGCCTATTTTGCAGTCATTACGGGAAAAGATGAAAAAACTTGGGGTCGTTCCGGATAAACTCCAGTCAGTTTTTGACCAGGCCGCGAAGGAAATGGACACGGACAGGCAACTGGCCGACTCACTGCAAAAGTCAAAATCCGACATAGTCTTAGGCTATTTTTTTCATATGTCCAGCCAAGGGATC
>JADFYN010000221.1:0-5365 GCA_015233055.1 Deltaproteobacteria bacterium
AAATGAGGTTAAGTGTCATTAACTCCTGGAGATCAGATAACTGTCGGTGGGCCCGGGGTAAGGCGATAATGGCGAGAACTATCCGGGCCACATATCCCAATAGGGGCAAGTACAAAAATATGTCGGCCCCCAGACGGGGAATCAGTCCTTTGATCTTAACTTTTTGGGCCCGCCCCTCGGAAGAGAATCTGAGACAACCCAGGATCCTGATTTTGCTCTTGGCCGCCCGTCTTAAATCATTTAAATAACTATCTAGACCATCTGCATCGGGTTCTCTGTTCAGGATTCCCTGATAGGCGTTGAGAACAAAATCTCTGTCATGAAATTGAATAAAATCATGAACATGATATTCAGGCTTAACTTCAAACACCGGTCTTTGACCATTAACGGTCGGGTGACTGAATCCGCGGCGGTAAGGCATATCGATCCGTTTACCTTCTGATGGGGTTAGGTTTTTATCTTTCGGCAAACCTGGGGCATCTTGATGCCGCGGGAGAAAAGCGCCTTGATTGTTTTTGATGTAATTATGAATATTGGTTATAATTTCATCAATATTAATGGATTGTATCTGCCGTTCCCTTCCGTCTGGATTCAACGGCATTGCGCATCCTCCCCCGAGCCGTTGTCGGCCAGGGCCGGCATGTCGTCTAACGGCAAAAAGATCAGATCCCGCGGGGTGAGCCGGGCCAAAATATCGTCGAGCCGGGCCGCCCGGGAAGTTTCCTCCAACCGTTCGATCAAGTCATCGTACCGCTCACCCAGACCTTTTAGGATTTCGTGCTTCTGGGCCACGGTCAGGTCCATGACAAAGCTCAAATGGAGCAAGGCCATGGCCGAACATTTCCGCGGCTCCTGGTCAACCAGCGGAATAATCAGGACGTTCTCATCTTCTCTCTGGCCCGAACTCCACACCGCCCGTTCCAGTCGGATGGCTTTTCGCTTGCTCCCGGCCGCCGGTTGCGGAAAATCATATTTGGAGGCCTTGCCCTGCGAAAATCCGTATCGTTTCAGAGCCTGAATGGTCAGCCGGTGATAATCCGGACCCGCGGCTGCGTCTTCGATGATCCGGTAGAACATTCCGCCCGTTACCTCGGCAATGAGCGGGGCCACCGTCCTAAGCAGCCGGTTATCCCGTTCGGTCAGCCGGGCCGGAGATACGGCCAGGAGTTCCAGGGCGCTGACGAGCATGGCCGGCAGCTCTTCCATCGGCCGGGAGATGCCCACGGTGACCGTCTTGGCCTGATGCCGAATGGTGTCGATGGGCCGGGTCAATTCATCGATGACCTTATTCAGGGTCATAATCCCGGCCTGAAGGACCTCGCCGACGCCGTCCGCCTCATGCTTCAGGTTCTCCAATTGAACCCAGTATCGGGCCAACTGGGACACCGTCGAGGGCTGGAGGGAGGCATTCATGTCCCCGGCTTCGATCCGCTCCATCACTCCGGCGAACCGGGCCGGGACCACTCGGGGATTCCAGGTGGCCGGGTCTTCCAGCGAGCTGGTCATGATGGCTCGAATGTGCCGGAATTCATCGGCGCTCCGGTCAATGGCCTTGGCCGTATAGAACCCCCACAGATGCCCGGCCACCGTGGCCAGGACAAACCCCAGCCCGGCCCCAATCCGGGGCAACCGGATAATTTCCTCGGCATACTCGTTAAACCGAGTTTCTCCTTCGGCGCAAAAAACCAGGGGGTAGCCGCTGTGGGCCTTAAAGATAGACACTTCTTTGGCCGTATCCTGGACGATCCGCTCCGGCAGGTCATTGGCCACCACAATGGTCAAGGGTTCGGTGGACAGGTCGATATGTTTTTTATCTTCCGTGACATCGCAGGGAATGGATTTGTAACACAATTCACTGAGCTTAATCCTGATTTCTTCCGCGGCCACCCGATTCGGACCATTACCCACCACAGCCCAGTTACGGCTGCGCGGCCCGTACTTTTCGGCGCATTCCCGGATCGGCCCGTCATTGGCCAGGACTTGTTCGATCTTGTCGGGCAGAGTCTCTAATTCCCGGATCTCCTGGTACACGGCTTCATCGGTCATGGTCTTGAATTCCTGGGCCAGGAGCAGGGCCAGCAGCTTTCCGGCCGCCGCCTGGGAGTAAAAGGCCTTGGTCGAGGCCACCGACATTTCCACGTCCCGGCCGTCGCTGGTATACAAACACGAATCGGATTTCGCGACCAGGGGCGAGTTGCGCCGGTTGACAATGACGTGAATCCAGGCCCCGCGGGACCGGGCCACATCCACCGTCCGGTTGGTATCCGTGGTCGTGCCGCTCTGGGAGATGGCGATCAACAGGGTATCGGCTAAAGATTGCTCGCAGGAGAATCCTGAAACCTCCGAGGCCTTGGACCAGTCCACCCGGATCCCGGACCCGGCCAGGGCCCGGTCAATCAGATGGGCCGTACCCATGGCGGCCACGGCGGCGGTACCCTGCCCGATGATCATAATTCGGCGGATGGGCGGCCGGTCCGGGTTATGCAACCGGCTGACCAGGTGGTTAAAATATCCCCCTTCCGCCACCGGGAATTCAACTCGGTTCCCGGCTGTCCGGTATTTGCCCTTAATCGTCTTGCGGACACTCTCGGGGGCTTCCCGGATTTCCTTTTCCAGGTAATAGTCGTAGGCGCCCCGGTAAATATCTCGGGAAAAAAGGTAGATCGGCTCAGGCGGAATCTCGGCGGTGCGGCCGTCATCCAGGAACCGGCCGATGACCTGGTCGCTCTCCCAGGAGTTGCCGGCCGGACTCTCCCCTGCCCCGCGGCCCACCTCCAAGCTGACTTGGACTCCACCCCCCTGCCCTCCCGGCAGAGCATAGGACGTCCGGGTCCGGGCCGCCAGTCCGTAAATCTCGGAGGCGACCAGCCAGCCATCCGCCGTCTTCCCCAGGTACAGGCTTTGCCCGCTGCCTTTTTGGGCCAGGAATAACGACCTGGGATAGCCGGGATGCTGCATGACAATGGCCACTGACCCGGCCGCCCGATTGACCATGGCCGAAAACCGGTCTTCGGGTGATATGCCGGGGTCCGTGCCCAGCCGGTACAGCAGGGGTAAAATCTTGGCGTCGGTGGTAATGGCCGGATGGACGGCATAGCCTTGACCCCGGACCACCTCCTCAAGCAGCGTTTGATAGTTATCCACGTCGCCGTTCAAGACGAACAGGGCCGGCTCATCGACCCTGGTCAACCGGTCATCCCGTCCCTCTAAGGCCGCATCCACGGGATGACAATTGGGTAAGCTGATGATCCCGTTGGAAGCCCAGCGGGTGTGGGCCATCAGGTTGATCTGGTCCACCGACCCGGCCAGGGCCCAGAGGAGAATGTCTTGCCGGATATACTCTCGAAGCCGGGTGGTGTTGTCGCCCAGTCGGCCGACTAAATTGGCCGTTTTATATTGAAAGACCATGATGGTCTGGCCGGTTTGGGTCTGGCGGAGGTTTATGCGGAGATTCCCGGCTAAGGGGATGGTCTGGCGCCGATCCAGTTCGGTCCACTGGGCCGGAGTCAAGATTCTTCGGAAATCGGCACTTTCACGCAGCAGGAGCAATACGGCCAGCCCGGCTGAATCACGGCCCCGGACTTCCAGCCGGTCCAGGCTTTCCAAGACCTGCTCCAGGGACCAGGCCGTAAAATGGCGGCCCCGGTCGGCCCCACCCGGATTCTTATCCGGCATCAGATCTATGGTCCGCTGGACATTATGGCGGATTTCCCACTCCACCTGCCATAAGTAATCATTGGTCGTTTCCAGGATCTTTTCGAGCCGGTCGCTGGTCCCGCCGGAGGCGATCATCCGGCCCAGCCGCTCTTGGACCGCCTTTAGGAAGATCTGGACCCGTGACATCCGCTGGGCGTTCACCGTCCGCTCGATCAGCTCTAAGTGCAGCCCAAAAGACATCAACCGGTCAAATCCGGCGGCGATCTGGTCTAAGAGGGTCTTGACCTGATCCAACTCAGCGGTCTCGACCCGGCAGGCGGCGATTTCGGCGGCCAGTTTGTCCAGGAAGGCAAAATCAGGCGGCTCCATCCAATTCCGATTACTTAAAAAACAGGCAATTCCACACATAAGCAGTGCCTCCACCATTTAATTAGGATGTCGTGACTGGTTTTCAGTCATCTTATCCTGACACGGCCACGTGATATCATAATCATCAATTGGAAGCAACAGTTTTGGACGCGAGCGGGTTTGACGGGGGGGGTGGGGTGCGTGTTGCGGGTTGCGGGTTGCGGGTTACGGGTTACGGGTTGTTGTTTTTGATTTCATGCTTTCCATAGGCGGAGGCCAAAATAAATCTCCACTAAGTGTTTAATCCGAATCCGATCCACTTGTAAGACAGGTTCATTTTGTTAACGAATAGCCCAACGCATCTAAAAAATCTTTAGGGGTAACGATACGAATTCCTTTGTGTTCTTTTACATCATTGACTTTCTTGTCCCCACTGATGATATTTTCCGCTCCGGCTTCTTCGGCACAACTGAAGAGCCAATCATCATCAGGGTCCAAGCATATTTTTTCGCTGGGGGGAGTGTCGGAAGTCAGTTTACATATCCTATTATACAGATAGCAAAATTCATCAAAATCAGCCTCAATCCAACCACGTCGGGCCAAAAGGCCGGCTACCCTCTCATACTCCAAAGCTCGCCTTAACTCATCTATCAAGTGTCTTGAACTGACCGTCTGCAATTTTCCGTTCATGACCAATTCGAGAATCTTACATGACGCCCCGTGAGGATTGAGTAACCCGCTAATAACCACATTCGTGTCCAACAAGATGATTTTCATCTTTTTTGTCTAGCAAATGCTGTTGCTTCGACGGCGATCCGGCCAGCTTCTTCCTCAAAGGCGACATTCCCCTTGTCGATGCCCTTATATAAAAGGGTTCGGAAATTGGTCGCAGTTTCAAATTCAGTTAGTTGCTCCGCTTTGATATCTTCGTCATCTCGCTCTATTTCCTCAATAAATTCCGGCCTAAGCTCTCTATGATCATATTCCCGCCCATCGTCGTCTTCCAGAATAATGGTAAACGTCTGATCAGGAAAAAAACCAAATTTTTCCAGCAAGCCGATGGGTAGCTCGCTTCCTTTAACGTGTTCAATAGTTCTTGCCGGCATTTTTTCCAAAGCCTCCATGATAAACGTTTAGCTATTGATATATGTTAGCATAAACGCCTAAAAAGGGCAAACTAATTTTATCGGATAAGTCGAATGCCAGGCTGGTCATAGCGGGCTGGTCATAGAGAGTTGAACCTCTGTATTATTTCACTCCCTTGATTATCCCGAATATGAAACACCCTCATTGTCCTCATTTTGGGCCGCTCTCCTACGAATTTTAGAATAAACAGTCTGCACTGACTGGATAATGCATT
>JADFYN010000221.1:5391-5888 GCA_015233055.1 Deltaproteobacteria bacterium
CTTGATTTTCTACAAAAAAACAATCGGCCCCTTAAAAAAAGCTTGATTTTCCCAAACAGATGTGGCATGTACCTCCAGCGGTCAGCACACACCCCCGACAGTGGCAACAGTCATTATGAGCCAAGGCGCTGTCGAGGATGTCCCTGACCGTTCTTTTTTTTAAGGCTTTTCCATCACCGGAACTCCTAACCCGCCCCATCACTTCTTTCCCAAATAACGTCATAAATTTTAACGATTTCTTAACTTGAAAAAACGACTGCGGTTATGGTATTACTAATCCTGCGTCACGTCACTCTTTATATTTATATCCACATTTTATTGCCGCCCACTGATGTACTGGCCTATATCGGTGGGCTGCTTTTTTTTGGGCCGCATACATATGGATTTGAGCCTGAAGAATCTGTAGCATCGGAGTAACATGCTGATATTAAGAGATATTATACAAAAAAATAAGAAGAGTTTAAGAAAATACTTGATCTTTCCAACTAGATGTGGCA
>JADFYN010000222.1 GCA_015233055.1 Deltaproteobacteria bacterium
GTTTACGCTGACGAAGGCCACGGCTTCGTGCGTCCTGAAAACAGGCTCGACTTCTTCGGCCGGGCCGAGGTGTTCCTGGCCAGGTACCTGGGCGGCCGGGCGGAACCATGGAAAAAGTATGCCGGGTCCAGCGTTCAGGAAAGGTAGTCAGCCCCAACCGGGTCCCCAAGATATTGTTGAGATTAAAATAGACCGGGCCGCCTCATGGGACGACCCGGTCTATTGTGTTTGTCGAAATCATACCAGGATAATGGATATCTGGGCTCGACTACGGGATGACCGTAATAGTGCAAGTGAAGCCGGCCGTATTGCGGGCGTCGAACACCCGGATAATGACCACACCTGCAGCCACGGCCGTAAAGGTGGCTCGAGACGTGTCCGTGGCACTTGTAATCGCCACCGTACCGATGGTGACGTTGTTAGCCGACCATACGTATGGAGGGAAGCCACCGTAGGCGAACAAGCCATATGTGGCGCCAACTTTGATCACTAAAGAGGCCGGGTAAATTTGCGGCACGCTTCCGGCTGGATTCGTCACCGTAATACTGGCCACCGCCGAGCCTTTGATCTTATCCACGCAAGTCAGGATAACCGAGCCAGGGTTAAGTGCGTTGAAGGTGGCTTGGGAAGTATCCGAGCCTGTGGTAACCGAACCCAGGTGAGTGTCGTTTACAGTCCAGGTATAAGGAGGCGTTCCACCGACGGCATTGAACAGATACGTTTCCGTAGGGGCTATGGTCAGAGTTGATGGAGAGACCGTCAAAGGATTGGCCACCAAGGTCACTGTGACCGTACCGGTGGACTGATTATTATTGGCGTCCTTGACCGTGATGTTGCCCGTGCCGGGACTGCGCGGGGTAAAAATACCCAGGCTGCTGTCATTAGGATCAGCCTCAATAGACCCGACGGACAGGTTGTCGATGGTCCAGGTATATGGCTTTACGCCACCGTAGGCATAAAAGGTGTAAGGTGCCGCATTTTGAGTCAAACTGATGCTTGTGGGATAGATTTGGATGAATGGCTGGGTCAAAGTAATCTTGGATGTCGTCTGATTGTTGTTGACATCCACGACCGTGAGGGTTACCGAATCAGTCGCCGAGGTGCTCTGATGCTGGGCCGGCGGGGTATACTTAATCATGGACGTATCCGAGCCCACCGCACTCAGCGTGCCCAGCGTATTAACGCTTAATACCCAGGTGTACGGAGCAGTGCCGCCGCTAACCTGAAACGTCACCGCGGCGCTGCCATAGGCGATGGATGGATCTTTAGGGTAAACCTGCAGCACCGCATCCTTAACCGTGATCGCAGACGTGGCGCTGGCCGTGTACACGTCGCGAACGGTGATGGTCGTCGTAACCGTAGTTGACGCCGTGATCGCGGCCGACGCTTGCAGGGTGGCGTGCGTCGTGTCATTGGGGAAAGGCGTAATGGTGGCCACACTGGTATCGGCACTCTCCCAAGTATAGGGCGGCGTGCCTCCGGAGACATAGAAATTGTTATAAACAGAGCCTTTAGTCACCGTCAGACTAGATGGTGAAACGACCATGCCGGATGTAACGGTCACCGTACAAAGTGCGGACAGGCTCCCGGTGTACAGGTCTTTAACTTGAACGGTACAAGTGCCGGGCTTGAAGGCCTGAAAAGTTCCTGATCTGGGATCGACAAATTGGCCAACGGTCCCGTCGCTGGAAGACCAGACATAGGGCCCTTTCCCGCCGCGGGCGCTAAAAGTGTGGGTTGTCCCGCTGGACATGGAGAAGGTAGCGCCTTCCAAAATGTAAACCCCGGTCACGGTAATTACTGCGAACCCGGCCGCACCGTTGGTCTCGGCTGGGGTACAGGTCAACATCACCGTCCCGATTTTGGAGACGGGTGCGGTGTAGACGCAGGATCGAGCCGTAGCCACAATGGTGCCCATGGTCGTGTCACTTAATGACCAGGTGACCGTCGTCTTCCCGCCGCTGGCGTTAAACGTGTATGATTCACCGGTGCCCAAAGTAACGGCGCTGGGATTAACCACCACGTTGGGGACTATCACCGGCGGATTCACACCGGAACTCCCGGAGCCGCCGGCGCCGCACCCGGCCAGAAAAAAAATGACGGCAGTGATGATAGTCGCCAATACCGCCACACTGGTCATGACCGTTTCAAAATTATTGGGAGTGACCTCTTCCAACGGATGACGTCTGATTGCGTTCATGGTCTTCCTCCATGTCCCTATAATGTTTTATAAAATTCTACGTTGACATAGACATATGATCCACCCACGGAGGCCGTTACCTTACCGTTGCCGATGGTCTTAGTGTCCTTGGGAGTCAGAGTAGTGCTGGCTGCGCCATTGCTACCCGTGGTCACGGACGCCGCGCCCAAAGTCCCCATGGATGCGGTTAAAGTCACCACCACGCCGCTCTTGTAGATCTTGGCGGGGTCGGTTTCAGTGGGGTCCCAGACCAATACCTGGACCACAGCCGACCCTCCGGTGACCACATTGATCTGATCGGGACTGACGGTTACTTGGATTGTGTTTCCGGTAGTCGGATCCGTGCCGCCACCACTGGAGGCGCCGCCGGCGCCGCAACCGACCATTCCCAGGATAGTGGCGCAGATGGCCGACACCACCAAGACCAAGATCAGGGCCCGAGGCATAAAATGACTTTTCATATCGACACTCCTTTGACGCTATGGTTATGATTAACGTTGTCCCTTTGTTAGCCGGATTTCAAGCCGATTCGCCGGCCTACCCGGACCGGACACCCTGGCCGTCGGCGGTAAATAAATACTCTTGTTTGCTTACAAGCAATTGATGTGCCATCCCGGCATTCGGCTTGATTAAATGAGCTTCGCTGCTCCATCTTGCTGTTTCGAGCGAAGCTGAAAATCTTAAGATTTATTACATTCGGGCGGAATGACAGAGAGATAATCGTTGGCGTTGGGGTTGTGCCGGAAGGCTGCCCGGTGTTGTTCTTTTTTATTCAACCCGGGCTTCACGAGATTGGGATTGCGTCGGGCCTGACCACCGTCAAAAAAACGTCGGGAGCCGGAATCGGACCAGGCCATCATTGTTTATCCCACGGCATCCGACCCGGCTGAGTACCCGGTGACAATGCCCGGCGGGCTGGAAAGAAATATTTTTTCGATCATAATTGATTTTCTTGGGGCGTCAAGGCTATTGTATGGAGGAAGAATTCAGGATGGTTTCATCCGATTAGCTTTAATAACCAGAGTTCGACGAGTATGCTAAGCGATTATCGTCAAGGGCCATAATTCAATCCGCAGATTGCACCGGTTTACGCAGATTAGGGCCAAAACAGGTCTGTGGGGCTTTCCCATCTGCGTTCATCTGCGAAATCTGCGGATACATTTCTGGTAGTTAATTAATAAACTCGTCTAACTCAGACTTTAATAGGACCGGAGCCGCAGGTTGCCCCGGAGCGAATAACAACCATAAGGAGATGATCATGATTGTCAGAAACGTCAATAGTGAAGAGGTATTAGCCACAACCTACCTGGCCCATAGCGGCGCCGTCGCCAGGATGATCTTAGACAGGAGGACGCTTAAAGATATCGGATTCCTGGCCCTGACCATCTTGGAGCCGGAGCAATCGATAGAAGGGCATGTAGACCCTATGGAAGAGATCTACATGATCATGGAGGGGACTGGAGAAATGACTGTAGATGATGAAACCAGACAGGTCGGCCCACTCGATGCCGTTTGGATCCCGACCGGCTCGTTACACGCTTTAAAAAACATCGGCAACTCCGACCTGGTCATTCTGGTCGTAGCCGGCCCGGTGGACTAGTTCAGGATCTTTCCAGCTTGACTTAGATATACTTGATGCGGCGTTAAGTGTCCTTTTTCGATCTCGCCTCAGGGTGGCGCTTCGCTGACCCTGGGTAAGGGCACACACCAAAGAGTCAATTGCAACCGTTAAAAGTTTATATTTCCAATCAGGAGGCGGTCACACCAATAGACACCTCTCTCAGACCAACGGCCGAATCAGGCTGTGTCGTCGAATATTCTGAAATCATGCGACATCAACGTCTTGCCATAAGTCCTTGCCGTCTTTCGTTTATCGCGGACATTTTTTATGGCCGTCTTGAACTCATGGCGCTTTTTTTGGGCCAAGGCCAGGTTGGCGCTGTCATGATCATTAATTTTCTTGATTAACTCACGGCAGTCACCGATCTTTCGGATAATCTCTTTAGATAGATCATCCGTCAACCGCTCAGGGTACCCAGGGAGAGCCTCAAATACACGAATCAGCCTGGACACCTCCTGCTGATAAATAGAATTCATCAAATCAAACTTGTCTTGCCGCCGATCGATCAGATTTCCCAGATTTGAAAGGCTTTCATCTTCCATCGCCCGGCCGATTTCCAGCGTGAGAGACAACACCTTCTCCACCTCGCTGGTCATCCGGCTGAGCAGATTATAGAATTCCTTCTTTTGATCGATATCCATATCCATGGCCCGTCCAGACCCAAACATTCGAAAGGATCTATCTACCCCTTTTCCGAGGCGCTGCGCCGGCTTGGGGAGGCGAGTAAATTGAGGCACAGTTCTCTGAAACTATCGTCGATTTCTGCCGCCCGGACAACCAATGGCTCACAGATATCGTCACCCTCCAACCGGTGATAAACACTTTCAGCATCGTCATAAAGTTCAGCCCAACTGTATTCCGGCATGTCCGGGACGCCAATCACGAAACTCCGGATATTTAGGGCGTACCGGTGATCTGTAGTCCGAAAAAGGGTGGTCGTCCTAACCGGAGTCCCGGGACGGATCTTTTCCAGATCTTCAAGAGTGCGAAATGAAGAGCTGTGAAGCGCAATCAGGTCCCCGGAAAATTGGAGGTCATCCATGCCGGTCCGCTCGATGACATGTTGTGGGGCAGACTCCGTTTCAATCTTTCGCTTGCGATATTCGTCTAGGTTGATAACCATGGACATCCCTTTCTTAGAAGAAGCTGGTGGAGGAAGACCGGCTGGAACAGCGCCATTCTTGGTGCTGACTTGGATGGCTGGGCGATTGGCTGGCACTAAGAATCTTTTAGCATCCCGGACTGTTGCCGGCAACTCAGAGCTATAATCTTTTCTTGACCTCAGGACAGGCAGTTAGTGCCTATCTTACTGGTGGCGATGATCGCGCCTCCGGGTCGGCCAGGAAATTTTTGCCCCTATCAGGATGATGGGAATCTTTATTGAATCCAAGGACCAGCGGTGTTGCATCGAGAAAAACTTGCCCTTGAACCATCCCTGATACCGCTGTCGAGTCGCCTTGACCTGTACTGGATACAATATACGTGCCAAGAAGTTTCCCCACCGGGCCTTTACCCCAAGAGGATGGATGAACATCGATGAAACGAACAGACAGTTGAACGATCTCCCACAAAATAAAAGACGCAAGAACAATATACATCGCGTCCTTGCGTCTTCTTGACATAACATCAGATCAGGCCCGCCTCGGGCTATTTCTTTTTTAAAACCTCCACCCTGATCTTACCTTTTAATGCCTCCGCAAAAGCCTTGGCGTCCGATTCACTGCCAACGATGGCCCCGTAGTGCATGGGGATGGCCACCTTGGGGTTAATGGCCAGGGCCGCCTTGATCCCTTCCGGCGCGTCCATGACATAAGTGCCCGAGACCGGGATAAAGGCGATGTCGACCTTAAAATCTTTCATTTCCGGGATGAAATCCGTATCACCGGCATGGTAAAGACGAACCCCGTCTACGGTCACAATAAACCCCAGCCATTTATTTGACGTGGGATGAAAATTCTTGTCGGTGTTATACGCCGGCACCGCCTCCACCAC
>JADFYN010000223.1 GCA_015233055.1 Deltaproteobacteria bacterium
ATTCAGCGGTGCAGCCCCAAATTATGTACCTCTGCCTGTGGATATTTTTTTGGTGTCGCATAGAAGGAAATGAATGTCCAGTCACCACCAAAATAATGCATTACAGGTGGGTTTATATGTTGTTATATTGTATATTATAAGGGCCTTGTCCCATACCCAGGGCGTTGCCCTGGGCTAACCTAGAGCGCCCCGTTGGGGCTTATTTGGAGTTGGCTATTTTAAAAAAGTTAGCACGACCGTCCAGCCGTAAGGCAATGACATTGACCAGTAACCGGCAACGAGCAACCAGCACCTGAATTGACCAACAACATCACTCCCAAGCCTGATTAACACAGATCACGGTTTCGGCTGAAACATGAACCTTCCGGCCAAAACCACCTGGCCCAAGGGGAGGGCCTGACCTACCCTCCCTTTGGGCTTTTCTATCTACCATGAATCAGTGGTCACCTTGATCATCCCAAAGGGGGTGCTGGTTGACGACGCCTTCTTCCTGGTTTCCGATGGGTCCAAATTCCTCCAGCACCTTCACCGCGTATTGAAAACTTTCTTTGAGTGATTTTCCGCCGGCCCAAAAGGAAAAGAACTGAGAGACGAAAAACTCGCCGTCTCTGGGCTGGTCATTGACCTGACTCGGTCCGCGGACCGATTCTTCGCCGGGGCCGGTGCTGGTGATGATGGCTCGGCCTGGTTTTGAGACTGCCGGAAGGAAGCTGCCGGCATAACAGGCGCCAATGATTAGAACAATCCGTTTAGATATCCTGATCCGGGATTCCAGGCTGGTCAGCCAATTATTCAGGTCGGAAGCGGTCACCTCTTCCTGATCTATATACAGCGTCTGGTAAGTCCCATGGTCAACGAAGATGAAGTACAGGGGGGCTGGATCAGTGGACATTTTGGTCGCGGCCCAGTCCGTCAAGGCATATTCCACAGCCCATTTGGTCGGGTTGCCTCGGCGTTGGGGCATGGCCGGGTTAGAGGTGAGATAATAAATGTCGTCGGCCTTAATCCCGCGTTGTTGCAAGCAATAGTACACATAGCGGGTTGTCACATGGTAATCCGCGGTGCCGGCCTCATCTCCTTTGATGCTGCCTTCGACCAGGATGGCGTAACCCACCTTACCCTGGTCGGTCCCGCCGGCCGCCCAGCCAATGCCAGGGGCAAAATACAGATCCAGTGCCGCGGCCAGGACTATAATCATCGCCCCGGCCAGGCCCGGCTTCGTCACTTTCGGGGATCCCATCAGCCGACAACCTCGGTCAGCGCGGCTTTTAGGGTGCCTAAGGCTTGGTCGAGTTCATCATCGGTGACGATTAAAGGAGGCAGCAGCCGCAAGACATTGCGGTAAGTCCCACCGGAGACCAGGAGCAGGCCGCGGCGGAGACAGATTTCAAATAATTTCTTAGCGGCTTCCACGGCCGGGGTTTTTGACGCCGGGTCCTCGACCAGCTCTATTCCCATCATCGCGCCCAGGCCGCGGACATCACCAATGATGGGGAACATCTCCTGTAACCGATCCAGTCCTTGCTTCAGCTTCCGGCCCACCTCCGCCGCCCGGGCGATAAGATTTTCTTGCTCAATGATTTCGATCACGGCCAGGCCGGCCCGGCAGCAGACCGGATTTCCGCCAAAGGTTGTCCCTAAACCGCCGGGATAGACCGCGTCCATAATTTCGGCCCGGCCGGTGACACCCGACAGGGGCAATCCTCCCCCCAGTGCTTTGGCGGTCAGCACCAGATCCGGGGCCACTCCGAAATGTTGGGAGGCGAACCAGGCTCCCGTGCGGCCCAACCCGGTCTGGATCTCATCCATGATCAAGATAATACCTTTATCGCGGCAGAATTTCTCCACCCCCTGGACAAATTCCATGGGAGGCACGACTGCGCCGCCCTCGCCCAGAATCGGTTCCATGATCAGGGCCGCCACCTGTTTGGCCGGAATGGTATATCGGACCAAATCATGCAAACCCGTCAGGCAGTTGATATCACAATTGGGATAAGCCAGGCCAAAAGAACAACGATAACAATAGGCGTAAGGGGCATGGAAGATGCCGGGATGCGGCAATCCAAAACCGGCTTTGATGGCCCGGACCCGGCCGGTCAATCCGGCGGCCAGACTGGTCCGGCCGTGAAAGGAATGCTGAAAGGCGATCAGACCTTCCCGTTTTTGGACATACCTGGCTATCTTGACAGCATTTTCCACCGCCTCAGCCCCGGAATTGAGCAGCATCGTCTTTTTGGGACCATGACCGGGGGCCAGGTTGTTCAGACGCTCGGCCAGGCTCAGATAGGGTTGATAGGCAGTCAAGTTGAAACACAGGTGCAGATAATCTTGGGCCTGGGCGGTAATCGCCTTAATGACTTCCGGGTGGCTATGACCCACCGGGAGGGAAGCGATGCCCGAGGCGAAATCCAGGTACTCGGCGCCGGTGTCGGCCACCAACCGACTGCCGTACGCCTTGACAATGGACAATTTACTGATATCAAAAAGGCCCTTAGGCACTGTAACTTCGCGTTGTCCCCTATCTCCATCTGCATCAGACATAACTGAAACCTCTACTCCCTCTATTTTTTCTATTTGTATCCGGGTTGTGCTTTTTATTCCGACCCGGTACCAGTTCATTTCCCGGCCACGACCACGGCTTCCCAGCCGATATTGATCCGATCCCGATTGGTCCGAAGGGCCTGCTCCACCTTAAACCCCGCCGCTTCTATTTCAGCCGTATATTCATCGAGGCGGGCGAACCAGGTCTTGGGACTGATCGGCAGAGAAATAGTTTCTTCCCGGCCGTTGATTACGACTCGGCGAGGGGCCGGTTGCCCCGGCCGGTAGGTCCGCCGTAGTTCTTTAAAAGCTTTGATTCTTTCGCTGTCTTCCGGAAAATAGACGGCCGCTTCTTTCAGGTCGAGGCCGTTTTGGAAAAACAGTCGGCCCCCCGGGACTAATAGCCGGTTTACCTCCTGCAGACAACGCTCTCGATGTTCAGATTGATGCAGCATATGGTAGGAACCGACATTGACCACTAACTCAAAGGATTGGCTCGCGAGTGCATCAAGCTGGGTCATGTCGCCGACCTGCAAATTGATATCGACGCCTCTTTCCAAGGCCAGGGCCCGGCATTTTTCGATAACGGTGGGGGAGATGTCCACGGCCGTGACGTTCAGTCCGCGGGAGGCCAGATAGAATGATTCGAAGCCTTCGCCGCATCCCAGTTCCAGCACATTCTTATTCGAATAATTATGGGCATCGAGAAACTCGGCCAAAGCTGAACTGGGTTCGTGGGGATTCCAAAACTGGGCGCCGGTGCGGTACACCGCGATATAGCGCTCTTCATAAGCGTGATAGTAGGTCCGGTTATTATCCGGCAGTTGATCGGTCATGGTCTGAATCTCGTTTCTATTGGTTTTGTTGTCGGCCCCTGGGTGGTTGCACAATTATCCGTGATTGGAAGGACACCTTGACCCGCAATTGGGAGACGTCAGGTCCAGGTGGTGGCGATGACCTCTGTCCGGCCTGGTCCGTGCACCCCCATGACCAGGTTGAACTCGATGTCCCCGGTCTTGCTCGGCCCGGTGATGAATGTCATGACCTGGCCCATCTGATTGACCGGTCCCTGATCTTGGCCCAACAACTTAAATAAGGCATCTAAATCCGGCAAAATGTTTGCCGCCGGAACCAGGGCCAGATGAACCGGAGGCAATAACGAAAAAGACCGACGGGTCCCCGGTCCGGCCAAGATGACCAGTGTCCCTGAGTCAGCCAGGGCGTAATCAGCCACGGTAATCCCCAGGCCGGCTTCAGCCAGGCCGCGCCGTTCCTCAGCACCAGGTAAGATCTCAGGGTGCGATCCCCATGCCCCGGAAGGCGAAAGCACCTCAATCCCCAGTTCCGCCAACGTCTCGTTCACCCTAAGTTGTCTGATTAAGGGTCGGTCCTCTACCGCGGCCGGCCGTGGGTGACATTGCCGACCCAGGTTGATTAGAATTTCCCGGGCCGTCAAGGGATCAGCGGCCTGATGGAAATTACCGCCCACGGAAAGCCATTGTTGTTTGAACATGGTTATCAGGTCGGAGGGGATCATGAATTCTTTTTTCGCTTGGATATGAGGTGACGCTGCATTTCACGGTAGGTCCGAGGCGCCGGTGGCCGGAAAACCAGTCCGGCCCTGGTTACCAGCCCGTTTGAATCTACCCCCAACGTTCGAGTGAGTCTGGCTACCCTAATGGCAGTCTGATAAAGCCCCAGGTGTCTGTTGACCCGACCGGCGGCTTTAACCAGCAGTTTCTCGGTCAGGAGGCGAGGGGATGAAGGAGTTTTTTGGCCGGCGATTCGGTATCTTAATTTCAGCAGAAGACTGGGATGGTCAATCATTACTGGGCAGGCATCGCGGCAGGCTCCGCAGAGAGTGGAGGCAAACGGCAGATGGGCGGCATCCGGCAGGTCGGACATCAGCGGCGCCAAAATTGCCCCGATGGGACCGCTATATGTAAATCCATAGGGATGACCTCCGCCCAGGCGCCGGAATACCGGACAGACATTGAGACAGGCGCCGCACCTGATGCAGAACAACGCCGAGCACAAGTCCGGGTCAGCCGCGATCCGGCGACGGCCGTTGTCCAGGATGATCAGATGAAATTCTTCCGGCCCTTCACCGGGGGGCATCGGCCAGGGGCCGTTAATAAAAGAAACATAGGACGGCATCTTTTGACCGGTGGCGGTTCGGGGCAGCAGTTTCAAGAAGACGGCCAGGTCGGCAAATGTTGGAACGATCTTCTCCAGACCCATGACGGCCACATGAATCCTGGGGAGGGTCGTGGACATTCTGATGTTTCCTTCATTTTCCAATAAGACAATGGTCCCTGTCTCGGCCACGGCAAAATTAACTCCCGTCAGGCCCAGGCCGGCCGTCAAGAATTTCCGCCGCAATGTCTCCCTGGCCAGGGCTGTCAGCTCTTCCGGGGTGGATAGGGTTGGGCCGCCGAGCTTTTGACTAAAGAGAGCGGCGATATCCTCTTTGGTTTTGTGCATAGCCGGACCGAGGATGTGGGAAGGGGTCTCCCCAGCCAGTTGGACAATGTATTCTCCTAAATCAGTCTCAAAAACCTCGGCCCCGTAGGCTTCCATGGCGGGATTCAGGTGGGCTTCCTCTGAAACCATGGATTTTCCCTTGACCACGGTTTGGATACCTTTGGTCCGGATGAGATTGACCAGGTAGTCTTGCATGTCGGCCACGGTCCGCGCCATAAAAACATGCCCGCCCCGGCTGGATATCTTGGTGGTTAAGGTATCCAGGTAAGTGTCGAGATGGGCGATAACCTCCGCCTTTTTTTCTCTGGCTGCCAGACGGAGTTCCTGGATATCGTCCATCTGGGCCCAGGCGAATTTTCGACTCGCGCTAAGTCTGTTGACGGCCCCGGTCACCGCGGCGGTGACGCCTTGATTGCGAACCGCGATTTTTGATCTCTCGACAAAACCTGCGGAACGGCGGACCATTCATGCTCCCTTCTGGTTGCTTGTTGCTCGTTACAGGTTGCTTGTTACTCGTTTCTTGTTACTGGTTCCTTGTTGCTGGTTGCGGGATAATCATGACACCTTGGACGATCTCAAATGCGCTTTTGCAAGCCCCTGCTTCTTAATAGCCGTTGAAGATAACCAGTAACGGATAACCAGTAACGTGCAACATGCAACCCAATGTCATTAACTTAAGCCAAGCGCAAGCCAATGTCGAGACCCGGTCCTGAATTTAGAATCGAGAAGTAACGTTCCACAATTCGTGAGTTGATGTACCAAAATGATTTCGTTGGCAATTT
>JADFYN010000224.1:0-5214 GCA_015233055.1 Deltaproteobacteria bacterium
GGATGGTCATAATGCCGTATGAGATGTTATCCATTAAATCTGATAAGAGCTTTATTTCATCATCATTAAAGGCGTGAGGTTGGCTGGAATATATGCTTAATGCGCCGAAGGCCCGGCATCGTCAGAGGTCACGGCGGGGCTATCGATGTTCATAGTGAGGCGGGAAAAGGATCAATTTTTACCATTTTTCTGCCCAAGTACCAGGGGGGTATATTTGAGGAGTCCAGAGAAGTCTCTGTAACCGTCGTCGGAGGGACGGAGAAAATTCTTTTTGTCGATGACGAAGCAGAATTAGCCCGCTGGGGGAAGCTGTCCCTGGAAAGATTAGGATATACCGTGATATTCGAAATAAGCAGCTTGACGGCCCTGGAATCTTTCAAATCCCAACCTGATGATTTCGATCTGGTGGTCACTGATTACACCATGCCGGGGCTGACCGGAGTGGATTTGGCCCGAGAGGTGGTCAGGATCCGTCCTGGACTGCCGGTCATCTTGTATACGGGCGCCGCCGGAATAACCGGCCTGGATCAGATTAGAGACGCCGGGATAGTGGCATTGCTGAGGAAACCCTTGGGGATTAGTGAGATGGCGGAGACGGTCAGGCGAGTTCTGGATGCGGCAAAGGCCGAATCAGGGAAATCCACACGCCCGGTTTGAATGAAGGGGTGTCCGGCGACAGGTTCAGTGCAGCGGAGCGTGCGATCCCATCACATCCGACCCTAACTTTAATTTGACTAAAGGCTCAAAGTATGGTATGAATTTTATCTCAAGATGGCCCACCCTGAAGATGCGGCCCACCCTGAGCAAAATTTATAGACAAATTCATAGACAAACAGCCATATAAATAGATAGATCAAATAGATCAACGACATTGCCCGCAACCCGTATAACATCTTGGCGATACCATGCACCTCAGATCCACCTACCGCCTGGAAAACGACCAGAACGAGCATGTTTTTGGCCCCGGCCGTTTCCGGATCCTGGAACTCATTCGGGACCTGGGCTCAATGAACAAAGCGGCTCAGCAGTTGGGGATGTCTTACCGGGGCTTGTGGAGCCGAATCAGGCTAACCGAGGAGCGTTTGGGTTTCCCATTGCTTCTGACCGAATCCGGCCGGGGGAGTCAACTGACTCCGGAAGGTGAGGATTTGCTTAAAAAATATAGTATGTTGAGAAACCGCTGCCAGGCCGCAGACGATGCCGTCTATCAAGAAATCTTCGGCGACCTGTCCTTCCCCGGCATCTAACCGGTTACTTGTCTAATCCTTTTTAGAGACTCGCCGGTTTCGCACAATCACTTCTCCGAAACACTAATGCCTCGGTCATATCCTCTACTTAACCACCTTATCAAGTTGGTCGAGACTCATCTTGTCATCATAAATGCCGGCCCCGACCTGGTAAGGTGAACTGCCGGCCTGGAGCATAAAGCTGATCTTTCTAGATGGTTCCATGGTGCCTGGTTTTGGCCACCAGTATTCCACCCAGGCTCCTCCGGGTTTCTTCGCCGCGTCGCAGAGCTGAACAAAAAAAAGCGTCCCCTTGACGTCCTTCAGTCCCGCCAGTCTTTTACCAATCAGCCCGGGTTGCTGGGAATGGGCGGCAATGGTCCCTTTCCCGCAATCATAAACAAAAATATAGGTGTCTTTCCAGACCCAGTTTGATTCTTTGTTATTGAACTCGGCCAGGCCGCTTTCACCGGATTTGCCCAGAAATGCCGCCGCCTCCTGGACTTTCTTAACGATCTCTTGGGGTGAGGCCGTCCCTTGAGCCAGGGCCGGTCCGGAGAAAGCCGCGACCAGCCCCGCGACTAATAAAGCTACTCCCGATAATCTCAATAATTTCACTATGTCCTCCTTGGTTTACCGTTGTGTGTCGCAGATCAATAAGGATAGTTCCAAGGCCTAACATCCAAAGTATAGCATCCAAGGCTTAACAGATGGCACGACTCTTTTCACCCACTCTGAGTCCCGGCCTGCCGGCAGGACGGCGGCGGGTCACCAGGTGGATCCCTTAGCTTTAAGCCATTCCTGCGCCGATCGGTGGCCTAACCGGGCCGACGCCTTAAAATCACTCAACGCCCTATCCGGATCTCCTGATTTATGGCGGGCCAGTCCTCGATTGAAATAGGCTTTGGCATATCCGGGGTCCAGCATAATGGCCTGGTCGTAATCGGAAACAGCCTCGGCATACTGCCCCAGGCGATATAAGGCGATACCCCGGTTGTTCAGGGCTACGGCATTCTTGGGTTCCTTTTCCAAGGCGTCACTATATTCCCGGATAGCCCGGCGGTACTCTCCATGGTCCAGGTAAATGTCCCCCTGTTCCAGATACACTCCGGCGGCATCAGGTAACCTTGGCCTAAATTGATGCCAGGGGGTGATTGTCCGGGACGAATCATCCGCCTGGCGGTCGCCCGATGTGTCCGGGGCAGCACCGGCGGTTGACGAAGGACTCTGGCCACTTTTCCCGGAGCCGGCCCCCATGCCCTTCCCTGGTCCCGAACATTTGACACTCAATGGCGTGCCGTCGCAGCATTTGCCGCCACACACCCCGCCGTGACCGGCGCAGCAGCCCGGCTTAGCCTCCACCGGCCCCGGCATAAGACAAAGCCGGCAAATTAGGGCAAGGACTAACAACCATCGGACTCTCATGCTCTTCATCCGTCATCAACACACAATCTTCACCAGTATCGGCCCGGTCAACCCAAATTGAGCTTAATTTCTCAATAATTCGACATCAATGACCGCCCCGGCCGGGATCTCCTCTTGACCTTCCGGGATAGTGATCACGGTGTCCTTGCGGGCCATGGATTTTAGCCGGCTGGTCGGTTTAAACGGGGTGACCTCCAGATGAGTGGGAGTCGCATTTATTTGGGCATGGATAAACTGGGTCCAATCCCGTTGCCCTGTGCCCGTTTCGGGCAGCCGCGCCTTGACTACCGGGAAGGCCGGACCGTGATATCCGGAAAAAGCCAACAATCCGGGCAAGGCCAGTTTCAGCCAGGCCAGTTCGTGAGACGGCGGCCCTCCGGGCAAGATAAAGAATGGCCGTCCCTGATAAAGACCGAACCCCACGGCTTTGCCGGGTCCCATCCTGACCCGGTGGTAAATACCTTGCCATCCCAGGCCCTGGAGCACGGACAGCATCAAATCCCGCTCACTGGTCCAGGCGCCGCCGCTGGTCACCAGAGCGTCTACCTGAGGGGCCAGGTCCAAAATGGTTCGGGTCAGGGCCTGCGAATCATCCGGGGCCTGGGCATGGACCGGGATCATCCCAAAGCGCTGCAGCCACCCCGTGGTCTCAACCAGGTTACTGGCGTACACGGCACCAGGGGACAGAGGCCGGCCGGGCAGGATGATTTCATTTCCGGTGGCGATCACGGCCACCCTGACGCGGCGAAACACCTTGACCCGGTCGCATCCCGCCGCAGCCAAAAAGCCCATCAAAGCCGGGGTGACCAGTTCTCCGCGGTGGGCGATCACTTCACCTTTGGTCACATCCGTACCATGCGGCAGGACATTCCGGCCAGGTTCAGCCTCTATGAAACACTTGACCAACCCGATTTGTTCCTCACAAAATTCGCCGGCCAGGACCGCTTCCGCCCCGGTCGGGAGACGGGCGCCGGTCATAATCTTCATGGTTCGCCCCGGCTGCAAGTGCAAGTCCCGGGCGTCTCCGGCCCCGGTAAATCCGTCACACGGCAGGGCTACCGGCCGATCCGGCGAAGCCCCACGCACATCTTGGGAAAAAACGGCGAATCCGTCTTTTCTGGACACATCGTTCATGGGGCTGTCCACCCCGGCCGTCACCTCTTCTGCCAGAATGCGGCCCGCCAGGTCTAAAATTCCGGCTTCTTCACGGGCCGTTTCCCCGATGCGGTCGAGCGTTAGATGCAATGCTTCGTCGTAGCCTATCTTGGTTTGCATTATTTCCCTTTGGTTAAGGCCCTAAGCCCGGCGGGCGCAGAGGGATAAGGAGAGAGGCCTGGTGTATCATCCCCTCGTCAAAGGGGTGCGTATATCCACCGGTGTCTCCATATAAATAGCTGCGAACAGGTTTTTACCTTGACAGGCCGGTTCATAATCCCTTACATTATCACATTTCAAGGAAATGGCGTATCTTTTTTTTGTTTAAATGTTACCATAGATTAACCGTGGGTCATTGACCCGGGCTAGCGACCCATCGCCACTTAGGAATACAATCACCATGGCTGCCCCATCTAGACTACAGAAAATTCGAAACATCGGTATCATGGCCCACATTGACGCCGGCAAGACGACCTTGACCGAACGCATCCTCTATTATACCGGTAAATCGCATAAAATGGGCGAAGTGCACGATGGCGAGGCCATCATGGACTGGATGCCGGAGGAACAAGAGCGCGGCATCACCATCACCTCGGCTGTGACCACCTGCCTCTGGAAAGAAGCGGTGATCAACATTATTGACACCCCCGGCCACGTGGACTTCACCATCGAAGTGGAACGATCCCTTCGGGTATTAGACGGAGCCATAGGCGTCTTTTGCGCGGTGGGCGGGGTGGAACCCCAGTCCGAGACGGTTTGGCGTCAGGCCGATAAATATCATGTGCCCAAGATCGTGTTTATCAACAAGATGGATCGAGTGGGCGCCAACTTTTTCAATTGCGTCGACATGATCAAAGACCGGCTCCATGCCGATCCCCTGTTGTTGGAGCTGCCCCATGGTCAAGAAGAGACTTTTGACGGGGTGATTGATCTGATCAAAATGAAGTGGATCGTCTGGCGGAAAGAATCGCTGGGGATGGAGCTTGAGGAGCGTGATATCCCCAAAGATGACCTGGAGACGGCCCTAAAATATCGAGAACAGTTGGTGGAGAAGGCCGCAGATTTTGATGACGGGATTATGGAAAAGTACCTGGCTGAAGCAGAAATCCCGCTACGGGATCTCCAGGCCGCTATTCGGCGGGGAACCATCGGCCTCAAAATTGTGCCTGTTTTCTGTGGCGCGGCCTTAAGAAACCAGGGCGTGCAACCATTGCTGGACGGGATTGTCAGCTACTTGCCCACCCCCCTGGATGTTCCGCCGGTTTCCGGCCATGATCCCAACACCGGGGAGAATGTTACGCGAGCCTCGTCCGATAACCAGCCCCTGTCTGCCCTGGCCTTTAAGATCCAGATGGATCAGGGCCGCAAGGTGGCTTATCTGCGCATCTATTCCGGCAAGCTGGCCACC
>JADFYN010000224.1:5261-5802 GCA_015233055.1 Deltaproteobacteria bacterium
GAAAAAGTTTCCCGAATTCTGAAAATGCACTCCAATAAACGGGAGCGCTTGGACGCGGCCGCGGCAGGAGACATCGTGGCCGTCATGGGGTTGAAAAAAACCAAAACCGGCGATACGCTGTGTCCCAAAGACCAACCGATCTTGCTGGAGCCCCTTGATATTTACGAACCGGTCATCTCGGTTGCGGTGGAACCTAAAGCCATCGGTGATCAAGAAAAGCTGTTCCAGGTACTCCAATCCCTGGCTGAAGAAGACCCCACCTTCCATTTTAACCAGGATGAGGACACCGGTCAGACAATTATATCCGGCATGGGAGAGCTCCATCTGGAGGTGCTGGTCCACCGCATCAAGCGGGAGCATAACCTGGATGTCAATGTGGGCAAGCCCCAGGTTGTTTACCGTGAGTGCGTCAAGGACAGGGCTGAACACACCGAAACCTTCGACCGCGAACTGGCCGGATCTCACCATCGGGCTACGGTCACACTGCGGGTTTCACCCCGGACCAGGGGCAGCGGCAACCGATTTATCAGCCAGGTCAGTG
>JADFYN010000225.1 GCA_015233055.1 Deltaproteobacteria bacterium
TCCTTAACCGAGCCGGCTATCTCTTTCCCAAGTCGGCGGATATTATATTGCTGGGCCTTGACCCAGGAGTTGTATCCGTCGTCCCCCAGGGGTTCAGAATAATGGCTACGTCGGATGACCGGTCCCCATTTTCCTTGGGGATCAATCAGGGTCCAGCGGATGATCAATTTAGCTTCCTTTCCCAAATTGCCGCCCATCTCCAGGACGTTGATCAGCACCTGACAGTTCGGGGCAAGACGCTGGTCGCCCGGAAAGAGAATAACTTTTTCAGTACCCAATTCCGTGGCCAATTGTTCGGTCAGGGTGCGGGCGATCTCCCGGTCGAGATCACCGGCCCAGCGGTGATATTCACTTCTTTGGAAGACGCCGTCTTTCCCGCCCGTAGCGATTTGCGATCTATTCAGAATATCCGGGATGGTGACCGGTCCGACAAGCAGGACGAGTTGATCGTTTTTCCTTTCAATAGGCCCCTGGGCAGCAGTATCAAGAAGGCTGTAATATATAACCTGAGGAGACGAGGTGGCGCAGGCAAACCCAAACACTCCGAATAAACCGCACAGTACCGGTAAGCAATAGGCCCGGACAAACTTATTCATGTTTCTCTTTCTCCTTTCCAAAAATAATCGACTGAGGCCGTTTGTCTAAGGTTTCAGCCAATTCACGGACGGTCCGAAGGGTTCGTGTCAGTTCTTCAAGAGTTTTCTTGGCGTTGTAATTTAGCGGAGAGTCTTGATTTAGCGTCTTCTGCATTTCAAGCAGAACCTTTTGCAAATCCATCAGTGTCGCCTTTGCCTGGGGCGCCGTATCTTGGGTGAGTTTTTCGGCCAGGCCGCGTATTTGTTTCAGTGTATTCTGAGTTTCCTGCAGCACCAGACGCACTTCAGCGCCAATTTCCCGAAAGGGAACTTTTTCAAGATTACCAATGAGTTTTACCACACTCTCCTGCAGTTGCTGAAAAGTGCCGGGAATAGTCGGGACGACAGGATATTTGCCTTTAAAATAAAGAGTCTTTTTCGGCAAGTCAGGATAGAAGTCCAGGTTAACCATCAACTGCCCGGTCAAAAGATTACCATTCTGCAGTTGAGCGCGCAGTCCCCGCTGTTCGACCATTTCTTTTAAGAAAACATACGGGGTTTTTCTCATATCCCCATTGCCGTCTTTTTGATTAACTACGCGAATCCGCTCCGGCTCAACGGCGATAAGCACCGGGACAAGAAACTGTTTGTTGGTGACGTCGAACTCCAGGTTGAGATCGATAACCTCACCCACTTTGATGCCATAAAGTTCCACCGGGGCCCCGATATAGAGTCCACGCACCGATTGATTGAACAACATCAAGTAATAATTACGAATGGAGAAACTTTTCTCATTGGTGCTGGCCCGATCTTGATAAAGATGAAATGCCGCTTCGTCCTTGGCTTCGTCTCCAGGGGGAGAGTCCTTGGGTTGATCGAAGGCGATGCCTCCGCTGATGACGGAAATCAAAGACTGAACGTCGACCTTGAGCCCCTGGGCATTGAGAGTGACATCGATGCCGCTGGCGTTCCAGAATCGGGTGTTTTCCTTGACTTGCTTATGGTGGGGAGCTTCGATGAAGATCTGGATGTCCACCCCCCGGCCGCCCTGGCCTAACTTATAGCCGACGACCTGGCCTACCTGGATTTGCCGGTAGTAAACCGGAGCGCCGATATCCAGAGAACCGAGCGCGTCGGCGTTAAGTCTAAAATGCCTTCCAGGCTGGCCCAAGGTCACTACCGGCTGCGCATCAAGCCCCTTGAAAGTCCTGGTCGGTTTTCCATCTTGGCAGGGGTCGACGCCGATGTAAGCCCCTGAAAGCAGGGTGGTCAGGCCGGACACCGAGCCGCCGTGCACCCGAGCCCGCACAACCCAGAATTTGGTTTTATCGGTCAGGTATTGCTCGCCTCCCTTGACCAATTTGGCGGTGACGATGACATGGGAAATGCTCTGGCTCAATTCAATCTTTTCAACCTGGCCAACTTCCACGTCTTTATATTTGATCTTGGTCTTGCCGGCCTCCATGCCCTCGGCGTTACTAAACGTGATAGTAATAGTCGGGCCTTTTTCACTAATTGCCTTAAAGGCCAGCCAGCCGCCGATCAACAGGGCGACTAGGGGAACGATCCAGACAATGGAAAAACGTCGTTTGACTTGTACGCCGGCTTCTGCAGCCAGTTCTTCAACCTGATGGCTGACCATCATAATCCTCCTCAATAACGTCCCAGATAAGACGGGGATCGAAGCTCTCCGCAGCGAACATGGTGATGACCACAACCGAGGCAAAATAGATGGCCGCCGGTCCGGCTTCTATGGTCGCGATGGCGCCCAATTTAACCAAGGCCACCAGAATGGTCAGCACATAGATATCGACCATCGACCAGCGACCGACGGACTCCGTAAGTCGGTAGAGTGCGGTCCTGTCCTTCGGGCGCCAGGTTGATCGAAACTGGACGCTCAGCGATAAATAAATCAGGATCATCAGTTTAGCAAAAGGGACAAATACGCTGGCGATAAAGATAACCGCAGCGATTTCCCATGAGCCGGTTTGGAAGAAAAATATGACCCCGCTTAGGATGGTGTCCTTTTGCTTAACGCCGAGCGTTGAAGTTATCGTGATAGGCAAAATATTGGCGGGGATATAGAGAATAATCGCGGCTAAAATCAGCGCCCAGACGCGCGTTAAACTGTTGGGTTTGCGTGAATGTAGATGGGCCCCACAGCGGGGACAGCGGCCGGGTGCTTGGGGATTCCGTGTTTCAATCAGCAGCCGGCAGTCGTGGCAGCTCATCAGACCGAGTTGACGGGCAGTGGCGGTACGAGGATTCATCGACGGAGATCCAGACGTTCCCAGAGTAGAGACGGGTCCAAGTTAGAGAAAGCCGCGATCATGACGAAGATCAAAGCCCCAAAGGAAAAGGCCGATACGCCGGGCACGATGGTCGCCATATGCCCCAGTTTTACCAAAGCCACCAGAATGCCGATCAGGAAGATCTCCATCATGCCCCACGGGGCGATTTCCTGCACCAGGCGAAAAATTCGAATGGCACAAGGTGCGGGACGGCCGGTCCATTTCAGCGGGATCAGGACATAAAATATGCCTAGCATTTGGATCAACGGAGCCAGGACGCAGGTGAGCAAGACAATCAACGACAGCTCATACAATCCCTGTTTCCACAGCTCCTGAACGCCGGTCAAGAGGGTGGTTTCCTGAAAGATACCGCTTTTTTTCATGGTTAGAAAGGGAAAACTGTTTGAGATCGTAAACAAGATAAAAGCAGCTAAGGCCAAGGCAAGGGAACGATCAATGCTGTTTGGGCGATATCGGTGCAACAATGCCCCGCAGCGGACGCAAAGTAAGATGGCTTTAGATTCTTTGGGTAACCGGTTGAGCATATCGCAGTCAGGGCAGGCCATGACTTCCCAGCTACTTGATCGGGGAGGTTGGCTGAACGAATTGTTTGAGCGATCAACGTCCGAGGCGTTGTGGCAAGATAAGGTTGGGACGGCGGTAACATCCGGATGCGCAACGGCATCGATCTCAGATGTATCATTACTTTTCTTCAAAGCCTGTTTCCTTCCTGGTATTTAAAAATTGTTGCTGTGAATACCATGTTTCTATTCCAGTGTCAAAAAGAAAATCGTCGGGTTCAATTCCGCGAACCCCAGGTTTTCAGATTCCTATTTGTGGGAAAAGAGATCATTATTGGAAGGGGGCTGGAGTGGTCTGGGTCAAGTTAGGCGATACCGACTGGACTTCCGGTGACGGAAGCCGAAGGGTATAAAGAAGTCAACACATGATACTACCCAAGTCCCGATGATTGTTCCAACGGATTTACCGGACGGAATAGAAATTCCCCATCTTAATAAATGAGGATCGACCTGGCTAAAGCTGATTTTCATCTTGACAACTTAAGCCCGATCACCTATGAAACCAATTTGAAGTTTTCTTTTTCATCTCCTGTGGTTACACTTTACATGCGAGGTAAAGAGAGAAACGGATGGATCCCTCCGCCGGTAATTATATCATAATTTATGACTAAGAAAAACTATCCTTATCCGAACTATGTTAAATGGGACAATTTCGAAAAAGAAGGTTAAAAAAATGGGCATCAAAGAGTTCATTTTAGGGCTTATAGCTCGGAATCACTTTGCCAAAGACGTTCGAAAAGTATTGGATCAAAAATTACCGCTGCTTTACCGGCTTGGTTTAACCGCCGGTGGCGTAATTGATTATATGCAGGGATTAACTGATAGAACTAATTTGATGGAAAGGGTTGTCTAATGGGATAACCCCAAAATACGTCGATCTGCCAAGGGCGTCGCCCGGAACTTGCTCCCGGTGCAGATATTCACATGTGTAGCCGGATAAAATTAACATTTCACCGCCTATGTATGGATAATAGAAGATAGTCATGGTAGTTATTTAATTTTAAGATTAAATCTCATTTTCAAAAAAAATAGATAGGAGTGTACAATGCCTGGAACCTGGAGCCAAAGTAAAAATGCTTCTCTCTATTTCGTATTGAGCATTTTGTTGCTGTTTTGGTTGGCGTCATCCTGGTTTATCGCTGATTTCATCGTTGAATCACGTGCTCGGAAGTTAATCGATGATGAGAATTCAACTCTAAAGATACAGGCAGACAACATCGCCACAAACATAAGTGCCAATGTCAAATATCTGCATGGCGTTCCATCCATGGTTGCCAAAGATGAAAGGATATTGACCGTCTTATCCGGTTTTGGAGCGACCTCGATGCCGACCTCTCTGCCTCTAGAGCAGCAAAAAAAACTCTGGGCCGAGGATTCTTCACTGAAACCGATAAACACGTATCTTGAACTGGTGAGCTCATCCTTGGGCGTGGACGCACTGTGGATAACAAATGCCTCAGGTGATTGTATTGCCTCCAGCAACGCGAAAACACCCAACAGTTTCGTGGCTACAAACTATTCAGACAGGGAATATTTTCAGGAAGCTCGTAACGGAGAATTCGGATACCAATATGCCGTGGGGAGGAAGACCAACATTCCCGGCCTGTTTTTTAGTGCGCCTATTACTATTCACGGTTTATTCGTCGGGGTGGCGGTGGCAAAAATCGACCTTACGGCTTTAGCCGGCTGGGTAAATCAAACCCAGGCCTTTATCGCCGATAAATACGGTGTAATTATTCTTGCGCGAGACAAAGGCTTGGAAATGCGTTCTCTGCCTGGTGCTGCCATTGCCCGGCTGTCTGAGGTTGAACGGGAGGCTCGCTATAAGCTGAAGAGTTTTACCCCGCTCCGGGTCGATTCCTGGCGAAATTCACGCTTTCCCTCGGTGTTCCGCTTCAATACCGACCTTAGGCCGCGCTTGATGGCTAAAAGGCCCTTAACGGACGAGATGGACGTCCATGTAGTGCGTCATCTCTCACAGCTTTCTGATTTCAACACGGACCGGTTGTTTCTATTCTTACTCTTAGTCACGGTCGGATTCGCACTTTTGGTCTTCATTGGGGGCCGTATTCTTGTCGGGCGAATACATAAACAGTCGGAAAAGGTGCTGCGTGAGAGTGAAAAAAAATATCGCAAAATTTTTGAGAACGTTCAAGACATCTTCTATCAGGCTGACTTAAAAGGGATATTAACGGAAATAAGCCCTTCCATCGAACGTTACTCCGGATACCCTCGGGAAGAAATAATTGGAAAACCAGTCCATGAAGTTTATTACCATCCTGAAGATAGAATAAAACTTGTAACCAGCCTTAAGGAAAAAGGGGAAATAATAGATTTTGAAGCTCGGTTAAGGT
>JADFYN010000226.1 GCA_015233055.1 Deltaproteobacteria bacterium
GGCAGAATCAACAGGTATGACGGCAGGTGAACCCGGCCCGGCCGCTATCGCTCCGGGAGGCCCCATTTGGCCGAACCAAGACCAGATTCTTCTTGATCTTTGAAAACTGAAAGATTATGTTAGCGGCGAGCGTTCCGTATAAGCTCAGTCCGGGTAGAAACCTTCAAGAGCAAAGATGACAAAGAATAAAACAACATTGCTTTCTGAATTGACTTTGTGTCCCTGGTTTTATGTTTTTTTCAAGATGGTCGGGCTTCATATCGAAATACTATAACAAACTATTTTTTAGGAAAGAAATATGGTCAAATGGTTTAAGTTCAGAAAAGATAAGACGAGTGAAAGCGCTATAGAACCTGGAATGGATGAGGTTCCAGATGAAGAATCGGGCGATCTACCAGCGGCGGAGCTTCCCGCAGTGGCGGAACCTCCCGCTGACTCGGAATCGGATGACATAACCGACCGGGACGGTCAGACGGCCAGGCAAGCAGATCCACCGCAAGCAGATCCACCGGAAGAAGGTCCGGGCTCCGTCCAAGACACTGCGGAAGATTTCGATGAAGATCTGGAGCCACAGGACAAAGCAGGGTTCTTTGGTCGGCTAAAAACCAGATTGGCCAAGACGCGGCAGGGTTTTGCCGCCCGGGTTGACCGGTTGTTGTCCGGGGGCGCGCCCATAGATGACGACTTGATTGAAAACTTAGAAGAGATAATGATCGTTTCCGACGTCGGGGTGAATACTACTCATGAGATTATCGAGAGCCTGCAGCGGAAAGTGACCAGAAAAGAGGTCAAGGATTCAGATGAGTTGAAAAAACACCTTCGGGAGACGATGGTCGCTTTTCTTCAAACTCAGACCAAACCCCTGGAGTTAACCCAAAAGCCTACCGTGATCATGGTCGTTGGAGTGAACGGGGTGGGTAAAACCACCACCATCGGCAAGCTGGCCTCTCGATTCACTTTGATTGGCCGGAAAGTGATGTTGGTTGCGGGGGATACTTTTCGGGCCGCGGCCATCGAGCAACTCGATATCTGGGGTGAGCGGGTGGATGCTGAAGTGGTAAAGCAAAAACCGGGATCCGATCCTTCGGCTGTGGTTTTTGATGCCCTTGAGGCGGCCCGGAAGCGAGACGTTGACCTGGTTATTATCGACACGGCCGGCCGGTTGCATACCAAAGTCAATTTAATGGAGGAACTTAAGAAGATCCATCGGACCATCGCCGGACGAATCCCCGGCGCTCCGCATGAGACCTTTTTGGTACTAGACGCGACGACCGGTCAAAATGCCATATCTCAAGCCGTGTTATTCAAAGAAGCAGTGGATATAACGGGAATAGTCATCACTAAACTCGATGGCACGGCCAAGGGAGGGATCATTGTCGGCATCAGTCACGAACTTCAGGTGCCCATCCGGTACATCGGTATCGGAGAAAAAGTAACGGATCTAAGGGAATTCGAGGCAGAGGAATTCATCGCGGCGCTCTTCTGAAGGGGATTGCTTCAGAGATTTTCCGCGATCCGTTTAAAGAATAAAAAAAGATGGATCGGCTATATGTTAAGTTGGAAAAAGAGGGCGTCTCGGGTCAGGCAATTCCACCTTCGCAGCCATCGTCATAACGTCGTAAAAGGGTTCGTTTTTGTCTTGACAAAAGGTTCAAAGTTCGACTATAGTCCCATCCTCAACGGCGGGTGCCAAAAGTTACTTATGAATTCACTGCGTTCTGGTGATTCAAAGCCGGATCAGGCGGCCGGTGCGGCTGAAAAACAAGGCGGAAAGATATCTTTCCTCCAGGGCCGCTGATAATAAAAACCTTTAACCGCCATGAATGTTAATGGCAACGAAATGGAATCATGGCGCTTATTGATCTTTTAACCAAGAAAAAATCCGTTATCGTAAGCCGGTGGTTTGATGCCGTTTTGGAATCTTACCCGCAGGAAACGGCCACTTTTATGAAGAGTCAAAAGAACCGGTTTGCCAACCCGGTGGGGTGTACCCTAGCTAAGGAGGTGGAAGACGTATATAGTGCATTGCTCAAGGGGAGCGGCGATACAGAGATTACTCCCTTTCTGGATAACATAGTGAGGATCAGAGCGGTTCAAGATTTTTCGGCGTCGGCCGCGGTGAGCTTTGTCTTCTTGCTGAAAAGGGTGGTCAGGCAGGAGCTGGGCAAAGAGATAAAACAGAATGATCTCACCGACGAACTGCTGGCCTTTGAGTCCCAAGTAGATAAATTGGCCTTGCTTTCCTTTGATATTTATATGTCCTGCCGGGAAAAGATTTATGAAATTAGGGTCAATGAAGCCCGAAGTAATGTTCATATGTTGCTAAGAAAGGCAAAACTGATTTGCGACGATCCGGATTCGGATTCGGAGGTCGGTTAACGGTAACATCAATTAATAACATCAAAAGAGGTATCCGTAGATGAATATCATCTCCTCATTCCTACTGTCCTTCCTGGCGGGGATAGCGCTGATTGTGATTGCCTGGGCGGGTGCCCTGACTAACCTCCAGGGTTTGTTCGGGGTGGTTCTTCCCTACATCGCAATCACCACCTTCGTCGCCGGTGTGGTTTACCGTGTCCTAAATTGGGCGCAATCACCGGTTCCTTTCCGCATCCCCACCACTTGTGGCCAAGAGAAATCATTCCCCTGGATCAAGGCCAACTGCATTGAAAATCCGTCCAGCACCCTAGGGGTAGTGATCAGGATGGCTTTTGAGGTTCTTACCTTCAGGTCTCTATTTCGAGGCACCACGGTAGAGCTTAGAGGCGGTCCCAAGCTCGACTATAGGTCAACCAAGTGGTTGTGGATGGCCGCCTTGGGTTTTCATTATTCTTTCTTGATGATCTTTTTCAGGCATTTCAGATTCTTTACGGAGCCGATACCGGCGCTGGTGCACCTGGCTGAAAATATGGACAGCTTCTTTGAAGTGACGGTGCCGGCTCTTTATATCTCCGACGGCCTGCTGATGGCCTGCGTCACCTACCTGCTCATCAGACGAGTGATCATTCCCCAAGTGCGTTACATCTCCTTGCCGGCCGATTACTTTCCACTGTTCCTCATTTTGGCTATAGGCACCACCGGCATCTTGATGCGTTACATCCTAAAAGTAGACGTAGTCTCGATCAAGGAACTGGCCATGGGGCTGGTTACTTTCCATCCCGCCGTACCAAAGGGGATCGGCTCTTTGTTTTACATCCATCTGTTCTTGGTGTGCGTATTGATCATTTATTTCCCCTTTAGCAAACTCGTTCACCTGGGCGGCGTGTTCTTAAGCCCAACCAGAAATTTAGCTAACAATAACCGCCAAGTGCGCCACGTTAATCCTTGGAACTACCCCGTCAAGGTGCATACCTATGCCGAGTACGAAGACGATTTCAGGGAGAAGATGATAGAGGCTGGACTCCCTGTCGAAAAGGAATTATCCGACGAAAAGGAATAAGACATGGCCAAGAATGATCCTAAACCGGCAGATCTGGCGAAGGTAGATTACCACGTCCCGTTTGAGGGATGGATGGACGCGCCTATCGAGATCAAACCGGGCAGATTTTGTCACGCGGGAAAACCAAAGAGTCTGGAAGTAGTTGGGCTGCCCAACCCCAGAGAATGGCAACCGCTTGATGATGACGGGAAGCCCCAACTGGTACGAAATTATCATGACCGGGATCGCCGAGCGGCTGGATAAATATCGTTCATTCAAGTTATTTTTGGATATCTGTGTTAGATGGGGGGCGTGTGCGGATAAATGTCATTTTTATATCGGCTCCGGGGACCCCAAGAATATGCCGGTACTTCGGGCGGAGTTACTGCGGTCCATTTACCGGCGTGATTTCACCACGGCCGGGAAATTATTCGGGAAGTTCGCCGGCGGCAGGAAACTGACTCCCCTGATCATCAAAGAGTGGTTCTACTACTTCTATCAATGTACAGAGTGCCGAAGATGTTCCGTTTTTTGCCCCTATGGGATTGACACCGCGGAAATAACCATCATGGCCCGCGAGCTGCTCAATCTGATCGGTTGCCAAATCGACTGGATCATCACCCCGGTGGCGAATTGTTACCAGACCGGTAACCACCTGGGAATTCAGCCTCATGCCTTCAAAGAAATTCTTGACTTCTTGTTGGACGATATTGAAACCAATACCGGGGTCAAGATGGAACCGACATTTAACCGCAAAGGCGCAGAAATCCTGTTTCTCACGCCTTCGGGAGATGTCTTTGCCGATCCCGGCATTTACACCGCCATGGGGTATATGATTCTCTTCCATTATCTGGATCTGGATTATACCTGGAGCACATACGCTTCGGAAGGTGGCAATTTCGGCTTCTTCACCTCCCACGAGATGATGAAACGCCTTAATTCCAAGATGTACGCCGAGGCCAAGCGACTGGGAGTAAAATGGATCTTAGGCGGCGAATGCGGCCATATGTGGCGGGTGATTAACCAGTACATGGGAACCATGAACGAACCGGCGGATTTTCTGGAGGTGCCCAAATCCCCCATCACCGGGACAGTATTTGATAACGCATCACAAATCAAGATGGTCCATATCGCCCAATTCACCGCCGACTTGATCAAAAATAATAAATTGAACCTCGACAAGAGCCGGAATGACTATCTCAAAGTGACCTGGCACGACTCCTGTAACACTTCCCGCGGCATGGGATTCTTAGAGGAACCCAGGTATGTGCTGAAGAACGTAGTCAACAATTTCTATGAGATGCCGCCCAACACGATTAGGGAACAAACTTTTTGTTGCGGTAGCGGATCCGGGCTGAATGCCGGTGAAAACATGGATATCAGACTGCGCGGAGGGCTCCCTCGGGCTAACGCAGTCAAACATGTGCATGACAAGCATGGCGTAAACTGCTTGGGTTGTATCTGCGCCATCGATCGAGCGGTTTTGACTGCGTCCATGGACTTTTGGGTCCCAGGAGTCAGAGTTGCCGGCCTGCACGAATTGGTTGCCAATGCCCTGGTTCTGGAAGGGGAAAATGAACGGACAACTAACCTGCGCGGCGAGGAGATAGCAGACCTGATGGAGGAGAATGAGGAATGAAATTATATGACTCAGGCAAGATAATAACCGGAATAGTTATCTTCGTCATTCTCATGACATTTCCCTTTTGGTTCAATATGGGTCGGGCCGCTCCCAAGCCGGATCCTAAGCTCCCGAAGAATGTAAAGAACTGCGTCTTGCCCAAGGACACCATCAAGACATCACATATGCAGATCTTGAACAATTGGCGTGACGAGGTGGTTCGGGACAATAAGCGGTCTTTCGTGGCCTTTGACGGAAAGCACTTTGACAAGAGTCTGTCCAATACCTGCATGAAGTGCCATTCCAGTAAAAAGCAGTTTTGCGATCAATGCCACAATTACTTGAAAGTCACACCTTATTGTTGGGACTGCCATATCGAGCCGAAAGAGCCAAAAGAGTCTAAGGAGACCGCGGAGGCTAAAGAACCTAAGGAGACTAAGTGATGAGCCTCAATAGAAGAGATTTTCTTAAAATAGCCGGTATTACCGCCCTGGGCGTCGGTGCTGCGTCGGCCTTTGAGGTGCTTTCCGGCAAGCAACTCGAAGCCGCCCTTAAAGCGGCACCCTTGACGGCTGGAAAAAGATGGGCCATGGTCGTAGACATCCGAAAACTTAGGGAAGAAGACTACCATGACGTCGTCACCGCCTGCCATACCAGCCACAATGTGCCTGATTTCAGCGGCACCAAGGACGAAGTTAAATGGATCTGGGCAGAACCTTTTGAAAACGCCTTTCCCGATTCGCCTAACGAGTACGTTAA
>JADFYN010000227.1:0-5232 GCA_015233055.1 Deltaproteobacteria bacterium
GTCCTTGATCTGTGTCACAGGCACATGCAGGAAAATTAGGGTTTCTTAAAGGAATCCTGAACTTGTTGATAGGTGGCGTCCATGGAGCACTGGATTTGCTCTTTTATTTGTTTGAGTTTGGCTCCCCTGGCGTCGGGAGGAATCAGGCAGGGTGGCCCAAAGGCGATGACGGCTCTGGAGAAAGGGCGGGGGATTATAAATCCGTCCCAGGTGTTAAGAATGAATTTGGGCTGGGCATTAACCATGACGGGGATCAAGGGGACGCCGGTTTCCCGGGCCAGGATAAGGATGCCGTTTTGGACGGCCCTGGCTGGGCCCTGAGAACCGTCAGCGGCGAGTCCGGCCTGGTATCCCTGGCCGACAAGGGAGACCATCTCCCTTAGGGCGTCACGCCCTCCTTTCATTTTGGAGCCGCGGACCACGGCATACCCCAGCCGCTGGACGAGATCGGACATTAACCCGCCATCGGCACTGGGCGAGGTCATGACCACTCCCCGACGGCCGCGGAAGTAGTACACGATGTATAAAAGGTCATAATGCCAGGTGGCGTAAATGCAAGGAATGCCGCGGTCGAGTACGCCTCGCTCATGTTCCTTCCCCAGCTCGGTCAGCCGGCAAGTTCGGAACAGGCCGGTGATTAGACTTGCCCCAAGGGATGGGAGCATTTTGGATATTATTTTTGAATTTTTAAATATTCTGGCCATATATATGATCCGAACCAATCCCGATGAAAGTAAACCGGCTAACGGTCGACAGACGATGGAAATAAGCAAGTTAAACAGACAGGCGATACCCCCGGACCGTAGACCGGGAGTCGGGTTAGGCGAGAAATAACAGGTTTTCTTCTGCGGGTCAATAACCGAAATGATGTTCTGCAAGTTTTCTTCTTGCGGCCCGGCCCAATTCATGATAGATCTGGTCGGGAACCTGGGTGACGCGGAAGATGAACCGGGATAGTCGTAAGTTATCTATGTCGATTAGGGCAGCGGCACCTGGCCCGAGTCCCGTGATATTCCGAATAATTTTTTGCATGCCCTGCTAATTTTATTGACAGCCGTTAATATATCGGCTATAAGAGGCTTTGATTGGGCGGGCATAGCTCAGTTGGTAGAGTACAAGCTTCCCAAGCTTGGTGTCGCGGGTTCGAGCCCCGTTGCCCGCTCCAGACCCACTCTCCTACGTTAGATAGATCACTCAAGTCGGTGACGGATTACTTTTAATGGCGGAGAATGAGAGATTAATAAAAGCGCCGGCTATCAAACTAACCATCCTCTCTGATATCAAGTGGGCTCAAGCCCACTTTTTTTTTAAATTATGGACTGGTATTTAATTTCCGACATTGCGGCTCGGACTAAAGACATCATTGAACCAACCCTGAACAACCTCGGGTTGGAGCTGGTCGAGATCGAGTACGTCAAAGAACAAAGAGGATACACACTCCGGATGTTCATTGATTCCCCCACTGGAGTGACGGTGGAGGACTGTGCCCAAACCAGCCGTCTGGTGGGTGATATAATTGAAGCCGAGGGCGTCATTTCCGACTCTTATCATCTGGAAGTATCCTCCCCCGGGCTGGATCGGCGGATCAGAAAAGAATCCGATTTTAGACGATTCCTTAACCACGAAATCAAGGTCAAAACCAGGACCCCGGAGCAGAATCGAAGGAATTTCACCGGTACCCTGGCCCAGTGCGAAAACGGTGTCATCACCGTCTTAGTCGGCCAACAGACCTTCTCCATCAGGCTCGATAACGTGGCTAAAGCGAATCTCGTCTTTCATTTTTAACGGAGTAACCGCATCATGGTTTCGGATCTCAAACGATTAATCGAACAGGTCAGCCGGGACAAGGGAATTGACCGAGACACCCTTATTTCCACGCTGGAGGATTCCGTCCGGTCAGCAGTCAAGAAAAAGTTTGGTCCGAAACGCGAGATCGAGGTGGCTTTTAATGATCAACTTGGCGAGATCGAGGTTTTCGAGTTCAAGAACGTGGTCAAGAAGGTGATCGATGAGGCGACAGAAATTTCTCTGGAGCAAGCCAAGCAAATGGACCCGGAATCCGAGGTCGGCGACACACTGGGCCTGAGAATCGACCCCAACATATTCGGCCGAATCGCGGCCCAATCGGCCAAGCAAGTGATTATCCAGCGGATGAAAGACGCGGAGCGGGATCTTGTTTTCGACGATTTTAAAGACCGCAAGAGTGAGATCGTTAACGGTATCGTCCAGCGTTTTGACAAGGGCAACATTATCGTTAACCTGGGCCGGGCCGAGGCCGTGCTGCCGACTAATGAACAAATCCCCAAAGAAACGTTCCGCCAGGGGGATCGGGTCCGGGCCATGGTCTTGGACGTGAAAAAGGTGGTCAAAGGTCCCCAAGTCATCCTCTCCCGAACTCACCCCAATTTTTTGATGGCCTTGTTTGAGAATGAAGTCCCGGAGATATCTGATCGAATCGTCGAGATTCTGGCCGCGGCGCGCGAGCCGGGCTCCCGGTCCAAGATTTCCGTCCGGTCCAGCGACTCGGATATCGACCCGGTGGGCGCCTGTGTCGGGATGAAAGGCTCCCAACGGCCAAGGAGCGCTTGAAGTAGTCGCCCGCGAAAAAATAGATATTATTCCCTATAATCCAGATCCGGCCAAATTTGTCTGCAATGCCCTGGCCCCGGCCGAGATTACCCGGGTGGTCATCGATGAAGAAGACCGCTATATGGAAGTTATTGTCCCCGACGATCAACTTTCGTTGGCCATCGGCCGTAAGGGACAAAATGTCCGCCTGGCTTCCAAACTGACCGGGTGGAAGATAGACGTGCAGAGTGAATCCAAATATTCCCGCATGATCAGGGAAGGATACCAGTCACTGCTGTCGATTCCGGGAGTGGGCGAGACAACGGCCGATCTATTGTACCAGGCCGGAATCACTTCCGCCGAGGCCCTGGCCGAATCCACACTCGAATCCCTGGCCCAGGTGGACGGCCTCCCCGAAAACAAAGCTGAAACTCTTTTACAATCAGCCAGGGACTACCTGGCCACCAAAGGTCAGAGCCAGAGTCAGCCCGCCGAGCCGGAGGAATCAACCTCGCCGATCGAAACTGCGGAGGCGCCGCCTGCACTTGAAACGTCTGCTGAAAATGCTCCCGCCCCGGTCGAGGATGGACCAAAAGATGACCAGGGCCCCGAAAAAGAAGACTCCGAATCGAACGAGTCAGACGAGGCAGCCGATGAACCGGACCCGGACAATGCAGGCTCTGAGCCGGATGAGTCAAGCAAGGCATCTGAATAACAAACAATCGGCTTACCTTCAGATGACCAGGATGTTATTTAATATGAGCGGACGGGAGACGCCGAAGGTAGGATGTTTGACCCTGATAACCATTTTTTTCCATATTAATATGCGGACGTTATTCCGGCCGACAGATGTTAGTCCAGCACCTACGAGTGAGTCCTAGGGTGGCCCATATTCCCTTTCGGACCTGTCTGGGGTGCCGGGACAAAAAGGACAAGGCCGGATTGATCAGGATGGTGCTTGACCCGAGCGGAAGCCGGAGAGTGCTGGCCGACGGACCCGCCCGCTTGCCGGGACGTGGTGGATACATTTGCCCGTCACCTCAATGCTACGACCGGGCCGTGAAGCGCAAAGCTTTTCATCGCGCCTGGAAACAGACCGTCATCATACCCTCTTGGGATGAGATAATAAACTCGACCCGGCCATAGCCGGATGCCGGCAACACTTTTTTTTACGATGCCACCCCACTCCGGTGGTCTATTAGAGGTTAATATATGTCCACGCCACCGGCGCCTGGACGGCTGGGGTTAAGATAAACTTTTTCGATCAGTATCTTGACCACCTTAGGACACGGGCGGATATTCCGGTCAACAAGGTGCGGAAGAAACGAAGGATTCCGGGAGTATTGAATGGCAAAAATCAGGGTCAATCAACTGGCCAAAGACTTGGGAATGGAAAACAAAGACCTGTTGTCGAAGCTCATAGAGTTAGGATACGACGTTAAATCGCACTCCAGCAGCCTGGAAGAAGAAGATGTTCCACTTATAATCGGGCAGCTTCAAGGCCCTAAACCGGCTGTGGTCGTCGAGGAACGAATCAATCCCAACATCATCCGACGCCGTCGACAGTCTGTTCCCACCCCCCCCTCATCAGGTGAGGTTAGGGAGGAAGAACCGGCAGGAGTTACGGAAAGGCCCCCTAAAGAAACTCTCCCCGACTTGCAGACCGAAGCCGTCCCGGCGCCGACGATGCCGGAATCAACCGGACCGGAAGAAAAGTCGACCGAGATACCCCGGCCGGAGGTTCTCCCAGAGATCCTGACTGTTACGCCGCCTCCGCCTGAAAAACGCGAATCGCCCAAATCAGCCTCCCAACCGGAAGCCGAATCAGCGGTCGAACCATCATCATCTTTCGTTCAAGCGATATCGCCTGAACACGACGAAGAGGCCGGTCCGGCCGCCGGCCAGGCCATCACCTCAGAACTGGAGACCCCTATTCCCGTGTCAATGAGTGCATCAGAAATCTACCCCATAGAGCCGGACCTGGATGAACCGCGGATTGAGACCGCGGAGACTTCTCCCGATAAAACGTTGACTACCCAGGCCGGCCCCGAATCAGTCAGGGAGGCCGCAATTTCTCTCGCGCCTGAAGAACGACCTGCAAAATTTGGAGAAAAGGCTGAGTCGGCCGCCTCCGGAGTGACCGGAATTTTTTCGGGAGAGCCGAAAGTCACCCTCGAGTCTGCCCGGTCTCCCAAAGCCCAGACCACATCAAAGGCCCCCGTTGTTCACCGGCCCGGAGAATCCGGGGCCAAACCGCACACACCTAGAGTTAGACCCTTGCTTCCAGAAGGAAAGGTGTCGCCAAAAGATGCCGGGATAAGAAAACCATCGGAAGAAGCAGAAAATATTTCGGACGCGGATCGGAAAAAGGGGAAGAAACCGATCAAAGGGAAATCAAAAAACGCCAAGAAAATTATAAAGGACGTTCCGGCCAAAATAATTTCTTTGCCCACCCCCGGCGCGGAGCCGCGCTTCGCCATCCCCGCGCCCCATTCCCATGTTCATGCCCATCCTCAACCTCAACCGGTGGAACCGCCTGCGCCCAAAGCCAAACCCGCTCCCGAGACGAGGACGCCGGCCATCACCTCGCCCCAGGCTACTCCGGCGCCCCCCGGGCCTCCCGCGGCAGCCGAAGGGGACCGGAAGCCAAAGAAGAAAAAGAAG
>JADFYN010000227.1:5381-5776 GCA_015233055.1 Deltaproteobacteria bacterium
AAAAGAAAGAAATAAAGGTCGTCGCCAAAAAATCCAAAAAGACCGAGATCACGGTGCCCAAGGCCATTAAACGCCGGATCAAGATTGTCGACACCATCACGGTCTCCGATCTGGCCAAAAGGATGAGTGTTAAGGCCTCCGAGATCATCAAAAAACTTATCGGCATGGGCGTTATGGCCACCATCAACCAGGCGCTGGACTATGAAACCTCATCTCTCGTCGCCGTCGAATTCGGTTACGAGGTGGAAAAAGGGGCCTTTGAAGAGAGCGAGATGTTAATGGCCGAAGTGGATGAGGAGAGCACTCTCCTGTTCCGGCCACCGGTCGTGACCATCATGGGCCATGTCGATCACGGCAAGACGACGCTCCTGGATGCCATTCGAGAATCGAACATT
>JADFYN010000228.1 GCA_015233055.1 Deltaproteobacteria bacterium
CTAGAGCCATTTCCTTTGAATGGGATATCCGGCTACGGCTGAAGTACGGAATTGCCGGCGATTTTGTGTGGCCATTAGATGTCATTTTATATAGTCTCCGCCCCTACCCAGGGCGTTGCCCTGGGCTAACCTAGAGCGCCCCGTTGGGGCTTATTCGGAATTGACTATATTAAATAAATCGGTGCGATGGCCCTGCCCCTTAAGTTAATAAGATTAACCCTTAACCCGCAACCCGGAACATGAACTTATGACTATCGGAACATTATACGGCATCGGCATCGGCCCCGGCGATCCGGATCTGATGACGATCAAAGGGGCGGCCGTCTTAGCCGCGACCGGCCACGTATTTGTGCCCAAGGCCGGGGATAAGGCCGACAGCCTGGCCTTGACCATTGCCCGCAAGCATCTCAATCCCAAGGCTCGAATTCAGGAAATAGTCTTTCCCATGACCACTGACCGGGCCGAACTGGACTCCCGCTGGATAGAGGCGGCCAAAGTCGTGGCCGAGGTGCTCCAGACAGGTATCGATGCCTGTTTTCTGACCTTGGGCGATGCTTTCCTTTATTCCACTTATATCTATTTAGTCCGGGCCTTACGCCGCCTCATTCCCGAGGTTAAGATCGTGACCGTCCCTGGGATTACCGCGTTCAGCGCCGCCGCGGCCGCGGCCGAGTTCCCGGTGGGTGAAGCCAAGGCCCCGGTGACCATTGTCCCCACGGCCGATGATCTCACCGCGGTGAAAGATGCCGTGGCCACGGGCGGGACCGTTGTCTTAATGAAAATAGGCAAGCGCTTAGGCCGGGTGATCGAGGTCCTGGAAAGTGCCGGAGCCCTTGACCGGAGCGTCTTGTTAGCCCATGTGGGCATGGATAACGAACTAATTGAAACCGACTTGAGCCGCCTAAAAGGTGCCGCCGCCGAAGTCGGATATATGTCCATTATCTTAGTCCGGGGAAGCCTGACTAATTAAATCCGCAGATTGCACAGATTTGCGCAGATTCGGGCCTAAATAGGTCTCCGGGTCTTTTCCATCTGCGTTTATCTGAGAAATCTGCGGATACATTCAACATATTGAGGAATTATATGAAGGTATATTTTATCGGCGCCGGACCGGGCGATCCTGAACTACTTACGATCAAGGCCCACAATATGCTTCAAACCGCCCAGATGTGCATTTATGCCGGTTCTCTGGTCAGCCCGGAGGTCCTCGCCCTTTTGCCCGAAGCCGCGGAGAAACATGATTCCGCCGCCCTGAATCTGGAGCAAATAACGGCCCTTTTCCGCCGGGCCCAAGAGCTGGATGTGGATGTCATCCGGCTCCATTCCGGGGACCCGTCTCTGTACGGAGCCATTAAGGAACAAATAAACCAGCTTGACCTGTTGGGCCTGGACTATGAAGTTATTCCCGGAGTGAGTTCGTTTCAGGCCGCCGCGGCCGCCTTGCGGATAGAATTGACCGCGCCGGAAGTGTCTCAAACCGTGATCTTGACCAGAACGGCCGGCCGCACCCCCCTCCCCGAAAAACAGTCGTTGGACTATTTCGCCGCCGCCCAGGCCACCATGTGCATCTTCTTGTCCATTCACAAGATCGGCCAGGTGGCCGACGAACTGGCCGTTCATTACGGGTGGGAGTGTCCTGTGGCCGTGGTCCATCGGGCGTCCTGGCCGGACCAGCGGATCATCCGGGGAACTTTGGCCGACATCGGCGAACTGGTCGAGGAGGCCGGGATCACCAAAACGGCCCTGATTATTGTCGGCCGGGCTTTATTATCCACGGCGCCGGTGTCCAGACTGTATGATCCGGAGTTCACCCACCAATACCGGACCGGAAAGAAAAAGAAATGATAATCGGTGCTTGTTACACGTTACACGTTACATGTTGCTTGTTCCGGATAGCGGGTTGAGTGTTGTTGGTTTCAGGATAAGTTCTTGTTTTTGATTTAAGGTTTTCAATATTTCCCAGGGCGCTGCCGCTGGGCTAACCTGGTGCGCCCCGTTGGGGCTTAAACGGAATTGACCATATTAAAAAAATCGGTACGATTGCCTGCCCTTTAAGTCTATGAAATTAACGTGTAACGTGTAACCAGTAACGTGTAACCAGCAACCAGCAACGAGTAACGTGTAACGTGTAACCAGCAACAGAAATGAGGATTTCATCATGGGATGGTTAAACTGGCGGCCCACAGCCGGGGATTTGGAACCGGCCATCGGCAAAATGAACCTGGCCGTAATTACCTTGTCACCGGAAGGGGCAGATTTCGCTAAACAATTATTCGAGTCAATGCCGGGAGTAGATGTCTACATCCATGAGGATGCCGTCACTACCGTCGAGGGGTTCCGCTTCAGCCGGATCATCGAATTGACCGCCCAGATATTTGAGCATTATGCCGGACTGGTCTATATCACTTCGTGCGGGGTGGTGGTCCGGGCGGTGGCTCCGTTGTTGCAGCATAAAACGGTGGATCCGGCTGTGGTGGTCATGGATGTGGGGGGCCGCTGGGTGATCAGTCTGGTGTGCGGCCACGAAGGACGGGCCAATGACCTGGCGGCGAAGGTGGCCAGTATCACCATGGCCGAGCCGGTCATTTCAACCTCCACCGAGGCCCTGAAAGACTTGATTATCGGGATTGGTTGCCGCCGCGGGACCAGTGCCGCGGCCATCGTGAGGGCGGTGATGGAGACCTTGCTTGAAGCACAGTTGCCGCTTAGCCGGGTCCGGTTGCTGGCCTCGGCCGAGGTTAAGGCCGATGAGGCGGGATTAATCGAGGCGGCGGACGAACTGGAAATTCCCTTGCGGATTGTTTCATCCCTGGAAATCAGAAATACACCTATAGATTTCGAGCATTCATCCTTTGTCGAGGAAAAAGTGGATTTACCGGCCGTGGCTGAACCCGCGGCATTACTGGCCGGCAAAAAGACCAGATTATTAGTGCCCAAGAAGAAATATCATAATAAAATAACCACGGCTATTGCCCAGGAAAGCCTCTTCTCCTGGATATTGGACCCGGTGGTGGAATAGACGGGTTGTTGCTTGTTGCTTGTTGCTTGTTGCGGGTTGCGGGTTGCGGGTTGACGTGGGAATCGGACTAATTGTCTGAACTGTGATTACGCTGATTGCGCTGATTTACTATGAGGTTTGATTAAGACCACGGATTACCCGGTGGTTCAACACATGTGTATTTAATCATAGCCTTTCATTTAATCAGCGTAATCACAGTTCAGACAATCAAGATACCGAAATAAAAGCATTGAAAAAATGGACACTAACTGCCTTTCAGAGCATCGACCATGAGAAATTATAGAACCTTCGCTGACGTTGAAGAATCCTACTTCCACGATCACCCGGAAGAAATTGACGATTACCTGACCATCATCTTTGAAGAATACGCCAAAGACGGCGACACCGGGGCTCTGCTGTCTTCTTTGCGTGTCTTGGGTCGAGTCAATGGCTGATAAATTTGATGTTTTCCTGTGCCACAACAGCCAGGACAAACCGGTGGTCCGCACCCTGGCTGAGTCTCTGCAAAATCGCGGGCTGAAGGTCTGGCTGGACGAATGGGAGCTTATCCCGGGCCGCCGGTGGCAGGATGAACTGGAAAAGGTGATTGAGGGTGGCCATGTCCGGACAGCCGCAGTCCTGGTCGGCCCTGATGGGGTCGGCCCCTGGCAGAATATGGAACTGCGGGTGTTCTTAGATGAGTTCGTCAGGTGCGGTCTACCGGTAATACCGGTGCTGCTGCCGGAGGCTCCGTCTGGGCTAAAACTTCCGGTGTTCCTGCGGAGCTTCACCTGGGTAGACCTCCGCCCGAGTTTATCCGATAATGGTCTTGACCGGTTGATCTGGGGAATCACGGGCCGCAAACCGGCGTCGCCTCCGTTGGACCCGCCGAAAGAGCCAGACCCCGTACCGGCCCGGGCGGATTCTACTCAACCCGAAGAGATTTTTGAAACCTCTCCTCGGTTTACCGATAACGGCAACGGCACAGTGACCGACCTGAAGACCGGGTTGATCTGGCTGAAGAAAGCCGACTGCTTTGGCCGCCTCAAGTGGGGTGATGCCATCACTGCGTGTCAAAACCTGTCCGACGGCCAATGCGGGCTGAAGGATGGCTCCAAGGCCGGTGACTGGCGCTTACCTACGATAGATGAACTGAAGAGCCTGGTCCACGATGATGATGGTCATTTCTCAAGACCTGGTGACCCATTCGTCGGCGTGCAGTCGGACCACTACTGGTCGAGTACTACGAACGCCCACAATACGAGCGTCGCGTGGATCGTCTTTATGATCGGGGACCACAGCCACGCCAGCAGCCTCAATAAGACGTACTACGGCTACGTTTGGGCAGTTCGTGGTGGGAAATAGGGGCTTTGGTGATTCGGCGATTTGATCATTTGTTTTTTTTCGCCGCCCCCAAGTTCGTTACCGGCAAGGTATTTGAAACAACCGGCAACCCGATGTCGTTGCATTGAATGAATATTGATGGTATTTAGGTATGTTGATTGTCTGAAACTTGATTACGCTGATTAAATGAAAGACTATGAAAAAAGCAGAATACCCACGTATTGGACTGCCGGGTAGGTCGTGGGAAAATTCACCTGTAGGGGCGAGGCATGCCTCACCCTACACCCGCAAACACTCATAGTAAATCAATTAATCAACGTAATCAAGGTTCAGACAATGAAACAAAAATGAATCCGCAGATTTCGCAGATGAACGCAGATTTTTGCTGAATTTTGGCCGACCGAGGCTTGAATCCAGGCATCTTCTATGTCCTAATCTGCGCTAATCTGTGTAATCTGCGGCTTGAATCATGACCGGTAGGAGGAAGAATATTAGTATGTCAGAAAAAACACCAACGAACACCAACGACCGGCGACCCGGCAAGCTTTTTGTCGTGGGCATCGGACCAGGCGGTCGATTAGACCGGACCATCCGGGCCGAAGAGTCCATCCTGGCCAGTGACGTCATTGTGGGCTATCAGCGGTATCTGGATTTGATTGCCGATCTTTGCCCCGGCAAGGACCTGATCTCCTCCGGGATGACCAAAGAAATCGAAAGATGCCGGGCGGCCGTGGATCAGGCCCGAGCCGGAAAAACCGTGTCCCTGGTCTCTTCCGGGGATGCCGGCATTTACGGTATGGCCGGACTGGCCCTGGAATTACTGGCCGGAGAAACCCCGCGCATCCCGGTGGAGATCGTCCCCGGTGTGACTTCGGCCGCCGCCGCCGCCGCTCGCTTCGGGGCCCCCTTGATGCTGGATTTCGCCTGTATCAGCCTGAGTGATCTGCTGGTCCCCTGGGAGGTCATCCGGTCGAGGTTGGAGGCTGTGGCGGCCGCGGACCTGGTCACCGCCATTTATAACCCCAAGAGCAAGAAACGCTCCGTTCAGCTCGAAGAAGCCGCCGACATTTTCCGGAACCACCGCCCTGGATCGACCCCGGTGGGCTTAGGCACCGCCGTGGGCACGGCCGAAGAGCAAATCATCATCACCGATTTAGACTCATTTCTTAATCATGACATCAACATGCGCACCGTGATTATTATCGGGAATAATACATCCAAAATCATTGACGGCTTCTTCGTGACCCCGCGGGGCTATCAGGTCTAAGGATGCAACCCAATGTCATTGATTTAAGGCTGGACGGTCATGCTAACTTCTTAAAAATGGCCCATTCCGAATAAGCCCCAACGGGGCGCTCTAGGTTAGCCCAGCGGCAACGCCCTGGGTAGGGGCGGAGACTATATGAAATACCATGCACTGGTCACATA
>JADFYN010000229.1 GCA_015233055.1 Deltaproteobacteria bacterium
GCCATATCTTTAATGTTGCCTCCGGCGCAGAAGACATCACCCGCGCCGGTAAGGATAATCACTTTGATCTCAGGGTCGTCTTTGGCATCCATGAGGGCCAGTTCCACACTCTTGAGCATGGGTAAGGTAAAGGCGTTTTTTAGATCCGGCCGGTTAAGAGTGATGGTGGCTAGGTGGTCCTGTTTTTGATATTTAATATCCTGAAATTCCATATAATCATTGCCTTTCTAAGGTAATCGGAGACTATGATTGATCATTTTCTTCGATGACGATCTTAAGTTCTGAAATCCGGCCATGTCTGTATCGGGCATACACCGGCCGCGATGTCCCGGTCCCACATTGGCCGATCAACCCCAGGCCGGAAGCTACACCGTGAGCCGCCAATTGACACGACCTGGTCTCCGGGTCGATGCGGTCCAGGCAGTCGTCAAAGGTGTCGAGGGTGAATTGCCGGCCGACAAAGGCCGGATCCATGATCATCACGTACCCCGATTGTAATTCCAACCGGCCTATTTGCCGCCACGTCGTATCATCCGCCATACTGTTCCTCTGTTTCATTGAATTTGCTAGCCGAATATGGCTTTCATTTTTTCTTGGAGGGTCTTTTGGGAAAAAGGCTTTACAATATATTGGGTAACCCCTTCTTGAATGGCCTGGACGATATTTTCCTTAAGCGCTTCGGCCGTAATCATCAAAAACGGGATATGACGCAGTGTCTCGTCGTCACGGACTTTTCTTAGGAGTTCCAGACCGTTCATGACGGGCATGTTCCAGTCGCAGATGATGAAGTCAAACTTCTTGGCCTTCAGTAACTTAAAGGCCGTAACTCCCTCCGGTGCGTCTTGGATGTTGCTATAGCCAAGCTTGCGGACATTTCGAGCATCATCGACTACCAGGATCCTGGCCGTTCGGTCTAGCATAACTCCTCGCAGGTTGAAACAAAAGACTTTGGCGTGCGGCAACCGGGAGTGATCGGTTGACCGGATATATTTCTTAATGATGGGGCAATGGATATTAGACCGGAAATCAGTATAGTGCAAGCGGACGCACGGGTCAACCAAAATCCAGGACAACCCCATGAATTTAGTTTGCAAGAGGCGACCGTCGCCGGCTTGAACAAAGCTCTTCTTCCTCTAACCCGGGCAGAGCCTTCTACTCGATTGCCCATGGGGTGCGTCAATCCGCTTGACAAAACTTAGGGATTAAGATATCACGGTGCGAAATTAACACCTTTGAGCTAAGGCCGGCATGTTGCATCAATGATCACCAAACGGCCCAACTTGTTTTCACCGTCTATTCCGGTGTCCAGGGTGATATGGCTGATAAAATTAACCAACCGGCTCTCCTGGGCCGCAAGATAGGATTCATGCTCAAGTTCTACCGGAAAACCATCTGGGTGCTGCTGCTGGGCATGGTCTGCCTGGTCATATTAGACGGTATCGGGCCCCGCCCGGTCCATCCGGAGGGCGTCCCGCCTTCTTCGCCCGGTGAGGCGGCCGTTACGCCATCAGCCCAGGCCGGCGATAACGATGACGATGGCCGACGAAACCACAGGCAATCACCTTCTGCCGGCGCCGGCGCTCCTGATTCAGATTCTACCGAATCAGATAACTCATCCGGGGCTACGGCGACGCCCCATCCTCCAGCCAAGGAAACCCCGGCCAAAGCAACCACGGTCACTACGGCCATAACCGTCACCACCGGCACGACGGGGACTACCGGCACAACAGCTACAACCTCAACGACCGGCACTACTATTCCGGTCTTGTCCCCCATTACCGGCCCCTCTACTTCCCCGGCCTCTCCAGATACGCCCGTCATCGCCTTGAAAACAAACGCCGACCGCTTCGCCCCAGGTGACACACTCAGAATGACCATAGACCTGATCAATGGAGCAAAGCTGCGTCGTGTCGACATTTTCGTTTATATCATCACGCCTAACGGGCTGGCCTACTCGCATGTGATTGGACAGGGTCTCATCCCGGCCAATGTTGACGACCTCCGGAATACCCTGATCTGTTCCATCAAAAACATGATTCTGGTCCCGAGGCAACGGATAACCGATTATCTGCTTTTAGAGATCACCTTCCCTTCCGACGAAAATCTATTTCCCCAGGGGACTTATTCCATCCATTGTTTCCTGGCCGAATCCGGGACCAACAACCAAATAAGTGAACTGGCCGGCCAGAAAGTGGAACTTCGGATGCCCTGATCAGGTGGCAGCCAATCCATCGATTATTACGATTAACCTGAGTTCGACGAGTATGCTAAGCGATTATCATCAAGGGCCATGATTCAATCCGCAGATTGCACCGATTTGCGCAGATTAGGGCCAAAATAGGTCTTGGGGTCTTTTCCATCTGCGTTTATCTGCGAAATCTGCGGATATATTTCTGGTACTTAATTAAAGAAACTCGTCGAACTCAGGTTACGATTATCAACATCCAACCACCGAACTCCTCCCCTATTTGTCCGCGTCCTTAAGGAGCTTGAAAAAACTTCCTTTGTAACCCATGGACAGCCGATCCTTAATTTCCCGACCGCGGTCGAGATTCATCATTATCCCAAATGCGGCCAGTTCAGAGGTCATTTTGGCCTGCCGTTCCTCTAACCGGCTGAGCGTGGACAAATAGCCCCCTTTGAAAGTCTGCTCCACCGGCCGGTAATCAAACGGGTTCTTATTCATAAGCAGGCAGAGATCGTTGCTGGGAAAAAAACTATAATGAATGACCTCCGGGTGTTTTTTAAACAGATGTTGGCTCACCTGGTAATACCTGGAAAAGCCGGCAGTTTTGATGTCTTGATAACTATTGAAGATAATCCCTTTCATCCGGGCGAACCCTGGGTTTGGGGGCACATAAGGGAAGAAAGGATCGATGAGAAAGATCAACTCGGCGTTTTTTTCAATGGCTTTGCCCACATTACTGGTCCGGGTGAAGCCGCCGTCTTCGTAATAATCGCGACCGATCCGGAGGCTATCAAAGACGGGATAAAAGGCAATAGAGGCGGCGATGGCGCTGGAAATGGGAATGTCGTCGTGACCTGACTCGCCGAAAAGGATATGCCGCCGGTTGTCCTGGTTGGTGGCGCCGATGTATAGCTCTTTGTTATGCTGTTCTCTGATCACCCTGAAATCGTCGCTGTGTCCGGGTTCGTTGAAGATATCCCGAAGAATATTCTCCACGGCCTGGGTGTTCAGAAGAGGCGTGATCAAGTCTTGAAGGTGGCTGAGAAAGGGGGCCCAATAAATTGATTCCTTAAAAGTCATTAGCCGCTTAATATAGCGATAGAAGATATTGAGCTTGTAGGCTGCCTTTTCCATAAATGGTCCGGCATTCAAATTCCTGAGCGCCCAGATGTCCAGGCCGGCGCCGCCCATGACCACTTTCCCCCTTTTCCGGGATGGCCGAATCTCGTTTAAGGTGTATCCGTTGGCCAACAACCCGGCCATCATCGCTCCGGCTGAAATTCCAAAGAACATATCAAAATCGGTTACCGAAAAATTCTCCAGGCAATCCTCCAGACACTGGAGCACGCCGGCCTCGAAATAGATACCTGTAATGCCGCCGCCGGCCAGACACAAGGCCTTTTTGCCCTTCCGCCGGTTAAGGAAAAAATCAGCGATCCGCTCCAGCAAGGCGACTACGACATCCTGATCCCCGGCAGACGGTCCCCACCCAATCCAACCCGGCCGAGTCGACCAGGCAGGCGCCGACACGCAGGCGTCCCGCTTTAAAGACCACTTCGCCCAATCGGTTCAGATCCCGGTGCCCGGCCAAAATGAATATCCGGTTAAACGGATACCGTTTCTCCATGTCTTCTTCCGAGTCCAGGATACGCAATAACTCCCAGGCCATTTCAACCGCGTCCGGTCCATGACCCGGCCCCTCCCGCACATCGAGCACCAGCAGGTTATAATACCCCTCCTGCAGCGATTTGACCGCTTCTTCCACGGCATAAACGGGATGTACAAAAACGTCTAAACTATCGCCCCCGAACACATCCCGCCCCAACCGCTCCGACCATTCATACCCCGGAGTGTTGGCGCCGCGGATCAAAAATTCTTTATAGCTCTTTTCGTCACGGCCAAAATACAGAACATTTTTGATTTGAATCACGTGATTATCCTCATCTCCGTCGAATCCGTAAGGCTAAACCTCGGTTCCGGAAGGTTCTCCAAAGGAGCCTGGATTTTTAATATCTTAACTGAAATTCATAATAAATCAAGATCCTGTCTCTCATCAAGCGCTTTTTATGACCTCTATGTAACCTTTTGGGTAAAATCGGCGACTATCTTATTAGGAGCAGCAAGCCGGCCTTGATCCTGACCAGAGGAACTCTAATTCAAATATAAACTTAAGATAAAGGAGCACCATCATGAAACGGATCGTAACTATTGCCGTTATTCTAACTCTTACTTTGCTCGGCACCATGCAACCGGCCGGAGCGTTTGGAAATATTGCCGACGGCCAGGCTGCCGGAATCTTAAATGATTTTCTTCAGATTAACCTGACCGATGCCCAAAAGCACGCCATCGCGGTCATTTTGAAATCACACCAAGACCAGGCCGAAACACTAATCGCCAACCTCCGCACCGCCGGACAGAACCTTCGCTCCGTAGTCACCACTCCCAACGTCACTGAGGCAGCAGTTCGGGATGCCTACCGGGCCGTAGCCGCGGCCGGCGAAGAGCTGGTCGTCCTTAAGGTCAAGGTGATGGCCGAAACAGTCCCCATCCTGACTCAGGACCAGCAAAATGCACTGGCTCAGCTTAAGAAAGACCGCCAGGCAACGATGCAGAATCGGATCAGTCTAGGCAAAACCATAATTCAAGAATGGATTAACCTCCACAGCAAATAGGCCCATCAGGCCGGGGGCGGGTATTCGCCCCCCGGTACTTTTTTTAATACATTAGGTCATGCTTAACGTTGCCAATCCCTAACCTTTGTGATAAATTGATGTTAAGTTGGCGGTGTCTTGTCTCATCCCTAAAATGTGCACTAAATGGGAAAGGAACGTAATGAAAATGATCAAGGCTAGTGTCAAAAGCTTATTTATCCTTATCACTTTGGTTAGCTGGTGCATTGCCGTGACCGCCGGTCCGGCTCAAAGTCAGACTCCCAAGGCAGACCCGGAGTCGGCCCAAAGAGTGGAAAAAGCTTTGGAAAGATTAGACGCTGCAGTCAAGTTAACCCCGGAGCAGAAAGCCAAGGTCAAAGCTTTGTTTCAGGATCGGACTGACAAAGTCAAAGCCATTAATGACGACCCGAAGTTAACTCCCGATCAAAAGAGAACCAAAGTCCAAGAAGTCCGGAAATCCACCCGGCAGGCAATTAAAGGAGTCTTAACATCGCAGCAAAAAGAGGAACTAGTTAAGCACCACGGTCTGCTTCATTAGTCGCTTGTCTTGATAAAGAATATGCTTAATTAAACATTCGCCCGGAACAAAAACGTGGCACCCTCTGAATCCGGGCAGATCAGGCGCCCTCCAGGATCTACCCCTGCCGGGAGCAAGACGTGATCTCGAAAGCCAACGACCGCGACATGGGCCAAGACATCAGCCAACTTCAAGATATTGAGATCATTCGTCGAGTCCTTGATGGCAACCTGGATGCGTTCGAGGTGATCATGGATAGATATCAAGACCAGGTGTTCCGACTGGTCTCAAAACATATCCCCCATGACCGCCGGAAAGAAGTGGCACACGATGCCTTTGTCCAGGCCTATACTTCTCTGTCCACCTATACCGCAACC
>JADFYN010000022.1 GCA_015233055.1 Deltaproteobacteria bacterium
TCTAAATCATCGCCCAACGGCCCGCCGCTCATCCGGGTACCCACATTACGGTACGCGGCACTGTAATAGGTGACGTTAGCTTGAATCATGGCCGCCGTCATGTCGCCCTCTTTGCCTGCAACCGCCTTGGACCTTCTGCCGCTAATGCGGTATAAGCCGTTTTTATAGGCGAGTTCTTTGAGGGACAGCCCAACATCTAGTAGGGCATCAAGAAGCTCCGGACGTTTTACATTAAGTTTTTTAATCAAAGTTTCTCTGGAGCAGGGGTCGAACAAGGCTTCAAACAGACCTGATTCAAGCCCGGCATAGATGAAGTGCATCCTTAGAAATGAATTCCAGTCTCTAATGATCTGAAATAATCCCGGCATCTTCAGCAGGTGGAGTACTGTGACCAGATATTTAAGTTTCACCAGGCTACCTCCATATCTCAGCGTGTTAACAGAAATTGTCATTCGCAAGTCATTTAGGCGTTCCGGGGGTCGGGATGGTTCAGGCCGTAGAGCTTCAGTCGTTTGCGCAAAGTCGGGCGGGAGATCCTGAGCAACCGGGCCGCGGCCGATAAATTACCCTTGGTTTCGGCCATGGTCTTGAGGATATGACTCTTTTCCAAATCATCCAGTGAAGCCGATCCCGTCACCGGAGGCTGGTCCCCGGACGAAGCGGCCAGGACGGTTTTCAAAGCATCGGCCAACAGGACCGACCCCCGAGATTCTAAGACCGACTTGATCAGAACGTTTTTTAATTCCCGGACGTTTCCCGGCCAGGAATGATCTCTTAAGACGGCGTAGGCCCTATCTTCCACTTGGGTCACTGTGGCGCCCAAGTCGCGATTAATCTTATGGAGAAAGAACCTGACCAACTCCGGCAGATCATCCAACCGCTCCCGTAGGGGCGGCACGGAGATGGCGATCACCCTGAGCCGGAAAAGCAAATCTTGCCGGAATTGGCCTCGGGCCGCCAGGTCGCCCAAATTGCAATTGGTCGCGGCGATGATTCGGGCTGGGGATAGAATGGTTTTAGTCCCACCAACCCTGATGAACTCGCGGTATTCCAAAAAGCGCAATAGCTTGGCCTGCATGGCAAGAGGCAGGTCACCGACCTCGTCAAACAAGATGGTCCCTTCGCCGGCCAGTTCCAAACGGCCTTTCTTGGTTTCTGTGGCACCGGTGAAGGCCCCCCGCTCGTACCCGAAAAGTTCCGATTCGAACAGATTATCCACCAGAGTGGTGCAGTCCACCGTGACGTAGGGCTGGTCATTAAAGAGTGAAGATTCGTGGATGACTCGGGCGATGAGTTCCTTACCGGTGCCGGTCTCCCCCTCGACCAAAATCGTGGCCCGGTTGCGGGAGACCAGCCCGATGGTTTTGAACAAAGCCCGCATGGCCGGGGTTTTTCCGACTATCTGATGACGCACGCCGGATTCCTGATCATCTTGGAGCAGATGGGGGATGGCATGAACTTTATCGGCGATATGCAGGCTCTTGGTCACGGCATGGTCTAGTTCGTCCACGTCAATGGGCTTGTGGATGTAATCGTACGCGCCCTGACGCATGGCTTCGATAGTTGTTTCCATGTCGTGGTAGGCCGTGATCATTATTACTTTGGCGTTATGGTCGGTCTCCATGATTCGTTTGAGGATGTCCAATCCCGAAATATCAGGCAGCCGGATGTCCAAAATGATTACTTGGGGGTGGTACTTGTGGTAGGCGGCCAGTCCTTCCGCCCCGGTCCCGGCTGCCTCTACCTCCAATCCCTTCTCGCTCAGATACATGTCCAGGGATTCTCGAATAGAGGTCTCGTCATCTATGATCAAAACCCCTTTTACCGGTGGCAAGGGAACCCCAACACAAAAACGGCCCCCCGGCCCTTTTGGCCTCGCACATCCAATTGACCGGAGTGGGCGTCCAAGATGCGTTTGACGTTGCTCAGCCCCAGGCCGTGGCCTTGACTCTTGTTGGTTTAAAAAGGAGTGAAAAGGTTGGCCACTTGATTCTGGTCAATACCGGGACCGGTATCTCTGACGCCCAGTTCCAGGTGACGATTTTCCTTTCGTCCGGCCTTGGTCCAGATGGTGATGCGGCCACCTTCCGGAGTAGCCTCGATGGCGTTGAGCAGGAGGTTTATCACGGCCTGCTCTAGTTTTCCGGCATCCAGTTGAATTAATGGAATGACCTTCGAGTACCGTTCGATGATGGTTATTTTTTTCTCCTGGGCCTTGACTTCGAGCAGATCTACGCAACCCTCGGCCAGCACGGACAGATTCACCGGGGCCAGAGAGATGGTCATCGGCCGGGCGGTGTCCAGAAGTTGGTGCAAAATGACCTCTAACCGGGAGACCTCATGGACGATTATTTCCAGGCGGCGGCGGTCATAGCCGCCTAAGTATAGTTTCCGGGCCAGGATCTGCAAGTTCATCTTGATGGAAGACAATGGATTCCTGATTTCATGGGACAGGGAGGCCGACAGATGTCCGACATAAGCCAGCCGCTCATGCTCTCTAACTTTGGATTCCATGGCGACACGTTCGCTGATGTCGCGACAGATCCCGATCACCACCGGTCCCTCACCCAGATCCACGACGCTGGCCTTGACCTCTGTCGCCGCCTTTTCTTGGGGTACGCCCAGCCGGATGTATTGCATTTGCTTACCAGCGGAGCGCCCTTCGAGAACCCGCAAGTAGGATTCCAGCAAGGGTTCCCGGCACTCAGGAGAGGCGAAGGACAGGAATGGCCGGCCTAAGGCTTCCTCCAAGGTAGTTCCGTGCATGCGGCAGAAAGCCTGATTGGCAAACAGAATCATCTGATCTTGAAGCACGAAGTAGCCGTCGTTGATTTCCTCAACCAACGCCTTGTACCGTCGTTCGCCGGCAGCCAGTTCGGCGGTCCGAAGGTTTATTTTCCGCTCCAGGTTTTCGGCATGTTCCCGTAGGCTCCGCTCGTGCATCCGCTGAAAATAGTCGGAAAAACGATGAATTGTATAGGCCAGGCACACGTTGATCGGTTCCAGCGATTGGGCCAGGAGGTCGTGGAGCCCGGAAACCGTTAGCCTCCTAATCACAATGAATCGGAAAAGTTCAAACGCCCTTTGGACATCGGACAGGGGAAAGCCGGCTGATAGGCGTAATATGGTGATGTAATTAATAAAATTTTCAATCCGGGTGAACCGGCAAGAACTCAGGACTTCATAATTGGCTTCAAAGGCTTCCGTGATGGTGCCGACCAGTTCTTCTCGGAAACGTTGCCTGTAGAACGATGACAGGGCTGAAATCTGCTCCACCCAGTCATCTATAATGACCTGCCGTTGTTCACGGAGCCATTGAAGCACCATTTGAGACGCGGGGCGGCAGGACTCAAGTGGAAGCGAAGTGTGATCTAAGTCCGGCCCGGAAGTAAACCCCGAGACTGGGTGAGGCGGCATAACTACCTCCACCAAGATAAAAGAAAACGTACGGAGAATGGTTCATTGGAAATGGAAAATCAAAATTTAGATGTATCATACTTTACATCAGATGATCAACCTCCAGTCAACCCACAATCAGGGAATCGAGGCGATGAAAATGACTAACTTGTTGTTTTTGAAGCGATGTCATTGACTCTATGGCCAGGCACACGCCCGAATTTATTTAAATCGGTTTAGTCAAACAGGCCCCACAGCGCAGCCTTGGCCCGCAACCACAAAGACAATGATTCCTACCTCGTCATTCCGAACGAAGGTGAGGAATCTTAAGATTTCTCGCTTCGCTCGAAATGACAATAGAGGGCCAGTATTAGAGGGAATTCTTTCTTTAATCAAAAAGATCGGTCTTAATCCGGATCAGGCCCGACCCCATGAAGAGACACTCACAAATGTTACGGTCAGGTGAATTTTTTGATGGTGGCCTGGTTTTCAACTAATTGTCACCATGTTGTCACAAATTTCGTTTATCTTCCCTTCAGCCCTGAAAGCTTTAGGTCAACGCATACCACCTGGCTGTCACCCTATCTGAAAAGAGGATAAAATGATGAACTTGGAAATTGTTAGGGAGAATGAAGAAATCGATTCCGACCGGGTTGGTTTTGATTTGTCCGCTCCTTCGGGAAGACCGTTACACGATTGTTTTGACTCATTCCGTTCCGTCAACATAATTGCATTAGTAATTAACGAATATCATCTATTGGAATATCTTTACGGCCTTCAATTCATCAGAACTATAGAGGGAATTCTTAAAGAATCACTCCAGACGGCGATAGCCCCCATCAACGACAAAACAAAAAGTGTCCTCGACATCCTGACGATGGTCAATGGGGAGTACCTGATCCTATTTCCCAATCCACCTGAAAAGGCCGTTAATTTGCCCGACGAAGCCTATGCTCTGAAAACAGGTATCCAAAACGAAATAAATAAAAAAGCCATCCAGTTGACCGGCCAGAAGATCGAGTTGGGCGCCGGGTATGCCGTGGTCATTAACTGTGACGATCGGCAAAAACGAAAGAGAAGCTATTTGAAGGCCTTGAACGATGCCAGATGCCTGGGGCGCCGGAATCTTGATATAAATGAACTGAAAGTGGCTCATCAATTCCGGGAAATTTTGGACACAGGCCAAATAAGGGCCCATTACCAGCCTATTTTCGATATGGTCTCCGGCCGCATTATGGGCTGGGAGGCTTTGAGCCGAGGCCCGGAAGGGACGTCCTTTCATTCCCCTTTGATGCTCTTTGATTTGGCAGAACAACTGGGTCTCATCTTTGCCCTGGAAAAGGTGTGCCGGGAAAAAGCGATCAGCAGATTGGGCCGGATATCCCACGAGGAAAAACTGTTCCTGAATATTCATCCTCGCACGGTTGTCGACCCCAGCTTCAGTCCCGGAAAGACTCTTGAGCTTATCACCCGCGTTGGCCTGACCCCGGAAAATGTGGTCTTTGAAATTACAGAGCGCCACAGCATAAAGGATTTTGCCTTGTTTCACCAGACCATTGATCATTATCGCAGCCAGGGGTTTAAGGTGGCCTTAGACGACATGGGGACAGGATATTCCGGTTTGTCCAACATTGCGGAGTTGAGGCCTGATTTTATCAAGATCGACATGTCCTTGGTCCGGGGGATCGATAGAAACCCGACCAAACGAGCATTGTTGGAAACATTCATTACTTTTGCCGACAAAATAGGCTCTAAAATCATCGCTGAAGGGATTGAAACCAAGGCTGAAGCGAGTTCTTTAATCGATATCGGGACTCACTTCGGGCAAGGTTTCTACCTGGGCACGCCGCAATACCCTAAGTCTGAGCTTAATTTCAATATGGAAGAAATCCGGCTGATCAACATGGAATCACTTGGGAGACTAACCTGTTCCGTCCCAATCGGACAACTGACCGAAATTGCAGAACCTATAGAGCAGACGGCGCCTGTCCGCTCTGCCCAGATTGCCTTTGAAAAGGATCGCACTCGGGCCAGCATTGTGGTGGCCGCGCAGGGAAAGCCGCTTGGTCTAATTATGGATTATCATCTGGGCCGAAAGTTATCCGGTCTATATGGAGTTCCTCTCTATTATAACCGGCCGATTTCCCTAATCATGGATCCCAATCCACTGATAGTCGACAAAGTCACGCCTTTGGAACAAGTGGCTAAAATGGCCATGTCCCGGGATAAGCTGAAAACATATGACGACATCATCGTCACCCAAAATGAACTCTTGCACGGGATAGTCTCCGTCCAAAAGATCCTCGACCATTTAGCCAAGGTAAATATCGAAATGGCCAAGGGGACAAACCCTCTCTCAGGCTTGCCTGGGAATGTAGCGATTGAAAGAGAACTGGAGAATCGGCTCAAGCAAGATCAGCCGTTCGCTCTGATCTACGCCGATCTCGACAATTTTAAGGTCTATAATGATACGTATGGGTTCAAAAAGGGAGATCAGATTATTTTGCTGACAGCCAAGATTTTGGACTGGGCCGGCAAACGGCATGGGCATCGAGATGATTTCCTGGCCCATATCGGGGGCGACGACTTTGTCCTGATTACTTCCCCGGATTCAGCCGAACGAATCTGTCTGGGCATAGTGCGTCTCTTTAAACGATTGTCAAGTGGCTGTTATAATGCCAGTGACCAGGAACGAGGCTGGATCAGGGCAAAAGGACGGGACGGACAGTATCGGGAATTCCCCCTGGTTTCAATTTCCCTGGCTATTGTTGACTGCTGTGGAAAATGCACCCTGGTCGATATCGGTGAACGGTCTGCCGAGGTAAAGAAATACGCCAAAAGTAAGCCTGGAAACTGTTTTGTCCGGGACAGACGAGCCCCTTTAGGCACCAAAGAAACAGCAACTTCCGGTGTAAACAAAGCCGGGTTGGAGGCTCTCAAGAATCTTTAAATTGGCTTCTATAAGACCGACATCACCTCAGAAAGAATAATTCAGGGGATAACCAGGAGATTATATGGCAAAATTCGGTATCGTTAATCCGGAGGAAAACAGCCGAGACTTGTTCCTCGACGAACTAACCGAAGAGGGACGCTTCGTCGCGGCTCTTCCCTCAGGCCTGTACTTACGAGAGTCTTTGGAGTCTCTTTTGCCTGACGTGATGGTGTTGGACATCATGTTGGGGCGGGGCTGGTGTGATTAACTTGCTGCTGTGAATTATGTAAAATAGCGTTTGTAACATCTTCTCGGGCGTGCGTTTTTCTTTTCTACCGAGTCCTGCCTTGATGAATTGATAAGTACGGGTGGCTTCGGAGTAAGTAACGGCGCCTCGGGAAGCACCTAAAAGGACTAAATGACTAAACGGTTATCCGATCCGCAAGAGCTGAAGACTCTGCGGATTTTTTTTGGGGCGGCCGGAGTATGGCGGCTATTCATTTGACTGGAGCGCTCACCTGGAGCTTCAAAAACATCGGTCGAGAATAGGATATTGACTTTTATTTGTTCCCAGGTATAGTAAGACGATTCACCGGGTTAATTAAACTGAGTTCGACGGGTTTTATTAACTGGGACAAAGAAAGCATCCGCAGATTTCGCAGATGAACGCAGATGGAAAAGACCCACAGACCTATACCGGCCCAAATCTGCGCAATCTGCGGATGTAATTATGGTCCTTGATGTTAATGGGTTATCATACTCGTCGAACTCAGGTTAATTAATAACGGTTTTCAGTTCTCTCAACCGGATGTTATTCTATGGCCCATATCAAGATAACCGACGACGAAGCCATTACCGACACTTTTCTTGTCGGCACCCAAATATCTATCCAAAAAGGGATGACCCCGGAGAAACACGCGGCCAATCTGGTGGGGTGGATCCCGGGGAACAGCGTGTTGGTCAGCATAGTGGAGGGGATATTTGTTTTTGCCGGGTTTATGAAGGATAATCCGGTGGTTGTGCGATACATAAACCGGGGAACGGTCTACGGCTTCAGCGCGGTTGTCCAAGATGTGATGCGCAGCCTCGGGTTAATCGCCATAAGCTGGCCGACCCCGCTGGAATCGCTGGCTCTTACCTCGGAAACCCGGATCCGGGTGCACTATCCGGTCACGTTGACGCTGACGACGTCGAAAGGTGGTAAAGTCCGGTTAGAGGCCGTTTTGACTGATTTGTCTCATAAGGGATGCCAGGTGCGGTTGGACGGCAAGCAGATCAAGAAAGAGCAGACAAAAGAAGCCCTATTAGTCGGCCAGTTGGCTCTTATCTCGTTATCCGGGGCAAATCGACCCATCATTGATCAGATGAAGGCGGAGGTTCGGAATATTAATCCAGCCGGGAATTATATCATGGTCGGAATGGCCCTTCTGGACGCCGCACCGGACCAGGCGAAAAAGCTGCAGGAAGTGGTGGACTGCCAGCTTCAAAGTTAAAGCTTGATCGTTTACCCAAATGGGTCTCACCTTCCATCAACATAACCCGGAGGCTAAATATTATGTCTTTTAAGTCAGTTAGTTTTGAGGAAGGGAAAACACTCCATATCAGCCTTACCGGCAGGTTCGACATCACTGCCCACGGTGACTTCATTCAAACGTACAAGGATAAACTGGGCCTGGTGTCCAAGATAGTTGTAGATCTGGCTGCGGTGGACTACATCGATAGTTCGGCGTTAGGCATGCTGTTGATTCTGCGGGAAAAGGCCGGAGGAGAAAAGGCCGACATCAGCCTTTTAAATTGCAGCCCTGATGTCAGGAGAAGCATCGAACACGTCCATTTCGATAAGATGTTTCATCTGGGTTAGCCTCCTCAACCATGATCCGTAATTTGGCGAGGGACCATCGACAACATTTTGAGACATGGCGATTGCTGAAGTCAAGGCTTAACGTGTTCTAGTCGCTCCCCTAATTATAAAGAAGTATAAATCTGTCCAACTCTGGAACAGGTAAGCAGTCCGAGCAGGCATGTCTCTAACCCAGTCATCTTTCAGCCCCGGCCCTATTCCGGCCCTGGATGGCGTGGCCCGGCGGATTGAAACGGAAGGAATGTAGACCGCCGGGGTGGTCTTATTTCTTTACCAATCGATCCAGTTCTTGATAAAAATGGTCTAATGAAGCCGCTGTGACCGCCTTCTGGATCAACTGTTTGAGGATGGCCGGATCATCCAGCCTGTTAATCCGGGTCTTGGTTTTAGCTGGAACAGTCCCAAAATGCGCTTCCAGGACATTCATCAGATTTTCCCGAGAGGTGTGTAAAGCACCCTGCTTGATTCCTTCTTTTCGGCCCTCTTTTCGGCCCTCTTTTCGGCCCTCTTTTCGGCCTTCTTTTCGGCCCTCTTCCCGGCCCTCTCGTTTGAATAATTCATAAGCTGCTGATTCGATCATAATGTCCCTCCTTCTGTTATGGAGAATCAAGGGAAGCGCCTTAGATACCAACCCGGACAGGATGGCCATAATGCTGAGCAATTCTCCTTTATCCGTGGATGGCAATGGGCTGTTATAGAGTAACCGGTCGGCCTGGTCAAGAGATTCCACTCCGTGTCGCATGAGCGGCACAAGCGGCATCAAACATAGAATTTCTTCTTCGATAATCCACCGGGCGTCGAATTCATAGATCTTGACCAGGCGGAAGTGGTAGTCCATTTCGTTGTCGTGGTAATGGCCCATGGCAACTTTTGACGGCCTCAGCAACAATACCGTGGAAATCGTCTCCAGATGGTATTTACGCAGATAATAGGCCCGATATTCCATAAGCTTGAATGGAATGTCCGGAGTCCACCGGGTCTCTAATTCCACCAGGACTAACCGCCGCGTCCCGGCCTCGTCCAATATTATAATCGGAAAATCACTCCGCCGCAAGGTGGCCGCCTCCTGGGGCACGTCTTCGATCACCGTACTTGATGATACCTCCAGGCCGACCAGGCGTCGGAGGATTTCCTCCCGGCATTTGGTCATCAATATTTTGGTGCTGATGTCGTGGTGCATAAAGTCAACTCTGGCCGGACATTACTCTATTTGTGGAAAACACTCAGCAAACCAGATGTTACGCCGGTTATCAGATGCGGCCGGGAGATTTAGCCCCCTCCTTCGAGATCTAAAATGGCCGGTCCGGGAGCCTTCAGATCTCCGGGTAGAGGGTTCTCTCTAATTATCGCCTTTTTGCTTGCCATTGTCAATGGCCCCGGATATGTTGCCGGGGCAATCGCACCAAATTTTCTAACTCGACCTGTCGTCCATATCGGCCGGCCCAGGCAGCCCCAGGATACCGCCCAAAATGTCCAATTCCCGGGCGATGGAGAAGTCTCGGGTGACCTGGTCTTTGGCTCTGGCGCCCATAGCGGCCAACTCCGGCTCATCTAGAGCCAGGGCCTGGGCGGTGACTGTTGCCGCGGCCTGTCGATCTTCGGGGGGAAAGACAAACCCTGTTTCTCCATGCTGGACGACGTCACCCATGGCACCGGCACTGGACACGATGGGGACCACCCCCAAAGCCATGGCTTCCAGTAATACGTTGGGCATCCCTTCAAACAGCGACGGCAAGACGATATAATCACATGCGGCATAGAGTCCCGGCAACCGGTCGCGAGGGGAAAATTCAATTATCTCATGGCCGGGGACCAGGGCCGGGTCGGCCAAGATTCCCCGCGTCTCCTCATCCAGACGGCCCACAATCAACAGACTGACCTTAGACATCAGACCGGCCTGGCGCAAGGCGGCCAGCCATAATGGGACTCGCTTCTTATACTTCAGTTGACCAAACAAGCCGCAAACCCGACGCCCATCTACGGCCAAACGGCTCCGGATATCATCCCGGCTCCGACGGTCTTCCGGTAATAATTCCCAGTCGCCCGGATTGACTCCATTGGGGGTGAAGCGGACATCCCGGCCTGGAAACAGGGCCCCAATCCGTCTCACCGTATCCCTTGATACAGCCCCGATAACCGTGGCCCGGCTCAGGGTTTCACGCACCCAATAGCCCAGCCGGGGATTGAACCAGTCCCGGTCAAAATCATTCCCTCGGATCAGAGCCAACGACGAACACCCCAGCCAGGCGGCAAAAGTCACGGCCAGGTATCCGGCCCGGCCGGCGCCGAACCCAACCACCTGAGTGTAGGGCCGCCGGACCTGTGTTTCCAACACCAGGCGCCAGATACGCTGAGCCAGGGTCCCCTCGTCGGCGGACTGGGCCAGGAGATAGTCGCTTCCACCGTCGCGGTCAACTTTGTGGATGCCGGTTGCCGCATCCGGCCGGACCAGGGCGACCACATCAACGGCCAGGCCGCGGCGGCGCAATCCCTGCACCTGACGATCACAACTAACGGCCATGCCCCCGGGAAGCGGTGGATAACGTCCGGTAATCCATAAAATGTGTGGAATATTGGAGTCGCTTTTCATCGTAGTCCGATACCGGATATTGACATTTTCGGGAAAAGCAGAACACAGCTCCGGGTTTTCTTTTTGTCCTGGGTGTTGTGCTTTTGAGTATCAGCTTTCCAGTTCGTCACCGGTGTCGTCTTTGGCCGTTTGTCCGGCCTGAGCCAGGATGGGTCCGTCTTTGGGGTCATGTTCGATGAACCGATTATCAAAGGTCTGGAAATCGCTGTCGGAGTAATAGTGGTGGGATCCATAGAAGAAAGGAATGTAGCCAAATTCCACATAGAGCCGGTTCCGCTCCTGAGTGGTGTACTCGGCGGCCTGGGGTGTATCCGCTAACCGATCATACACTTCTTCCCGGACATCTTCCCAGCCGGTTGTGTACTCGGAGTCCTGAGGTTCTTCCTTTTCCAAGGCTGCCGCGCATTCGGGGCAGGCTAACAGGCTTTCAACCATCATTTGATGCCGGCTGCAGATCGGCCGGCCACACCGGCCACACCAGGCGGAGGCTATTTCGGCGCAGTCCCGCAGAAACAACAGGCCCTTCTTTGTTCGGCAGGATAATTTACTAAAATCTTTCATAGTCTCACTTCCCTGGGGCCGACGGAGACAAAAAAGAACACAGGTTTAAGGACAGGCCGATTAACTCTTTTGGCGTGACCGTCATGGAATCAGCAATGGCATTGGGCTTGAATTTGTACTTGCGAGACAGGCGGCAACTGCCTCCTTTCTTGCTTTTAAACTTTGTTTTTCCGGAAATTTTGGAGTCCTGCAACTTCACCGGGTCGATTTGCAATCGTTGGGCGTTCGGACGGATGGATCCGGTCACGGTAACAATCTTTTTCCATTTGGTTTTAAACTTGAATTTGCCTCGAGGGTTACGTCGCGTGCTCTTGTACTTGAGATACTTGTTGGTAATCCGAAAGATCAGCCGGTGACCTTTGACTAAAACGGCTTCCATCTCCAGCCAGCGGTCACTGTAGATTGTCTCCGTCAACTTTACATAATCGCCCGGCGGCAGCTTGCGCTCTCTTAAGATTTTTTCCTTGACCGGGCCCCGGAGATCCAGTTTGAGCTTGATGAGACTCCCCGGCTTCAGGTCGTCTTTAATCATTTTGAGCGCAGGAATCAGCAGAAGGGAAAAATCATTGATCACCACTTTCCCTCTTAACCAGATGTAGCCGACGGTCCCAAAGATTATCATTCCGGCCAAGACCAGATCCAGGGCATAGGCCGCGACCAAGATAGCCGGGTGGATGTGGCGATGCTGAGAAAAGAGCCATATTAAATAAGTAGCCGTTCCCATAAGCGACAACACGAAGAGGGCGCGGCCGGCAAGTTTGGAGCAGCGGTGTCGGAGACTGTCCCTTTCGACCTTGTACCGATCCAACTCCCCTAACAGACTCAGCCAGGTATTGACGCTATGCTGCCCTTGAATCCGGCCCTCCTTAACCGCCTGCCGGATTGGCTCACTATGCCCGCTCATGTGGATTCGACGACCTCGGCCAGGGCCATTTGGCGCAACAATTTAAGTGATTCCCTGGCCTCATCGGGATCGAGCCGGTTAATGGCGAACCCGGCGTGGACAATCACGAATTCTCCCACCTGGGCGTCATCCAGCAGCAGGAGTGAGACCCGGCGGGTTACCCCTTCGGCCTCAACCAGGGCCATCTCATTTTCGATACTTCTAATTTCACATGGTACAGCGAGACACAAGTGTAAGTACCTCCCTTATCCCACCAGCCGGTGAGAGATGCCGCGCCGGCTCAATTCGGTCAAGACCATCTGGACCATATCTTGAGTTTTCTCCTGGATCATCGGGGTCAGGCTCAGGCCGGGGGTGCTGATATCTGCCGGCTCTACGCCGATGATGATGATCTCCGGCCGTTCAAAGATGAGTTCCGTAATGGTCAGGGCCTCCACCAGATCCAGTTGGTGCATGGAGTCTTTATACCTGACTCGGCCGGTTATGTCGTCCCAGGTCAGGCGGTAGAGGGTGCCGGGTGACCCTTGATTCTTGACCGCGTCAATAACGATCAACAGATCCGCCCCCTCCACCACTCCTAATAAGGATAGACCCAGGGTCCCGCCATCAACAAGATTTACGTTGGCCGGAAAGGCATAGCGGTCACGCAAAATCTCCAGGACTCTGACCCCCACCCCTTCATCGGTCAAGATGGTATTACCCACCCCCATAATAACAATTCGTTGTTTCTCGGTTTCAGTCATAAATCCAAATTTCGGGTTACGGGTTATGAATTTCTGGTTATGGGTTACGGGTTGCGTGTTACGAGTTGCGATGGCATCGATAATAATTGTGTTGTTGCCTCACACATGCGGCATGTAGCCCGGACTCTGTAAATAAGGCCCGAGGAGCAGACGATTACCCGCTCCCCAGGCTGGACTATATTTGATTGATTAGAGGCTGGTCAACTAGATTACTTTGAAGGTCCGGATTTCATTGGACTGCGGGTCGATGACGTGGATGGCGCAGGCCAGGCACGGGTCGAAGGAATGGACAGTCCTAAGTAGTTCCAAAGGCCGACGTGGATCTTCCACCGGCGTATTCATCAAGGCTTCTTCCACCGGTCCCGGCAGTCCCTTTTCGCATCGAGGACCGAAATTCCAGGTGGAGGGGACCACGTACTGATAATTCTCGATCTTTTTGTCTTTGATCTTGATCCAGTGGCCCAGGGCGCCCCGGGGGACGTCGTTCCAGCCAAAGCCCATCCCGTCCTTCATCTCGTAGGGAGTAAAGGTCTTGGTGTCGCCGGCCTTGACCCGGCCGATCAACTCATTGACCCAACCGCCCATGGCCTCGGCGATAACCTTGCAATTGATGGCCCGGGCGGCTGTCCGGCCCAGAGTGGAGAACAAGGCGTCCGCGGGGACGTTCAGAGATTTGAGGACCAAATTGACCAGGTCCTGGGTTGGCTTATGTCCGGCAGCGTAAGACACCAGGGTCCGGGCCAGGGGTCCGACCTCATAGGGCTGCCCTTCATACCGGGGGGCTTTGACCCAGGAGTACTTGGTGTCGGACTTGAAGTCTTTATCTTTATCGAAATATCCGGTGTACTTGGGCTTGGTTTCACCTTTGTAAGGATGGAGCGGTTTGGAATTTTCGTACCAGGAGTGCTTAACCGATTCAGTGATCTTCTCCGGGTCAACGGGATGGACGGTTTGCAGATCCCGTTTCTGCAGAGATCCACGGGGGAAGAACAGACTGTCGGGTTCGACGTTGGATTGGGGAAACTCGCCAAAGGCCATGAAGTTGGTGGTCCCGCCGATACCGGCCCAGTCTTTGTAGAACGGAGCCACAGCCAGGATGTCCGGAATATAAACGTCATCGATAAAGGCTTTAATCTCCTGGAGCAGGAACAGAAATTCGGCCAGGCGATCAACGTTGAGATCGGCCACGCAGGTCACGCCGCCGGGGGCCATGCTCTGGAGGTGGGGGTTCTTGGCTCCGAATATGGCCATCAGGTCGGCCGCCCGGACTTGCAGCCGGAGCCAGTCAAGATAATGGGAAGTGGCCATCAGGTTGGCTTCGGGCGGGAGCTTATAAGCCGGGTGTCCCCAATAGGCGTTGGCAAAGGGACCCAATTGTCCGCTATCCACAAATGCTTTCAGCTTGTTTTGGACGGCCCTGAAATCCGAGGCCCCGGACCGGGGGGCATTACTAAGGTTGTTGGCCAGTTCGGAGGTCTTTTTGGGGTCGGCCTTGAGGGCGCTGACGATATCCACCCAGTCAAGGGCGGAGAGTTGATAGAAATGGGTCGGATGGTCATGCAGAAATTGCGCCCCCATCATCAGATTACGCACTACCCTGGCCACGTCAGGGATCTGGACCCCCTGGGCCATTTCCACGGCCCGGACGGAAGCCGCCCCGTGGACATAAGTACAAACGCCGCAAGACCGCTGGGTGATCAACCAGGCGTCCCTGGGATCGCGGCCCTTAAGAATTATTTCTATACCACGGAACAGGTTTCCCGTACTCCAGGCGTTGACCACCTTACCATCCGCAATTTCGGCGGTGATTTGAAGGTGGCCTTCAATCCTGGTAATCGGATCTATTATTATCTTTTCAGCCATTGTCTGCCCTCCTGGTTTGTCTTGGAATGCCTGTAATAGGATGCCCGTCTGCGAGAATCAAACGCCCCGGCCGGCCGTCATTCTCTCCGGCTGGGTCTGGAGGCTATTTTTTACCGGGTGCCTTGGCCTCTTTAGGTGCCTTCGCCTCTTTGGACATGTAGAAGGGCGCCATCTTATCCCAGAAATCCGGTTCACTGCAACCGATGCAGGGGTGACCGGCCTGGATGGGCCAGCTAGTGCCTTCGTTGAATTTCACGAGCGGGCAATTGTTATAGGTATCCGGGCCCTTGCAGCCCATTTCGTACAAGCACCAGCCCTGGGCGGCTTCTTTGGAGCCGAATTCCTTGACAAACTCGCCACTTTCATAATGAGAGCGACGGGGGCATTGATCATGAATAGTTTTCCCGTAAGCGAACAGGGGTCGGCCGAGGCTGTCGAGATCGGGCAGTTTGCCCAGCAGGAGGTAATGGACGATTACTGCAACCATATTGATAGGATTGGGCGGGCAGCCGGCGATATTAATCGGCTTAATCCCCAGGGCCTCGCCGACGCCCTTGAAATTGCCGGGGTTGGGTTTGGCTGCCTGGACGCCGCCAAAAGTGGCACAGGCGCCGACACAGATGGTGGCCAGGGCGTTCTTGCACACATGCTCGCCAATCTGTTGGAACGTGCGGTTGCCGATGACGCCCCAGTTAGCGGTGTCGCCGGTCGGAATGGCGCCTTCAACTATGCAGATATACTTTCCTTTGCCGTCTCTAACCGCTTTTTCCAGATTTTCTTCCGCCTGGTGTCCGGCCGCGGCCATTACGGTTTCATGATAATCGAGAGAAATAACATCAAACAGAACATCAGCGACATAGGGATAGGTGGTTCGCAAAAATGATTCGGAACAGCCGGTACATTCGGCAAAATGGAGCCAAACCACCGAGGGGCGCTGTTTCACTTGGGCCAGGGCCTCACTAACTTTTATGACCATGGACGAGGACAGGCCCAGGGCGGCGGTCACGGCGGTACAGAATTTCATAAAATCGCGCCGGGATACACCGTTATTCTCAAGCCTTTCATAGACTTCATGTTCTTGCTTTTTCATCAGGAAGACCTCCTTGGGAGAACACCTTCGGGTGCCCGATAGCTTTGACCTGGTTATTGCTATAAGGATCGGACTTCAATAGACATTACCAAACCTGCCATTCGCAACTTAGTTATCACCCCCCCCGGGAAAGATTGCAATACGGCCATTAAGGTAAAAAAAGGTAATAAATCTAAAAGGCAAAACGAGTTAGACTGGGAAAGGACAATTACGGTACTGGTAAGTTGTGGATAGGCGGAGAACCCTGCCGGCGGGGCTGCCCGGCATCTAACAAAAAGTCGTTGGATATTATATCACTTAGACGGCTGTGTCAACAAAAAACTAGCTGTTCGGGAGGCAGGCGGCTAAGAAAAAATAGGCTGGAGTTTTTCACCCCGTAGCCGGCCACGGTCGTATGCCCACAGATATCTTTCACCTGTTTACGGGCCGGGTGATTGACAGCCGACCGGATTTGTTGTATGGATGATCCTCTACGACCGTACGGGTCATTTTGATGCGGATTACGGGCCGAGACCAGGCAATCATCCGGCGTCCCCTATGTTTCACAAGTACCCGGAAACGAGCAACCAGTAACCGGTACCAGTAACCAGCACCAAACAACCAGTAACCAGTAATAAAGATAAGAAGATACATTGAGAATCATCAGCGGATCACGGCGCGGGGCCAAACTGGCCCAGGTTGACGGGGCGGACATCAGGCCCACTTCGGATAGAATCCGGGAGGCCGTTTTTGACGTCCTGTCTGCCCATCAGGCCCCGATTGGGGGGGGCAATGTGGCGGATCTATTTGCCGGGACCGGGGCTATGGGGCTGGAGGCCATCAGCCGGGGCGCGGCCGGGGCCTGGTTTTTGGACAGCAGTCCAGTCAGTCTAAAAATAATTCAAAAAAACACTGAGATATGCCGATTCGTCGACCAATCGGTCCTGATCAGATGGGACTTGTCCCGCGGGGTAGCCACCCCTCATCTCCTGGCCCAACCGTTTGATCTGGTCTTTCTGGATCCTCCCTATGGGCTGGGGTGGGTCAGGCGTATCTTAGACGACATCGCTTTCCGTTTGTCCTTGAGGCCGGGAGCCGTTATTGTGGCTGAGCACGAAGATAAACTATCCCGTGAGATCATGGCTGCCTATGATGACTCCCAAAGTTGTGACCGGCCCGGAGAAGAAAACCCCAGGCCGGTGTTATGGCAGCAAAAAAAATACGGCCGGACTGCAGTCTCTTACTTCAGCCTGGCCTCATCTGATCAATAGAATTACCAACGGGCTTTTCATGCCGGGCAGTAGGCCGCCGGCCATGTTGTCAACGGCCCTAAGAAGAGCTGCCGGGAAGGACCAGCCTAGCTCGACCCGGCCGAGTCGTCACGTCGATGAAGCCCCGGTTGACTGAGGCAACGTATGATAATGGGAGAAAAAATATGGCGCGCATAGCCATCTATCCAGGGTCTTTCGATCCAATCACCAACGGGCATATGAGTCTGTTACGCCGGGCCTTGATTCTCTTCGATCAAGTAATTGTGGCCGTGGCCGTCAATTCCACTAAAAAGCCGTTATTCACCGTCGAGGAACGCATTGAGTTGATAAAAGAGGCGACGGTCGAATTACCAACCGTAGTCGTCGATTCTTTCTCCGGACTGCTGGTTGAGTATGCGGCCAAAAAACATGCCAACGTCCTCATCCGGGGTATGCGGGCCTTGTCGGACTTCGAATACGAGTTTCAAATGGCCTTGATGAACCGGAGACTGGACCGGACCATCGAGAGCATTTTCATGATGACCGATTACAAATGGTTTTACATCAGCTCCACCATTATCAAAGAAGCCGCCTCATTAAACGGAGACATCCACGGCCTGGTCCCGGAAAACGTCTGCCGGGCCCTGAAACAAAAATTCGGCTACGCACTATGACAAGACTCGCCTTCCCCAAAAATTTCGGCCGTAAAGGTATAGATCTCCGCGTCCCCCCGCCAGCAGTCTCCCGGCAACCCGGCCTTTAGGCAGGTGTGGCTGAGAAAGGTGTCTCGGTCCCAGTTTTGTTCTGTGGCCACCTGGGGTAATAGGACACCCCGGCAGCTTCCTTTGATGATGTAGATGCCATGCGTCCCAACCTCAATCTCATCCACACTGGAGATGCGTTTGAGGGGGCTGAGCACGGATATCTCGATCCTTAGGCCGGAAAGTTCTCGTTCGGTCAAGGGCGGGAAGCGGGGATCACAGAAAGCCGCAGAAATAGCCAGTTCCGCCACCGTCTGGGCAATCGGCCGATCTGAAACGAACGTCCCGATACATCCCCGGAGACAGCCACCGCCGTGAAGGCTGACAAAAGCCCCCGCTTGCAAGGCCAGCCCGCCCTGTTCATCTTCTTCGTCCGGTCCCAACTCTTGGCCGGTAGCCAGCTTGACCATGATCGCCTGCCGGGCCAACTCCAGTAAGAACACCCTTTCGTCTATTGTAAGCATTGTATTATTCATGATTCTCCCTGATATGTTATGTGAATGGTGGTCATTTTTTGTGAGCCTGGTTGATGATCAGTGGACGACCGACCGGCTGCCGGGCCGCGGCATCGGATGATCAACCGAACATCCGCAGGATAAATAGGGCATAGAATATTGTCAATGGAATTCGAGGCGGCTTCGAGGCGGCTATTCCCTCAACAGCAGGACAAAGGCTTTTGTCCCTCACCTGGAAGCCGGCCGGGGAGTCTGATTGAGTATATCTAAATGAAATGTATTGTTGTGTTCTGTAATCAGGTTCAGACAACCGTAATCTTGGGCAATATCGAAGAAGGTGTCCATGGGTTTGCCCATTATCCGGCAAAGCCAGAGGCGGTTTACCCCGGCGTGTCCCACGATCACGATATGGCCGCAGGTGGCCCGGACAGCTTCCAATATGGCCGGGTAGGACCGGTTGGCGCAATCGAGGAAGCTTTCTGCTCCAGGTGGCTTGAAGTGCAAAAAATCCCGGCCTCGCTTCTCATATTCATCGGGATATCGTAAGCGAACCTCGTCGAAGAGAAGTCCATCCCACTCACCCAGATGAATTTCCCGCAGTCCCGGCCTTGCCTGGGGTTTAATCCGATGAAATTCGGCGATGATCTCGGCTGTTTCCAGGGAACGGCTCAGATCGCTGCAGTAGATGGCCGCAACCGGGATGTCCTTCAGCCTGTCCCGCAACGCTTCAGCCTGTCGCACCCCCAGATCGCTCAAGGGTAAATCTATTTGTCCAATATAGCGTCGGCCGTTCTCCGGGTGCCGGATGGCTCCGTGCCTGACCAGATAGATCGCTCTCGGCACTTCGGTGGAAACCGGCCAGGTAATCATGACCACCTGTGTTCCTTTCGACCTGGTGGATGACGTCCTCCACCGTGACTCCCAGTATCTCTTCCAACCGGTCCTTGATGATTTGAGCACACTCAAGCCGCCTGGCCGCGGCTTTCAATATGTCGGGTCGGCCGGCCAGCCGTATCTGCAAGTTCCCGAATCGTTCCTTAAGCGTAACCATTCGGTCACCGTCAACGCATTTGTCAACCAGATAGATCAAAGCAGACTCTTCCAAAGACCAATCTTTCAGCCTAAAATCCATGTGGACGGCGACGATCCGGCTGACTCGGGCGTAACCCAATCTTTCAAGTATCCCGGCCCCGACCAGGGCGTGATCGGGCCGACCTTTGGCCAGATCGTGGAGATATCCGGCCGCCGTAATCAGATCGGTATCCAGGGCGAATCCCATCTTGTTGAGTTGAGCGGCCAGCGTCTTGGCCATATGGGCCACTGCGCGGGAGTGGGCGATCACATTTCCGGGGACATCGTATTTGGCCCACAGGGCGAGACATTCACGTTCCGTCGGGATATCTTCTTTCATGGCCCGAAGTTGTAACCGATGATAGGCCTCAGGCGTGTCGCAGTCTTTAAGAATGAATTCATCCACTACATCCAGATTCAGGGCTTGCGCCTCATATCGGGTCAAAAAAGCCCTTAACCCTCCTTCCTGGTCCGGAGGCAAGTCGGCCACACAGGCTCTGGAAATCAGGGGTGGATGCCCGCGAGCGCCTTCGAAGCAAGGGTAAACGAGTCCGGGGCCGTGGGTTCTATAGGCTTGCCCGAGGGCCGTTATGGTTCCCGGTCTTATCAATGGGATATCCACAGGCAGCAAGAAAAAAGCTTCCGTCCTGGGTTCGAGACCGGCCACTCCGGCCCGGATGGAAGAAAACATTCCTTTATGGTATTCGGCATTGAGGATTGTCTTAACCCCCAGCCGATCAAGCACCGGGGTGATCTCTTCAGCTTTGTAGCCTGTAACCACCCTGATATCTTCAATGCCGGCCAGACGAAATCGATTGATCGCCTTTTCAAGCATAAAGGATGGCCCCAGGGGCAGCAGCGGCTTAAACGCGCCCATACGGGATGAATACCCTGCGGCCAGGATCAAGGCTGCAAATGTTCTGTTCTCTGTCATCGGTTCCTCTCAGCCTTAAGCGGCCGGCGCAACAATAAAGCTCTATTGCCGCCCAAATTCCTCTAATCCAGACTGCTGCACACGGGACACTCCGGATTGCGACTGACCGAGGTGTCCTTAAAACGCATTATCTCTCCGTCGTAACTCAGCAGCCGATTAGCCAAAAGCCGCCCATTTCCGGTAAGGTATTTGATGGTTTCGGTGACCTGAAGGCCGGCGATCACCCCTGGAGTAGCGCCTAAGACGGGCAACTTCCGAGATCCGGTCCGGTTGGGAAACAGGCAGGCCAGACATGGTGTCCGGCCCGGAAGAATAGTCGTGACCATGCCCTTAAAACCGTTAACCCCGCCAAAGATGAACGGCACCCGATGCTTGACGCAACTCCTGTTGAGGATCTGGCGGGCTTCCAGATTGTCCAGGGCGTCGATGACTACATCTATTTCTGTGACCAGGCTATCGGTAATCTCGTCGTCAATTTTAAGATAACGTGGAATGACGGTAACTGTAGAATTTAACTGGGACAATTTTTCGGCGGCTGAGTCCGTTTTCTTCCGCCCCAGGTCACTTTCCCAGTGGAGAATTTGGCGGTTAAGATTACTCATGACCACCACGTCATAATCTACCAGAACTATCCGGCCTACCCCGGCCGCAGCCAGGTATTGGGCCGCCACCGTCCCCAGTCCCCCGACGCCGGCCACCAGGACACGGCTAGCCTTTAATCTCTCCTGACCCGGTTCTCCAAAGCCGTCCAGCATCAGTTGGCGATCATACCTGTTTCGTTCTTCCGTTGTCAGGCTCACCCTAGCGACTCCGGTCTCAGTCAATGGTCGTGATCTGGTTGGTCAAATAATCTGGATGATTCGCCCAGATCAAAGGATAGAGATTTCGCGGTGGGAGTGATAAACCAGATGCCGAGACCGCTTTTAACCTGAGTTCGGCGAGTTTTTTTAATTAAGTACCAGAAATGTATCCGCAGATTAACGCAGATTAACGTAGATGGAAAAGAGTCACAGATCTATTTTGGCCCTAATCGGCGCAACTCGGCGCAATCTACCGGATTGAATCATGTTAGGAGAAGATACGGCATTAACCGCCGAATGCAGCATAAATAAACTCCACCTGGTCGCCATCCACGAGAACAGTTAAACCGTAGTCTTTTTTGTGGATGAATCGGTGATTGACCTCTGTAATCAGGGTGGTGTCATCTGCCTTTCTTATGTCCACCAAGTCAGCTATGGTTAATCCCGCCGGAAAGTCTTCGGGAAAACCGTCTACCGTCACCCGCATGCGTTCTCCTCAAAAAAATGAAATGATGACAGCCCGTTAGAGCTGCCACAATGCTGTTGAATTAAGAGGCAGCGTAATCGCCTGTGATTTTATTTAAAAGGTCAATTCCAATAAGCCCTGAAAGGGCGAACTAGGTTAGCCCAGGGCAGCCCCCTGGGAAATACGGTTAGTTACGTGTTGGCAAGATGGTCAGGAGGTCGGCCACCCCCCAAAATTATTTCCTTTGAATGGAATATCCGGCTACGGCTGAAGTACGGATTGCCGGCGGTTTTAAGTGATAATTACATGGTATTTTATATAGTATTTGCCCATACCCAGGGCGCTGCCCTGGGCTAACCTAGAGCGCCCCGTTGGGGCTTAGTCGGAATTGACCATATTAAAGAAATCGGTGCGATTGCCCTGTCCCTTTCTGACGGGCCGCTATTTCTTGGCTTGTTGAATCGCCCGGTACACTCGCTCCGGGGTCAGGGGAAGCTCATGGATCCAGACACCTGTGGCATCATAGACCGCGTTCAAAATGGCCGGGATGGTCGGCATAATGGCCCCTTCACCCACTTCTTTCGCCCCAAACGGCCCATTCGGTTCATTGCTTTCCACAATAATCGTCTTTACGTTGGGCATGTCCAAAGCCGTGGGGATCTTATACTCGCCTAAATTGGCGTTCAGTATCTTCCCTTTACTGTCGAACTTGACTTCTTCAAACAATGCCTCGCCCATACCCATGGACAATGAACCCTCCATCTGGCCTTCAACCGAGGTGATGTTAACGGCCAGGCCGCAATCATGAGCGTCGGTCATCCTGTCGATGGTGACTTTGCCTGTATCCATATCCACGGTCACTTCCACCACCTGGGCGGAGCATCCATAGGCCGGTGAAGTCCCCACGGCCGCGCCCTTGTGTTTCCCACCTAATTGACCCGGTTTATACTTGCCTGTGCCCACGATCGTCCCCTTGGCCAGAAAAGCCATGCGGGCCGCCTCCTTAAAAGTCAAATCGCCGGTAGGTGGGTCGGTCCACCCCCGATGTTCCTGGATATAACGAGTTCGGACCCGGCTGAAGTCCACGGTCCCATTCTTGAACACAACCAAACCGTTCTTGAAGTCAATATCCTCTGGTGGAATCGACAGATCCTGAGCCAGCACTTCTATGACTTGTCGTTTGACATCTTCGGCCGCCTCCTTGGTGGCATGGCCGGTCATTAAGGTCTGACGGCTGGAATAGGCGCCCAGGTCAACGGCCAAATCCGTGTCGCCGGAAGTCACCCGAACGTCGGAGTATTTGACGCCCAGGGCTTCAGCCGCAATCATGGCCATGGTCGTGTCTGAGCCTTGTCCGATTTCAGCCGATCCGGTCAACACCTGGGCCGTGCCTCCATCCTCGGCCAATTTAATGACCACGGTGGAATGGAACGTATCGGAGCGGTAAATCGGGTACCCGGCCCCGGAAACAAAGAATCCGCAAGCGATCCCAACTCCCTTGCCCCTGGACATTTTGCCTCTCTTGGCATTCCAATCGGAGCCGTCCCGCACGGCCTCAACACATTCTTTCATTCCCAGGCTGCTCATGTCCAAAACATTGCAGGTGACATCACCGGTGGACATGATATTTCTAAGACGTAGCTCCATCGGATCAATGCCCAGTTCAACGGCAATCATATCTAATTGTTGTTCCCAGGCCGCCCTGGCCGCGACGCCACCGTGGCCGCGCTGGGCCCCACAAGCCGGCCGATTGGTAAAGATACGATAGCCGTCATATTTCATGTTAGGCAGCTTATAGGGGCCGCCCAGTAAGGAACCGGAGTAATAGACCGTGGCGATGCCGAAGCTGGTATACGCCCCGCCTTCTAAGTGGCATTCATTCGTCAGAGCGACTAAGGTGCCGTCTTTTTTTACCCCGGTGGTGATGGTATGGATGAATTGATGTCTGGCCCGGGAATGCAAAAAGACCTGTTCGCGGGAATAGTTCATCTTAACCGGTTTTCCAGTGACCTTGGCCAGGAGGCAGGCGCTCATCTCCAGCGGAGTGGCTTCGCATTTAGGTCCAAATCCGCCGCCGACATACGGCTTCACGACCCTGATCTTGCCCACCGGGATGCCCAAAACCATGGCCACGGTTCGCATAACATAATGGGGCACCTGGGTGGAGGTGTGCAGCGTCAGTTGGCCAAACAGATCGAATTCGGCCAGGCAGCCGTGTGGTTCGAGAAAGGCGGCATCCTGACGTTTGTTGACGAATGTGGTGGTCTTAATCAGATCGCACTCTTTAAATCCGGCTTCCACATTTCCGAATTCCTGATGAACCTCCGCACTGATATTGCGGGGATAGTCGGCATGAAGCAGCGGCGCTCCCTCAGCCATGGCTTCTTCAACGGTGAAGACGGCGGGGAGTTCTTCGTAATCGACCTGGATTAGAGACAGGGCCTCCATCGCCGTTTCCAGATCAACGGCCGCGACGGCGGCCAACTCATCTCCCACATAGCGGACCTTGTCATGGCAATATAATGTTTCATCATATCGGGCCGGGCTGACCCCATACTTGATCAGGCCGGCTTCCTTGGCTGTAACCACTGCCTTGACACCGGGAAGACTCCTGGCCCTGGAAGTATCGATATTGAGAATCCGGGCGTGGGCCAGAGGGCTTTGCAAGATAGCGCCGTAAAGCATGCCGGGCATGGACATGTCGTCTACATACTTAGCCCGTCCTGTGGCTTTGCCGGGGGCATCCAATCTTGGGGCCCGGCTATTAATGACGTTATATTCACTCATGCAGTATCTCCAATCTGAGTCTTCATCTGGTCATTTTTTCACTGCAATCATGAATGGCTTCCACAATCTTCTGATATCCGGTGCACCGGCAGAGATTTCCAGAAATGGCCGTTCTGATTTCAGCTTCATTGGGTTTTGGGTTTCGTTCCAACAGGCTCTGGGCCGAAAGAACCATCCCCGGAGTGCAGAACCCGCACTGAACCGCCCCTTTCTCCACAAAAGAGGCTTGCAGCGGATGTAACCCGGTATCCGCCTCCACCCCTTCGATCGTCCGAATAACCCGGCCATCGGCCTGAACGGCCAGGACCAGGCAGGAATTAACCGGCTTACCATCCATGATCACCGTACATGAACCGCAATCCCCTACTTCGCAGCCTTTTTTTGTCCCGGTAAGGCCAATGGTGTAGCGCAATACGTCCACCAGGGTCTGATTCGGTTCGACGGCCAGTTCATAATCTTTATCATTTACGAGAAGTTTGATCAGTCTTTTCATTTTGCGCCTCTTCAATTAAACATTAGATTGACTCGAGGCGACCTCACGCTTTGTCAGCCTCTGGTCAGGGCCTATCAAGGAGACCTCGGCCCGGATATCCCATGTCGTTATGTCTGCTCCAACCGGATTAATTCAGGTTGCTTCCGGCGGCTTTAACGGCTTCGTTCAAGGCCCGGCGAGTCAGGACATCAACCATCGCCCGCCTGTATTCAGCCGAACCTCTATAATCATCAATGGGCCGGCTGTCTAAGGCCGCGGCCTCGCCGGCTTTGGCCAGAAGCGCCTCAGACGGTTTCTCTCCAATCAAAGCTTTTTCAGCAGAGGGCGCCCGTAAAGGAACAGGACCAACCGCGCCCAAGACAATTCGGGCCGTCT
>JADFYN010000230.1 GCA_015233055.1 Deltaproteobacteria bacterium
CACTGGAGGGCGACGCCTCAATCCTCACTAACCGGATGTTCAAAAGGTTGTCCAGGGAACTCCGGCTCACCGAAGATCAACGGGCCAGGCTGGGAAAGACCGTTTCTCAGGCCCAGTGTGACTTGTTAAGGGTTCGGGCTCGCAGCCAACCGGAGATCGACCGGATTATCAACCAATACATCGACCTGATGAAGCCGGAGTTGACTCCCGAGCAACAACATAAAGTTGATATGTTCTACAAAAAGGCCAAGAGGTTCTGGGCCCGTCAGGAGGCCAAATGCCAGGGGCAGGAACTAGACGGAGTAGGCCGGGAAAAGCCCGAAAGCAGTCCGCCTCACAAGTGAGCCTGGTGGCATCTTCGGGACGGGATCAAGGCGGGCCATCCACGGGGAGCCGGCGCAACTGGCATACATCGGCCAAAGAATACGTTTCCTGGTCAATCACGAAATAAGCCGGCATTTGTTGTTTGATCAGCCTGATTAGTTCTGCTTCGGTGGTCGGGGCCGGGGAGTCAAAAATATTATAATTCTGATAAAGATAGCTGCAACCGGGGAACTTTGATTTGAGCTCATGCCCATCGGAATTAGCCAGCATGGTCAGGCCATGTGAATGACATACAGTTGCTATTTCGGCTAAATGGGGATTGAAACCACGGCGCAGACCAATTTCTACAGCGTCCAGGACAGGGGCGAAGGCTACGAGTTTGCGGCGGATAAATTCGGCCTGGACCTGGAAGGTCAAATAATTGGGGGCATAGGGATGACAAAAAACGATGGCGCTCTTGTCCCGGTAGGTGTTCAGAAAATAGCAGAACTGCCTAAAATTATACGTTGAGACTTCTTTTAGGTTGACGGAAATGTGTTCACACAATTCGGTTCCGAAAATAAGCAGTTCGGTATGATCCAGGGTCACGTTTTCGGGCAACAAAAGTTCCATCCCGACCAGGATGGGCACGTCGTTTTGACGAACGATCTTAGCTGCGTCAGACACGCTTTTCCTATAAGTTCCGTGCGTCCGGGCCGCAACACCGTCACGATAGGGATTGGCTGAATACGGATATACGTGGTCGGTGACCACCAGGGCATCGAAGCCGTGCTTAACCACCCAACGATAGGCATTCTGGATAGGAAATTGGGCATCGAAGCTGCGGCTGGAATGAAAATGGAAATCAAGCCGGGTAGAAGCTGATCTGGTCAAGGCGACTATAACCCCCCCTGCTTGAGCCGGGCCTATACCCCGGCGGTTGCTTGTTGCTCGGTGCTTGTTGCTGGTAGGTGTTGTTAGAAGCGTCAATTAGAGTAACCAGTCAATGGCCTGATTAGAAAAAGTTATGCGGCGGTTGCCGGAGGATTAGATGACGATTGGGCTGTTTTTTTCTGGATGAGCTTCAATAGTTGGGCGCCGTCATCAAATTTTTGATTTATGTCCAAAGCTTGCTTGATGTAATTCTCGGCCAGCTTAAGATTACCCATCTCAAAATAGGCCCGAGAGACATTATAATACAGATTCTCTTCGTTGGGCACCAACTCAATCCCCTTTTTGTACTCTTGAATAGCCTCCTTATATCTTTTCATTTTCCGCAAGGCGATCCCGACTCGATTGTAAACATGAAGCTTATAGGGATCCAGGGTAATAGCTTTTTTGAAGAACATTACCGCTTCTTCATCCAAAGCTTTGTCCATCAAGGCATCCCCAATGGCGACTTGAAGATCTTGATTGCCGGGAGCCGCCTGAGAGGCGCGTTCAAAACTTTCCAGGGCCGCTTTGATTTCGTTCATTTCCAGTTGGACATCACCGATGTTGAAATTGGCGTTTCCGATGAGGTCGGGGTCCTTCTTTATTTGTTCGGCAATCCTCAAACTTTCGTTAAGTATTTTCATGGCATTGGGGTAGTCTTTCATCTCCTTGAACACCTGCCCCATGCCGTTGAAGGCGTCGGAGCACTGGTGGTCAATTTTGATCGCCGCGATGTAGCTGTCCATGGATTTCTTGAATTCCTCATCCTCCATGTATAGTTTTCCCAGGGCCAACCGGGCGGGGACGTTGTCTTGACAATTGACAGCTTTTTCATACTCGGCAATGGCCTCTTCGCGTAAGCCCTCCTTGCGGAATTGACTGGCCGCTTCCAAGGCCACATACATGTTTTCCCTGTTCGGATCAATGGTTTTGGATAAAACCTCTAAGATTAATTCCTTGGCTTTATCTTCGTTTATGGGTTTGAACAGACAGCCATTGGCCCCGGCCGCCAAGGCCTCCTTTGTATCTTTATCGCTTTTGTCATCAAAGAGCATGATGAAGGCGGTGTCTTTTAGTTCCGAAGTCTCCCGGACCGACTTAAGGAGAGCCAACCCGGACATCTTGGCCATTTTTAGATCCGACAAGATCAACTGGGCAGGAGTCTGCTTCAACGCGGCTATGGCATTGCCGCCCCCGTCGGCTTCATAAATCTTGTGAAAGGGCAGACTGGAAATAGCCCTTTTAATCTGATCCCTGGCGAATTTGGAGTCGTCAACTATCATTACATTTAATTCTTTAATTACATGCATGGAGCCACCTTCGCATCAATAATTGCCCATGAAAAAACTGGGTGTTACAGCCGGCAAAGACATCTATCTGCAGTCGTCGGAGCTATTTTGATTCCGGCATAGAGGTAACCGTTTCCGGGTTCAAGATAGCCCGAAGGAGTTGGACGCCATCGTCAAACTTGGGCCGAAGATTGATGGCCTTCCGGATATTGGTCTCGGCCTGTTTCATATCGCCCATTTCATAGTATGCCCGGGCGATATTATAATGGACATTTTCATCATTCGGCACCAGATTCAAGGCCTTTCTATACTGCTGAATGGCCTCTTTATAACGGTTTAGTTTTCTAAGGGAAATCCCAACCAGGTTATAAATATGAAGCTTAGTTGGATCAATGGTAATAGCTTTCTTAAAATAATCGACCGCTTCTTCATGCATGTCCTTTTCCACCAGGGCGTTGCCGATCTTTGTCTGCAGTTCCTGATTATCCGGGGCAGCCTCGGCGGCCTTGGCAAAACTCTCTAAGGCCGGCTTGACTTGATCCATCTCCAATTGAATCTTGCCAATATTAAAATTTGCATATCCCAACAATTCCGGACTCTTCTTGGCAGCTTCGGCTCTTTTGAGGCCGTCTTCAAGAACTTTCAACGCCTTAGGATAATCCCCCATCTCTTTGAACATCCGGCCCATACCTAACATGGCTTCCAAGCAATTGGGGTCAAGTTTAAGCGCACCCATGAAATGTTTCATCGATTTTTTATAGTCTTCTTTTTCAATGTAAAGCGTCCCCAAGGCGATTCGAGAAGCGATATTATCCTTAAATTGGACGGCTTTTTCGTATTCGACGACGGCCGGGTCGACTCGGCCGGCTTTCCGGTTAATATCAGCAGCTTCCATGGCGACATACATATGCTCTTTGTCACGATCGATGGTCCTGCCCAAAATTTCCAAAATTAATCGACGAGTCGCATCAGAGTCCAGAGGTTTAACTAAGATTCCGTCCACTCCCGCCTTCAACGAATCCTTATCCCCACCGACATCGGTTTTTTCCAGGACCATGATAAACGGTATATCTTTCAGCTCTGGACTTTCTTTAACAATCTTTAGAAAGGCCAGCCCCGACATCTTCATCATCCGGAAGTCTGAAAGCACCAGGTGGACCGGTCGTTGCCGCATGATGGCCAAGGCATTGAACCCGCCATCGGCCTCATATACTTTCTGGAAAGGCAAATCAAAGATGGTGCGCTTGATTTGATCCCGGGCATACTTGGAATCATCCACCACTATCACACTCAGGTCTTTTATGATGTGCATAGAAGTGCTCTTTCATGGGTTGAGGATTATTTTTTTGCGGGCTGCTTTGATGGTAACAGGTAATATACAAATAGCAACCGGAGATAAAAAATGACATTTATGGCTGAATAAAATGTGGCAAAAAGTTTCGACCGGGACCAATAAGCCTTTCTGACTCCGGCGTTTTTTTCCAATCGGCTTTTGTGATTTTATTTTCCTTGTGTTATCAGGAGTATATTTTTAATTTAGTATAGCACTGATTCACTATTCTTGTCAATTTTCCGGTGCAAAAATTTCGGCTCGAAGTTCACCTTAATCTAGGCAGAAAAAAGCTTTAAAAAAACAGCCCGCGTCATATCCGGCACACTCTCCTCGGCCGTCCGATTTTCTCAATTAATTAACGGAATCAACTCTAAAATGATAGCGGTATTCAGTTGACTTCTGAGCCGGTTCTGATATGAAACCATGAAGCATCGTTGTCCGCCATCCAGGCTCCGCCTCTACACCCGTCATCTGCATGAGGTTACTTCATGACCACACCCGACTACAAAAAACGCCTATCCCAGCTCCGGGCGGCCCTTAAGAAACAATCACTGGATGCCTTGATCGTCTCTTGTCCTGAAAACCGCCGCTACCTTTGCGGCTATTCCCCCGAAGATCCTCAACTCAACGAGTCATCGGGGTTTCTTTTTGTCTCCAGCCACAAGGCGAGATTGGTCACCGACCCTCGCTACAAGATAGAAGCCGCCGCCCTGGCGCCTTTAGTCACATCTGCTATCTTTACAGATGGATTAGATAAGCTGTTGCCATCGATCTTCAAATCCCTCAAAGCCACCAACATCGGCGTGGAGGCGCCCTTTCTGTCCGTGGCCAATTTCCAAAAAATGGAGCAGGCCGGCCGGGAATCCGGACTGTCTATAAACCTGATCCCCACTCAAGACCTGGTCGAAGGCTTCCGGTTGATCAAAGACGAAGACGAAGTGTCCGCCATCTCCGAGGCCCTGGCCATCACCGAAGCGGCTTTCGCCCAAGTGGCGGCGGAACTGGCACCTGGCCAAACCGAAAAAGAGGTGGCCTGGCGGTTTGAACAGGCCACGCGGCAACTGGGCGGTGATGGATTGGCTTTCCCATCCATTATCGCATCCGGCCGAAACGGAGCCAAGCCCCACGCCGAACCATCGGACAAGGTGATCACCCTCGGGGAACCCGTCATCTTTGACGTGGGCGTAAAGAAGCAAGGTTATTGCTCGGATTTTTCCCGCACTGTGATACTCGGAGAACCAGACGCAAGATTCAGGCAGATCTATGCTCTGGTCCGCCAGGCTCAGCAGGTTGCTCTGGCCCGGATCAAACCCGGCATGACGACTGATCAGGCCGACGCCCTGGCCAGAGACGTGATTACCCAGGGTGGGTTCGGTGATTTTTTCACCCATTCCCTGGGGCATGGAGTGGGCCTGGCCACTCATGAACCGCCCGGTCTGTCGCGGCGTCAACCGGTGCCGCTTCGAGTCGGAATGGTTGTCACCGTGGAACCAGGTATCTACCTGGAAGACTGGGGCGGTGTGAGGTTGGAGGAAATGATCCTGATCACCAAACACGGGGCCAAACTTCTTAACCGGGACAATAGTTTTTACACTTTCCATCCGACTGAAGACCCTCAATAGATACCGACATATCATTATAGCGACTATATTTAATCAAGCTTCAGAGATAATCCGGCCGGAAATCCAGACAGCCGGTTTGTCTCAATTAATAATTCTACATTTTTGTTCCTTTGGGTCTTGAAAAATCTTAAGTTGTGTGATATCAAAAGGCCGAAGCAACATCCTTCCTTTTATATTTCAGTTCT
>JADFYN010000231.1 GCA_015233055.1 Deltaproteobacteria bacterium
AGCAGGTCATCGAAACAGGCAAGCTGGCTTCGTTAGGTGAATTGGCCGCCGGTATCGCCCATGAGATAAACAATCCGGTGGCGATCATGGTTGAGGAGGCGGGATGGATTCAAGACATGCTGGAGGCGGATGAGTTTAAGCAGAGCGAGGATTATGCAGAGATGCAGAGGGCGGTTAATCAAATTCGGACCCAGGGAGGGCGATGTAAAGAGATCACCCACAAACTCCTCAGCTTTGCCCGGCGGACAGATCCAGCCGTGAAAGAAGTTCAACTGAACTCTATGGTCAACGAGATGGCTGATTTCTCAGAGCAACGGGCCAAGTATTCGAATGTCGTGTTCCAGCTTGATTTAGCTCCGGATCTACCTCCGATTGCCGCTTCTCCCTCTGAGATCCAGCAGGTGTTGCTGAATTTCGTTAATAACGCCATCGATGCCATGAATGAAAAAGGCGGAGTTTTAACTATGACTACCCGCCGGGAGAACGATTTCATTGTCCTAAACGTGTCCGATACCGGTCAGGGGATCCCCCAGGCGAATCTGCAGCGCATTTTTGATCCTTTTTTCACTACCAAGCCGGTAGGCAAGGGAACCGGCCTCGGCCTGTCTATTTGCTATGGAATTATTGAAAAAATGGGCGGTCGAATCAGCGTCAACAGCGCGGTCGGAGTGGGGACTACCTTCCATATTCACCTCCCGGTGGTCAGGGAAGAGGACGATGAGGAGGAAGAACCGCAGGCCGATTCAGCGACATATACATATTTTGACTAGTTTATTTGGATACCCGGGGAGGAAGTCACATGAACAAGACGTTGGTCTTGCTGGTCGATGACGAAGTTCCTTTTGTAGAGACGATGAGCAAGCGTTTGACCAAGAGAGAGTTGGACGTCCTGACTGCATTCAGCGGTCCTGAGGCCTTAAAACAACTCGACGAACACCCCGACGTGGACGTGGCTGTTTTGGGGGTCAAGATGCCTGGAATGGATGGGATAGAGACCCTAAGAGAAATAAAAATACTTCACCCTTCGGTGGAAGTGGTCATGTTGACCGGCTACGGGACTATCGAAAGCGCTATCGACGGGATGAAACAAGGGGCCTTTGACTTCATGGTCAAACCCTGCGATATGGACCTGTTGATGAACAAGATTAAGGAAGCGAAGAATAAAAAGACCCAGCACGAACAAAAAATAATTGAAGCTAAGAATCTGGAAATTATTTTGCGAAAGGGCAATTAGGGACAGGCCTATGAATTCCCTTAAGATTGATCCTCAGGAGCCTATCCGACTGTTGCTAATTGATAATGATATTAATTACTTAAATGTATTAAGCCGAAGGCTTGGCCGGCGGAATATGAATGTCGTCTCGACTGTCAGCGGAAGTCGGGGTATTCAGGTCCTCCGCAAAGAAGACTTTGACACCGCGGTCGTGGACCTGAAAACAGAAGATGTGGATGGCCTTGAATTAGTTAAGATATTTAAGAAAATGGCACCAGCGATGCCGGTTATCCTGCTCGCCGGTCATGGTTCGGAACATGTGGCCCGGCAAGGCCTGATTTTGGGGGCGGTTGATTACCTGACTAAACCATGTGATTTGGAAGAGTTGGTAGAGAAAATCCGGGAAGCGGTCGCCGGTGGAACCGGTTCGCAGGTAGGGCGGATGAAGGATTGAACAGCGTACGTTTTTAAGAGGATTTGTCTACAGTAATTTAATGCGGCCTGGAGCCGGGACGATAGAGCAAAGCTGGGTGGGATGCCGACCCGGCAAGTGGAGGTAAGCCGAAATGGAAGGGATGAAAGTATTGTTCGTTGACGACGAAGTAGAGTTTTTGGACACCCTGCTGAAGCGGATGCGAAAGCGCCATGTTGATGTCACAGGCGTTAACAACGGCGAGCAGGCCTTGGCCGCCTTGACCCAGAATCCGGTGGACGTGGTGGTACTCGATGTCAGAATGCCGGGAATGGACGGCATCCAGGTACTCGGAGAGATCAAAAAGAGATGGCCCTTGACCGAGGTGATTATGTTGACCGGTCATGCCTCGCTGGAAGTGGCGAAAGAGGGAATGGAAAGCGGGGCTTTCGACTATCTGATGAAGCCGATCAACATTGATGAGTTACTTTACAAGCTGCAAGATGCTTTTCAAAAGAAATCCATACACGAGAAGAAAATCAAAAACATAGAGGAGGTGATCAGGACCTGACTTCTAATTGACGGTAATCCAGGTTATCCTGATAACCTGTAGGTATTTGTCGGAACGAGCGAAAAACCTTGCATCGGGGCAAAGATTCAGGCCACTCAGGAGGTTAGGAACCAGGCCGGGATTCAAACTCTGAGCCGTTCAGCCGTCAACTAATTAATCAGTGGCGTGTATTTCTTTCAAGAGTCCAATACTAATCTAAAGGAGTACCAACAAATGAATTTCTTTAAACAATGGGGAGAATTTATGATGATGGGCGCCAGAGCCCACGCCAAATGGGAACTGGAGATGTCCAATAACATAATGAAAGACCGCAAGCGACTTTTGATATTAGGGCTGTTGCTTGTACCTATTCTTTTAGGGGGGATTGCTTTTGCCGACCAACTTGGTGACGCCATCCCGAAAATGATTGGAGATAAAAAGGCTTACAGCCCGGCATTCTTTACTCTAGGTATTTTTATTGCTTCTATCCTGATCGGCCTGGGGGCCGGGCTGATTACCGGCTGTATCGGCGCAGGCGGCGGATTTATCATCGCTCCGGCTTTGATGAGCGCCGGGATCAAAGGTATTTTGGCCGTAGGGACCGACTTGTTTCATATCTTCGCCAAGGCCATTATGGGGAGCGTCATCCACCGGAAGTTAGGAAATATTTCAGTGCCGCTGGCCTTGATCTTTCTCTTAGGAGCCATCGTCGGGGCCACCACCGGCGGGGTCATCAACCGCTGGTTGTATGATTTGAACCCGATCGCCAGTGATGCTTTTATTACCACGATTTACGTCTTGATGTTGGGCATCCTGGGGTGCTATGCTCTGCTCGACTTCCTCAAAGCCAGTAAGGCTCCCGGAGGTGGGGGTAGCGCCCACGGCGGCAAAGACGAAGGGGCCCAAATGGGCTCGCTCCCGAAAAAACTCCAATCAATGAACATTCCTCCGATGATTACCTTCGATCAGGGTCTGGTTCCGGGCGGCCGCCGCATCTCCGCCTTGTTCCTGGTTTTGAGCGGTGGCCTGGTCGGTCTATGTGCATCCATCATGGGCGTTGGTGGCGGTTTCCTAACCTTCCCCATTTTTGTTTATGTCTTGGGTGTGTCCTCTATGACCACGGTGGGCACCGATATCTTTCAGATTATTTTCACCGCCGGTTATGCCGCCATCTCTCAATATGCCATTTTTGGGTTTATCTTCTACACCCTGGCCATGGGCATGCTCCTGGGTTCTTTGCTGGGCATCCAAATTGGGGCCTTGGTCACCAAAGTGGTTAAGGGAATCACCATCCGAGGGTTTTACGCCATGGCCGTGTTGGCCGGTTTCGTTAACCGGGTTTTTGCCCTGCCGACCAAACTGGGGGAAATGGATATTATCCCCATTTCAAAATCAACCGGAGCGATCCTCGAGTCCATCGGTGTTTATGCCTTCTTCATCGTCATCGGCATATTCGCGATCTGGGTAATTGGAACCTTCCTTAAGAATATTCCCCTGCTCAAGGGAGAGGAGGCTTAATCATGATTGCGCACAAAAAAGAATTTTTCGGTGGAGTTGCGTTGATGATCGCCTTTTTGGTAGTCTTGCTCATCTTCTTTCTACCGATTTACGGCGGCGGCAAAAACGGACTAGACTATTTAGATTCGCTATATAATTCCATTTCAAAGGGGTCGGCCTATTATATCCCCAAAGTAAAAAAAGATAACGAACCATTTAAGGCCAAGAATATCGACTTGATCTTGACCATGGTTAGCCCCAATCAAGCTCAGGAATCCGTCAGTCTGTTGGCCAAATCCGGAGCGACAGCCACGGCTATGGGAGATAAATTGACCATCAGCGGGAGCCTGGGAAAGATCCTGGTCAATTGCCTGGATGATTCGGATGACATGTTCCATAACAACGGCGCCAAGGTCAAAGACAAGTATGGATACGATGAAAGAAAAGTCCTATATAATTGGTACACCATGTTGAAGTCAATGGATAAGGAACTGAAAAAGAAAGGCCTGTTCCCCGAGGCCAAGTTCGCCACCACGGTTTCCAAACGGGCGGTCGAATGCTCATTTAATTATTACAAAATTGAGCCGCAGAGCATCTCCAGCAAGATGGGGATGGTCATTTTTTCCTTGCTTTTCTATGTCATCTATACCCTGTGGTATGGTTACGCCATCATGACCAGGTCTATTTTGTTATTGTCGATGTATTCTAACATCTGCTCTGTAATATCACCGGATAACACCGCCGATTTGACTTTAGGATAGTCGGGAAAATAGACATCAACAAATTCGGCCAGACGCTTTTTAGACCCTTCCACAATCTCTGCTTCAAAATTCTTAATCGCCGGGTGAGGAACATGCATCCCGGCAAAGTGGCCGAAGATTCGAGCCACAAATACCACATGGAGTTCTGCATTAAAGTTTTTTATAATACCTTTTAACCGGGGGACAATTCTATCTGAAGATTCTGAAAGATCAACGGGGAACATTATTCTGTCGAATGCCTTCATGGCTGTCTCCTTTCATGGTTGCAACTGGCTGATATTTCTATGATGTGGGCCTGATGCAGGGACGACGTGAGAATCGAACCGCGCAATGGACCCTTAGTGTGAATGATGATCAACGTAGTGTTGCGAGCTACGAGTTGCGGGTTATACGTAGACGTTAGGGAAAACCGCAAGTCGTCATACCGACAAGCCGCGTCCGGAAACATTAAACCCGAAAGTCGTAACTCGGAACACGGAACTTATAGCGGCAACCAGCGAGATATGCAGCGAACCATCTCGGCTGGTTGCCCCGGCTTCGTTATCCTTACCGGGCCCGGCCCGGACAGGGACATGTTAATTAACTACCCAGACGGCCTCGTTCTTAGCCAGGTGGATGACCTTATTGCTTACCCGGCCCAACAGGAATTCTTCCACATTGGATAATCCCCGGCGGCCCAGCACAATGGTTCCAATACCATATTCCTCAGCTTTGTCAACAATTGCCCCGGCTCGGCTGTGTGTACCGGTAACGATTTCAGTCTTAATTCTGTCCCGGGCAATGCCGCTGCGTTCTAAGGCGTCGATCGCCTTCTCGAAGGTTTGCTCCATGGCCTTTTTTTGGTCCTCTTCCATTTCCGCCTGGACAGAGGTAATTTGCGTCGCTTCAAATTCCGAGGTCAGATAATCAAAAGTGGGAATGACGTGCAACAAGGTCACCGTGGCGTCAATTCCGGAGAACATGCGGCTGATATGGTCAACCGCCCGCATGGCCCCCTCTGAAGAGTCGATACCCATAATGAAATTATTAATTCGGGGTACGCCACCGACCACACAGATGGGCACATGGGTCATCTTATGCAACAGCTTGTGGGAAATGCTGCCCAGCACCAGTTCGGACACCGGGTTTAGGCCACGGCGCCCCATCAGTACGGCATCATAGCCTTGTGCGGATTCGGTTAAGATGTCCCGCGCCACACCCTTATTCACTTCTTTCACTTTAAT
>JADFYN010000232.1 GCA_015233055.1 Deltaproteobacteria bacterium
TTTTATGTGGCTATTCCATGGCATTTTATATAGTCTTGGCCCATACCCAGGGCGCTGCCCTGGGCTAACATAGAGCGCCCCGTTGGGGCTTATTCGGAATGGGCCATTTTTAAGAAGTTAGCATGACCACCCAACCTTAAGTCAATGATATTGGGTTACACGTTACTCGTTGCTTGTTTCCGGTTACTGGTTGCTCAGTTAATTCAGTGGCTTTGGCACCAACCAGTAACATGCAACATGTAACCAGTAACATGTAACCCGAAACTTCACATTTAAACCCTGACGGCGTCATAGATGGACCTCTCAACTGCACGATATATTATTGGCATCGATTTGGGGACGACTAATTCCGCGGTGTCCTGCATCGACCTGCTGGATGAAAATGCCGCCAAAGCCCGGCCGGCAATTTTTCAGATTCCTCAATTTTCCGGACCTGGAGAGATATCCCGGCTTAACACCCTGCCCTCTTTTCTTTACCTGCCCGGCCAACATGAGATAAATCCAGAGGCCGTGATTCTGCCGTGGCCTTCGGATAGTTCCGGAATAGTCGGAGCCTTTGCCCGGGACCAGGGGGCCAAGGTGCCAAAACGGATGGTCTCTTCGGCTAAGAGCTGGCTGTGCCACGGTAAAGTCGATCGACGCGCGGCCATTCTCCCTTGGGGTGCGGAAGAAGACATCCCGCGGGTGTCCCCCATTGCCGCTTCGGCCGCGTACCTGCACCATATCCGAGCCGCCTGGAATTATTATCAAGCCGAAAACGAAGACTATTACCTGGAAAAACAGACGGTCGTCATTACCGTCCCGGCCTCGTTCGATGAAGTGGCCCGGGATTTGACCGTGGAAGCCGCCACCCAGGCCGGAATAAAAAACATCACCTTATTGGAAGAGCCATTAGCCGCCTTTTACAGTTGGCTGACGGTCCATGAACAAGATTGGGACCGCTTTGTCCGGCCGGGCCAGTTGATTTTGGTCTGCGATGTAGGCGGGGGGACTACGGATTTCACTCTCATCACCCTGCGGGAGCTTGACGGGAAGCCCATCTTCGACCGCCTGGCTGTGGGCGATCACCTGATTCTGGGCGGGGATAATATGGATCTGGCCCTGGCCCGCCGTTCGGAAGCCCGGCTGCAGAAAACACCTTCCGGTTCATTAAGCCTGCATCGCTGGCAAGCTTTGTGCCATCAGTGCCGGGCGGCTAAGGAAAACATCCTGAGCGGACTGGCAGAATCAAAAACCATTACCCTGGTTGGCGGGGGCCGCCGTCTCATCGCCGAAACCCTGTCGACCACGATTGACCGGGCTGAGGTGGAAGAGGTTCTCCTGGATGGCTTTTTCCCCGTAATCAAGTCGTCTGATCCCATCGAGACCAAACCTCGTGGGGGTATAACTGAGTTTGGCCTGCCCTATGCCCAGGACCCGGCCATCACCCGGCATCTGATCCAGTTTTTGCAGCGGCACCAAGCTGATGTGGCCCAGACCTTGGGCCGGAAAACCGCCCAGCCCGACTTGATCCTGTTTACCGGGGGCGCCCTGAAGCCGGCCATTGTGCAAGCCCGAATTCGGGAAGCCATCCGGAACTGGTACGGCGTGGAAGACCTGTCGGCTCCGGCCGTCTTGCATAACGCGGATCTGGACCTGGCTGTGGCCCTGGGCGCGTCCTATTACGGCCTGGTCAAAAGGGGCCATGGTGTCCGCGTGGGCAGTGGGGCCGCCCGGTCATATTATCTGGGTGTCGGCCGGGCTAAATCGGGCGCGGCCAAAACCGGCCGGAAGGACATGGCCATCTGCCTGGTTGAGCGGGGTATGGAAGAAGGCAGCAAGATCGAAATTCAGGACAAGACATGTAAAGTACTGGCTAATCAGCCGATTAGCTTTGATCTTTATAGTTCCAGCTTTCGGACCGGAGACCGGGTGGGCGATGTCATTTCCGTGGATGATACCCTGACCGCCATGCCCCCTATTCTCACCGTCATTCAATTCGGGAAAAAAGCCCAGGAAACCTCTGTTCCGGTCAAGGTCGAAGCCGGACTGACCGAGGTCGGGACCCTGGCCCTGTGGTGCCGGTCCATCCGGAGCAATCACCGTTGGCGGCTCCAGTTTCAGCTTCGGGTGATGGAATCGATCGGGACGCTTTCGGACGCCATGGTCTTTGAGGAATCCACGGTCGACCGGGTCCTGGAAATAGTCCGAGACGTCTTTTCGGACCGGGCCCGGAGCGCCGCGGCTGAAAAATGTACGGATATTCCCCCCGAAGGTCTGGCCCAGGCCATTGTCGGTCTGGTCGGGCGGTCCAAGGAAAAATGGCCCCTTAATTTTCTGCGTCGGTTGGCGGATCAACTCATATCACTCTCGGCGGCCCGAAAAATTGGTCCGGATCACGAAAGCCGCTGGTTAAATCTTCTGGGATACTGTTTACGTCCCGGATTCGGCGACGCCTTAGACGAACATCGGATTCAAAAGTTGTGGAAGATTTACCGAGAAGGGCCGATCAACGCCAAGAACGTTCAGGTCAGGTCGGAATGGTGGGTCATGTGGCGGCGGGCGGCCGGGGGCCTGAATGCCACCCAGCAACGACAAATCATGAATGACCTGGCCGGACTCCTCAAACCGAAAAGGGGCGGCGAAAAGATCCGACTGACACCCCAGGAGCACATGGAAATCTGGATGGCCACGGCCAACCTGGAACGGTTACCGGTGCCTGAAAAAATCATCTGGGGCCGGATGCTGGTGGATGACCTGAGCCCCAAGAAGAGCCGGCCGCAGTATTGGTGGTCGCTATCCCGAATCGGCGCTCGGGAACCACTCTACGGGCCGGTGGATTTGGTCGTGCCGTCCGATGAAGTGGCCGACTGGATTGATACCATTCTATCCAAAACCTGGCGCAATCCCAGAATCACCGGCCAGGCCCTGGCTCAGTTGGCCCGCCTGACCGGAGACCGCAAACGGGATATGGATCCGGATGTAATCAAGCCAATCATCGACTGGCTCCGCCCCCATGACTGGTCAAAGCCATTGATCAAGGTGCTTCATGAAGTTATCCCCATCGCTCCCCAGGAAGAAAGCGCCATTTTCGGGGAGTCCCTTCCGGCCGGACTAATCCTGCATTTAGATCAGGCATTGAAATAACCGTCAATTATGGCAGTTCCGCTGAACCGGAACCCCTTCGGAGGAGGCCTGGGCTTTGCTTGAGCCGCAGAAGTCCGCCACGAGGATGCCGATTTATCGTGGTGATTATCCTATCATATAACCCCCTGTGTCATGATGAACGTCGTCAGCCGGTCGCCGAGGAAATTATTTCTTTTGCCCCCACCTTATATTTCCGTCACCTGAACATGGAAAAAACGCTTGCATTTCGAAAAAAAGTCGTTTACAGAAAATGGAATAGTTATTCGTTTTTCTTTTACCGACTGCTTGTGGAAGGTGCCATTATCCTGCAATCTACCCCGCCTTATTTATCTAACCTAATCGAACCTGCTTCTCCCTCGTACGCTCAACCAGTAACTTCATAATCCGTCAAGCCTCTGATTAGACCGATACATACTAGATCAAAACGCCGGCAATCCAACCCCGCCGGCCATTGTCTGATCTCCCAGGCAGAGTGGTCCTAATCGCCCATCAGCCGAAACACCAAGACGTTGTCGCTGGACTCGGGCGTATGCTGATACCCGGCCACCACGATTTTGCCGCCTGTCTGGACACCCACACTATAGGCCACGGCGTCGTATCCGCCCGAAACTGAATGGGTATACACACCTCCTGTGCCGAACCGATCATCCGGCGTGCCGTCAACGTTTAATCGATACACCTCGGCCTGATAAACATTATTAGGGGCGCTGGTCCCGGCCACCAATATCTTGCCGTCATTCTGTAAAGCCAGACCCCAGGCATAATCATAGTCAGCCGTGGCGCCCAGGCGCACGACCCCGTTTGCCCCAAAATCTTTGTCCAATACGCCGGTGGCATCGCAGCGCAAGACCATGATATCGGAATTGGCCGTATTCCAGGTCCCGCCGACCACCAGGATCCGGCCATTCGGTTGAAGAACGACCAGGTCGCCAAAGTCATCATAGTCACCTTCGCTGCTGTAGGTAAAGACTCCTCCCGAGGCAAAGCTTGTGTCCAGCGTTCCGTTGGGCAGGTATCTGAGCAGGATTACGTCTTCCTTAGTCTTGCCGGCAAATACGCCATTGCCGGTTTGGATGATTTTGCCGTCGGGCTGCATAGTAATCCCAAATCCGTAGGTATCTCCCCGGCCGGTTCCCGAATATCTGGCCACTCCACCGGTCCCGAAGGAATTGTCCGGCACCCCGTTGGAGTTATACCTCAATATGATGGCATCCTTTTGCGTACCGTTGAAAGACTCGCACGAAACAAGAATTTTTCCGTCCGGCTGGACTACCACTCCGCGGCCGGTATCAGTGGCGCCGCCCGGTCCGATATATACCACCACTCCGCCCTGGCCGAATGTGGTGTCCAGCGTTCCGTTGGAATTCAGGCGCATGGTCAAGACGTCGTTGTTTCCGTTGGTCTGCGTTCGGCCCACCACCACTATTTTCCCATCCGGCTGAAGGGTCAGTCCAAAAGCCATGTTGTCACCACTGCCGGAGTAGAAAAATGCGCCTCCCGCACCAAAGCCGTTGTCCAGCGCTCCAGTTGCATCATACCTCAACACCAGCAGGTCGTTGTGTTTGCCGTCATTGCTGTATCCAGCCACGACTATTTTTCCATCCGGTTGAATGACCAGTTTAGTCCCTCTATCCCGGATATCGGCTCTAGAGCTGAACAGAGCATAGCCCAACGGCGAATTAAAGGAAGTGTCCAGGGTGCCGGGATGTGTAGATGAATCAGAGCCGCATCCGTAGAACGTCAGCCCTAACCAGCCGGCCAAGATTAACACCGGGATAAACGACAAAGTGTGTTTCTTGGATCGATTCACTTTATTTCTCCTTTTTTGTCAGGTTCTTCGCCGGTGATAGTCCTAGGATCTTGAAACATGTTATTTCCGGACGGGATCTTCGTGAAACTTCCGACGTTTGTCTTACCGGGCCGGCGTAGAACGCTCTAAACTAGCACCTTAGAGTGTGACTCTGTTAATGCCAGTAATGACTCTGCGGGAACTTATTATTGTGGCTGGACTTGTCGGGCGGTACCCTTTCGGCGCGGGGGTCTAATTCCATTCTGGGTTCGGTGGGGTCGCCCGGCAGGTAATTGATGTCCGGGATTTTTTGTGATTCGGTTGGAATTTTTCCACTCAGGAGATAGTCAAATAGGGATATTTTTTCTTGATCACTAAGCTGTGAGCCGACATCGTAATAAGATTCTTCTGGAGGCAGGTAGATTTCAGGCAGGGCGGAGGGAAGGACAAAAGACACACTGGTATAGTTGGAATCCGCGTCAATGTCCGTCAGATACAAGAAGCCATCCGGCGGGTTTAACAACAGATGAAGCAAAGTGACCTCTTGGGTCAGGTAGCGGACTAATTGATGATTGGTTATACGGAAAATGAGCCACCTATTGGCCTGTTCGTCCGCATCACACCAGAACATGACATAGGTTTCATTATGATCGTTTTTTAAGAGAGACAGCAATGGTCCGTCGAGGTAGATCAAGTGCGCCACATCT
>JADFYN010000233.1 GCA_015233055.1 Deltaproteobacteria bacterium
TTCCGGAACGCGGGTGGCCGAAAACGGGGCCTACAATGCCAACAAAGAATTCAAAGAACGATTTGGCCAGATATTCCAACCTGAAGGCAAAAATCAGAAGGTCATGACCGAGGCCCTGCCAGGAGACATTGTGGCCGTAGCCAAACTCAAAGAAACGGTCACAGGTGACACTCTCTGCAGCGAAAAGGACCCGGTTTTGTTCAAGCCGGTCGCCCCATTACCCACAATCATCTCCTATGCCGTGACCCCCAAGAACAAAGGTGAGGAAGACAAGGTCTTTGCCTCCATCGCCAAACTATTGGAAGAAGACCCCACCCTTAAGCTGGCCCGGAATAAACAGACCAAGGAAATGCTTCTCTCGGGCATGGGCCAGGTCCATATCGAAGCCACGATGGAGAAGATGCGCCGCAAATTCGGCGTCGAAGCCATGTTGACCATTCCCAAGGTTCCGTACTTAGAAACCATCAAGGGAAAAGCCAAGGTCCAGGGGAAATACAAAAGGCAAACCGGCGGCCGGGGCCAATACGGCGATACCTGGTTGGAAATCGAACCTCTCCCCCGAGGCGGTGGTTATGAATTTCTGGACAAGATCGTCGGCGGCGTTATTCCCAGACAATATATCCCGGCTGTCGACAAAGGCATTCAAGAAGCGGCCCTTAAAGGTGTCGTGGCCGGTTTTCCCGTAGTCGACTTCCGGATCGCCCTGGTCTTCGGTTCTTATCACGACGTCGACTCTTCGGAAATGGCCTTTAAGATCGCCGGGTCCATGGGCTTCAAGAAAGCCTGTGAAGAGGCCAAGATGGTCCTGTTGGAGCCGATCATGAAGATTGAAGTAACGGTCCCCGAGGAGTTTATGGGCGACATCATCGGCGACTTGAACTCCCGCCGAGGCAAGGTCCTGGGCATGGTCCAGAAGGGGAAAAGCCAGGTCATCCAGGGGTTGGTGCCCATGTCGGAGATACTCCAATACGCCCCGGATTTGACCTCCATGACCGGCGGACGAGGCTCGTTTACCATGGAACAATCAACCTATGAAGAATTACCGGCTCACCAGGCCGAGAAGATCATCGCCGAATACAAACAGGCCGAAGAGTAACCGTTGGTTGAAGGTGGAGCCTAAGCCGTGGAATGTGAATTTACGGTAGCCATAGTGACCGTCAGCACTCGTCTCTCCCGCCATGAAGGGGAAGATAAATCCGGCCCGGCCCTGGCCGACTTAATGCGTCAATCCGGCTGGCAGGTGGCCGCGCAAGAGACGGTCACGGATGACCGGACAGCCATTTCCAATGAGTTGCGGCTGTTGGCAGATGAACATAAAGTTGACCTGATCATCACCACCGGCGGAACCGGCGTTCATCCGACGGATGTCACTCCAGAGGCCACCCAAGACGTCATTCAACGGGAAATTCCTGGAATGGCCGAGGCCATGCGGGCGGCCGGAATGCAAAAAACGCCCCATGCCATGATTTCCCGGGCTGTCGTCGGAATCCGGAATCAAACCTTGATTGTTAATGTCCCAGGCAGTGTCAGGGGGGCGGTGGAATCGATCACGGTTTTGCTCCCCGCCCTGCCCCACGCCGTGGAAAAAATCAAGGGTGATCCCTCCGATTGCGGTCGGGCCTAAGCTCACGGGCAAACTTGATCACCGCGCAGTGTCGCCCTTGTCTCCTCAGTCAAGGGCGATTTTCATTTTCCGGCCTGACCCCGCGGCCGTCACCATCAACCGCGCCGCCGGGCTTAGACCGGCACATAACGAAAGGACATCTCCTCCATGAGTACTCCATTTTTACCCCAAGGCCGAGCCCTGGGCATTGGTTCCCTGCCCCATCTTGATCCCGCAGCCGGGATGGCCCTGGTCCTCAAGACGATGCCCCAGTCACCCCACTGGCCTCAGTTTCCAAAGGCAAGCATGTATGAGCAAATGGAGTTCCAGGTGACAGAGGGATTGCCCTGTGTCGTCGTCAATGAAGATGACCGGCGAGTCTTCTTCGATACTTCCGGTGATCCCATCCCGGCCGTGGAAAAATTCTATGAGCATTATCTGGAAGCGGAAGCCGGTGGACCGGTGGAAGACTTCGCCATATCCCGGCGGAGCGCGGCGGGACTTTATTTGCTTGAGGAAGCCCTGGCCGGCGCCGGCTATGCCCCGGAACTGGTCAAGGGCCAGATTATCGGTCCGTTCAGCCTGGGCATGTCCTTATTCGATGAAACCCGCCGTCCGATCCTCTACCATGACCTGCTCGGCGATGTCGTGGTCAAGGGCCTGGCCATGAAATCCATCTGGCAGGCCAAGAAGCTCCTGGGTATGGGCGGCCGGGCTTTCTTGTTTGTGGACGAACCGGTCCTGGCCTCCTTTGGGTCTTCAGCCATGATTACCATTTCGCGCGAGGAAGTCATCAGCAAGTTCAACGAGGTGATCAACGGGGTCAAGGCCCTGGATGTGGTCACCGGGTCGCATTGCTGCGGCAACACCGACTGGGCCATGCTCATGGAGACCGAGGTGGATGTGGTCAGTTTCGACGCCTTCAATTACATGGAGACCATGACCCTTTACCCGGCGGCCCTAAAACGGTTTTTTGACCGGGGCGGGGCCCTGGCCTGGGGGATTGTGCCCAACGTGCCGGAGGTGATGGACATGGACGCGGCATTTCTGCTGCAACGTCTGACTGCAGGCGTGGCCGGCCTCACGGCGAAGGGATTGGACCAGGATTTGATTTATGAACGAATGTTCATCACCCCGGCTTGCGGCACCGGGACCTTGTCCCTGGACCAGGCCGAACAGGTCTACTCCCTGACCCGGCAGATCTCAGACAGCGTCCGGGCCAGATAACCTGATCAACTCTTTTTGTTCCATTCAGGGAACATTGACAAAGGAGACCATATGATTGATCCTCGAATGGCCAGGCTGGCTGAAGTGCTGGTGAATTACTCGTGCAAGGTTCAGGCCGGGGAGCGGGTCTTGATCGAGGCCTTCGACCTACCGGAAGACTTCATCATCTTGCTGGTCAATGAAGTTCTGCGGGCCGGGGGGACTCCCTACGTGGAGATTCGACAGAACCGGGTTATGCGCAGCCTGTATAACGCGGCCTCGGAAGAATGGATGAAAGAATGGGGCGACATCGAGCTGTACCGGATGAAGAAGATGAACGCCTACATTGGCCTGCGGGGCAGCCACAATATTTCTGAAATGTCCGATATCGACCAGGAAAAGCTAAACATCGCCAATAAATTCTACAGCAAGCCGGTCCATTCCGAGCAACGCGTCAAACACACCAAATGGGTCGTCACCCGCTGGCCCACGCCGGGAATGGCTCAGCAGGCCAACATGAGCACCGAGGCATTTGAAGATTTCTATTTCAAGGTCTGCACCCTGGATTACGCCAAGATGTCCCGGGCCATGGATCCATTGGCCCAATTGCTGGACCGGACGGACCAGGTCCTGATCACCGGACCGGGCACCAACCTGTCCTTTTCCATCAAAGACATACCCTGCCGAAAATGCGACGGTCTGCGGAATATCCCGGACGGCGAGGTCTACACCGCCCCGGTCAAAAACTCGGTGAACGGAACCATTCAGTATAACGCCCCGACCATATTCCAGGGCAGCTCTTTTAACAACATTCAGCTTGAGTTCAAGGATGGCCGGGTAGTCCGGGCTACGGCCGGAACAGCCGCGGAAACAACCAGGCTGAATCAGATTCTCGATTCCGACGAAGGGGCCAGGTATGTGGGTGAGTTCGCCTTTGGCTTTAACCCGCACATCACCCAGCCCATGCGGGACATTCTGTTCGATGAGAAAATCGCCGGCTCTATTCATTTCACACCGGGCCAGGCTTACGAACAAGCCGACAACGGTAACCGGTCTCAAATCCACTGGGACATGGTTCTAATCCAAACCGAACTGTACGGTGGCGGAGAGATTCATTTCGACGGCGCCCTGATCCGAAAAAACGGCCTCTTCGTCTTGCCGGAGCTAACCGGATTGAACCCGGATCAGTTGATTTGAGCTGACTGAACCTGGGCCTATAATTCAAATTTGACCTGATCCGGAAAGACGAAGGATGCCTCCAGTTGGTTGATATCTTCGATGGTCTCGGTGATGTGTTTTTTGGGCCGACCGTCCAGACCGAGGAATTTGATGGCCATAAAATTCAACAAATCCAGCCGATCCAGGGGCTGGAGGCGGACAACCTGGGCCTGAAACTGGAACGGAGGCCGCTTATCTACGCTGCAAGAATAGTAGGCGACCTCGCCCATCACCGGGGCCTTAGCCGGGGAGAGCATCCGATAGGACAGCAGCATGCCGCCTTCAGATAGATTCTGGACTCGATAGACGGGGCTTTGAGGCATGGACACTCCGGTTTGGGAGCATTGCACCACCTCAATCGGGAGCAGGCTGGGCAAGTCATACCTGGAGTTGAAGCGTAAGTCGGTGGGGTAAACGCTCTGGGGCAGGGTCATGCAGATGGCCGGCAATGCCACCTGTCTGGTCGTTTCAAGTTTCTCCGGCAAGTCCAGTACGGTCGATTTAAACCCGATTCTTTTGATCACGTATCCACCTTCGGAAATCCGGCTAATCAACAGAGTCACTTCCAGCTCCCGTTTGACCATACTCCAGGCCAGGGGGGGATTTGTCTGGGCGATGATTAACCGGTGTTCCTCCAGCCCGTACACTTTGGATTCCCGGACATCCAGCATGGTCCTTTGCTGATCGCGATCCAAGACCAGGCTCAGCTCTTGGTCCGGCCGAAAGATTGCCCTCAATTGTTCTGCCGTCATCTTTGAAGCCATATGTCACTCCGTTTGATCACCGAAGAAGCCGCCGACTGGTCTTCCGCTTGAATGCTTAATTGACAAACTAGCTGAAAACGTATAACATAAGAACTCTTTTGTTGGCAACACCAAATGGTCCCTATCGGAAATATCTTCAGGAGAAACGGACATGCCGGATAAAGCGTTTATCATTACAGATATGCTTAATGATTTCATCGATCCCCAGGGGACGCTCTACCTCGGCCCGACGGGAGAAGACATTATTGAGCCGGTCAAAAACAGGATCGAAGCGATGCGCCGGCAAGGCGCCCTGATTATCTTCATTTGCGACGCCCACGCCGAGGATGACCTGGAATTTAATATGTTTCCCGCCCATGCCATCAAGGGTCAATGGGGTGCGGAAGTCATTCCGGCCCTGGCTCCCCAACCGGGTGACCAGATCGTGTTTAAGACCAGATACAGCTCCTTTTTTGGTACCAATTTAGAGCAAGTTCTTTTGAGAGAAGGGGTAAAAGAGGCATACCTGGCCGGGGTTTGCACCTCTATCTGCATTATCGAGACAGTGTCGGATCTAAGGCAGCGCGATTATCCTACTTATGTCTTTGCCGACGCTGTGGCAGATTTTGATCCGGCGGCCCACGATTACTCCCTGAAACGGATGGAAACCATCTATGGGGCCAAATTGATCTAATATTTCCATGAGAAAGATATGCTTGTTCGCCTTATCGCGCACAGTTCAACTCGGACCCCGCAACCCGAAACACGAAACACGTAACCCAATGTCATTGGCTTAAAGACCGGACGATCGCTCTAATGTTTTAAAATAGTTCATT
>JADFYN010000234.1 GCA_015233055.1 Deltaproteobacteria bacterium
TTTTTTAATACCTTTGCGGCAAGATGGAGGCAAATGCCGATGGCCGCCTCAGCCGCCATGATCAACCGATAGCAGGCCAGGTCCCGTCTATCTATATCAGCCAGGAAGTCGACCAGAGTTTCTTTGGGGCCGCCATACCATTACTTCTCCTGTTGACTTTGGTCATCGGCGGGGCCGGGTATCTAGTCTTCAACTATCAAAAGAAATCCATTAAAAAATATATCCATAAAGAGCTGATGACGGTGGCTGATCTTAAAGTGTCCCAGATTGTTAATTGGCGATCCGAAAAAAGAGATGACGCCGTCGTGGCTGGAAAGGAGTCTTTTCTGGCCCGGGCTGTGGAACTTTGGTTGCAGGATGGGGCTCCCCTAGACGAAAACCGGTCCCGTATACATCGGCGGCTGAATATCCTGCAACAGACCAATCGTTATCACAATATTTATGTTATTGATCCCAAACAAACAGTCCGGCTTTCCAGCAGGCCGGACAATGAACCCGTGGGTGACTTATCGTTGAAGTTAACCTCGGAAGTATTTAAAAGTGGCACGACTATTTTTTCTTCTCTCCAACGGATTAAAAGCGGGCCTGATCCAAAGATTTTTATTGATCTTCTGTCCCCGTTAACGGTTACAGATGAAGCCGGCGGCCGGATAGTCGGGGTGCTGCTGTTCCGGATCGATCCAGTCCTGTTTCTTTATCCTCTCATCCAGTCATGGCCCACCCCTTCTAATACGGCGGAGACACAGCTCATCAGACGCAATGGTGAACATGTTGTTTACGTAAATGAATTAAGATTCCGGAAGAACGCCGCCCTCAATTTAAAGCTCCCCGCAACTGAAGAGCAACTCCCGGCGGCCATGGTCGCCCGGGGCATTGAAGGAGCCGTGGAAGGGATTGATTATCGAGGGGTGCCGGTCCTGGCCGCATTACGGCGGGTCCCTGACTCTCCCTGGTTCATGGTGGCCAAAATGGATCAGGCGGAAGCTTACGCCGCGATTCGGGAACGGGCCTGGTGGATGACGGGATTCACCCTGATGATCATAGTTATGGGCAACATGTGGGTGCTGACCTGGTGGCGCCGACAATCCTTAACCGCTCTCCGCCGGATTGAGTGGCTCATGACTAAAGATGTCACTCCTGAATCTAAACTCACAGAATTGGATCCAGCCTATGGCCGGCTGGATGAGTTAAACACCGGCCGGTTATTGTTGGGTGCAGTGGGAAAAGATATTCTTTTTGAAACTGTTAGTGATTATCTAAAATTATTGGGCACTTCGTCAGCCATTATGGAAAAAAACGGTGATTATGCCTTATCCCCGGTCTCTTCAGGGTGGTGTCGGTTGCTGGATCAGGCATCCCGACGGTTATGCGGCCAAATTGGCCACGCGGAAGCCCTGAAAAGCGGCCGGTGGCACTGTCATGAATCGTGCTGGACCGAGTCGGCCAAGGTTTGTATCGAAACTGGGCAACCCGTGGATATCGAATGCCGGGGCGGGATTCGTATTTATGGCGTCCCGATTTGGGCTGGTACGGAAGTGGCCGGTGCCATAAACTTCGGCTACGGTGATCCACCCAGAGACCCCGAGAAGTTACGGAAAATCTCATCTACGTATGGCGTCGATATGGAGGAACTTCGCTCCGCGGCCCGGCTATACGAAACCCGTCCCCCGTTTATCATCGCCGTGGCCAAGGACCGCCTCCTCAACTCGGCTAAATTACTCGGCACCATGGTCGAACGGAAACGAGCGGAGGAAAGCTTCAGAATCCTCTGCGAACAATCGCTTCAAGGCATCGCCATCTTTCAGGGCAACCCTTCCCGGATCGTCTTTGTCAACCCCAAATGGACTGAAATCTTTGGTTACACGACGGATGAAGCGCGGTCTCTTTCCGGAGATGATAAGTGGAAATTGGTGCATCCGGATGATCGGGATATGGTCAGGCAATATTATCGCGATCGTCGGTCAGACGGAAAAGCGATCCCCAATTATCAGTTTAAAATTATCCGGAAAAACGGCGCAGTGCGGTGGGTGGAAGTATTCGCCGGCCGGGCCGACTATCGGGGGGAAATCTCCATCCAGGCCGTGTACATCGATATCACCGACCGCAAGCAGGCAGAAGACGCATTGCTCAAAAGTGAAGAAAGATATCGATTGCTTTTTGACCATGCCCCGATCGGCATCGTGCATTTCGACCATAACGGCATCCAGTTGGCCTCCAATCAAAAATTTGCCGATATGATGGGCGGTCCACGGGAACGTCTCATCGGTTTCAACGCTCTCGAAAAAATACAAGATCATCAGATGCTTCAAGCGGTCAAGGATGCTTTGGACGGCAAGTTAGGGTATTACGAGGGGAACTACCTTTCCGTCACAAGCGGAAAAGTTACTCCGATCCGGGCTGTTTTCCAGCAGATCCCCTATGTAGACGGAGCTTCTTACGGCGCCATGGGAATTGTGGAGGATGTCACCAGCCAAAAAGAGGCGGAACAGGCCCTGGCCGCGGAGAAGGAACGACTGGCCGTTACCTTGAATTCCATCGGCGATGGAGTCATCGGGACCGACCTGGCGGGTAATGTGACCGTCCTTAATCGGGTGGCGGAAAATCTGACCGACTGGCCTGAGGAAGAGGCGATTGGCCGGCCATTGACCCAGGTTTTCCATATCATCAATGAAATTACCAGAGAAGTTTGCGAAGACCCGGTGAGCAAGGTCCTAAAAAGCGGCCGGATTATCACATTGGCCAACCATACCGTGTTGATCGGCAAAAGCGGCGCGGAGATGATTATTGCCGATAGCGCCGCCCCCATCCTGGATGAAAATGGAGTTCTTCTGGGTGTTGTCCTGGTCTTTCGCGATACCACTGAACGAAAACTGGCGGAAATCGCCCTACACAACAAAACCGAAGAGCTCGACCGCTTCTTCTCTCTCATCATGGATTTGCTTTGTATTGCAGACACCCAGGGGTTCTTTCGACGCGTCAATCCGGCCTGGGAAAAATCCCTCGGCTACACCCGGGAAGAACTGGAAGGAAAAAAGTTTTTGGATTTTGTTCATCCAGAGGACATGGAATCCACGCTCGGGGCGATAGACAGGCTGTCCGCCCAAGAAGAAATTTATGACTTCGTTAACCGTTATCGCTGCAAAGACGGTTCTTACCGATGGATAGAATGGCGGTCTTCCCCAGATCCGACCGGCTTGATCTACGCCGCGGCTCGTGACATTACCGACCGGAGGCGAGCGGAGAAAGATCGAAAGAAACTGAAGGGGCAACTGCGCCAGGCCCAAAAGATGGAAGCCATCGGCACGCTGGCCGGAGGGATCGCCCACGATTTCAATAATATTCTCGGGTCCATCTTTGGATATACCCAATTGGCCTTGGATGACGCCAAATCCGGTGAAGCAAACCCGGAATTTTTAGAAGAAATACTTAAGGCCGGGAAGAGAGCCAGGGATTTGGTCAAACAAATACTGACCATTAGCCGCCAAACTGAGCAGGAAAAGAAACCATTTGAAATTACGTCAATCTTGAAAGAGAGCATAAAGCTGATTCGGGCTTCCTTGCCGGCTAACATCATTATTGAACAAGAAATATCAGCCAAGGAATTGAATATCTTGGGTGACCCCACCCAAATCCATCAGGTGTTGATCAATCTGTGCACCAACGCCGCCCATGCCATGTCGGAAGATGGCGGAATATTAGGTATAAAGCTCAGCGAGTTCTTTCTTGACAGCGATTCCGCAGCCAGATATCTCAACCTGAAACCAGGACCATATCTTAAACTAACCGTAAGTGATACCGGACAAGGCATGGACAGCGCCCTCTTGGAGAGAATCTTTGATCCGTTCTTTACCACCAAGGAACTGGGCAAGGGAACCGGGATGGGCCTGGCCATCGTCCACGGCATAGTCAATAATCATGGCGGAGCCATCAACGTCTACAGCGTACCGGGACAGGGGTCAGCCTTTAACATCTTGCTGCCGACGATACAGGACCGACCTGAATCAGCGGATAACAACGGTGAAACCATCCCCAGAGGGACCGAGACCATTCTGCTCGTAGATGATGAACCGGGGTTGCTCGACACCGGCAAAAAGATCTTGGAACGATTGGGTTACCAGGTTACAGCCAAGACCGGCGGGGTGGAAGCGCTGGGCGCGTTCATGGCCCAACCCGCGCATTTTGACTTAATCATTACCGATATGGCCATGCCCAATATGACGGGGGACAAACTGGCCCGAGAGATCTTGAGCCTTCGTCCCAATATTCCTATAATCCTTTGCACTGGATTTAGCGACGCCGTCAATGAAGAGCGGGCCAGGGACATAGGGGTGAGAGGATTTCTGTTGAAACCAATGGATATGATGCACCTGGCCAAACTGATTCGTCAGGTCTTGGAAGGACGGTAAACGATGGGGCGCAGGGTTTATTTATCTTTAAGCTGTATGACCTTTTCTACGTCACAGGTGGTTCGGTTTACAAAAAGCAGCTTGTTATTGCCGTAGGGACGGTCATATTGGAGTATCGCCGGCTCACCCACGGAGACCTCAAAACAAAAACGCGTCTTAATATACAGCCCGGAAAGGGTGTCTCGATACAAATTGAACCCGACCCGCTCCAACTTTACCTTAAACCGCTCGGCCTGAACCGGGGCGGCAGTCATAAGACAAAGAAAAGCCATCAGGGCCAGGATAAAAGGCTTAAACATGCTTCTTGATGCGGACATTCAGTTCAGTGCGCCTTTCTTATCAGATCCAAGCCCGGAAGTTTTCAAAAGGCAGGTATCTTCTTCCAGAAATAATCTAAAATTTCGGTTAAACATAAATAACTTCGTTAAGAATTTTGTCTTTCAGAAATGGCTTCAATGCGCCCTTGGTAACCAGGTCGACTTTACGGTGGAGAATGCTTTCCAGATAATCACCAACATCAATAAATTCAAACAAATCTGTGACTTCACCAAATTCAACCAGGATATCTATATCACTTTGATCCGTTGCCTCACCTCTAACAAATGACCCAAAGACACCTATTCGCCTAACCTTATGCTGCATCTCCAGGTCGTTCCGATGGGCCGCCAGCAGCCCCTTTATCTCTTCCAAATTTTTCCCCATATTAATCCTTCACTCATCTCTCTGATCCATTTATGACTATTCACGCTTCTACCCGAATTTCCTTCTGGTAGACTTCACCGCCGGGGGCGAACCCGGCCTCATCCGTCATAAGTTGATAGACCTCGCGAATGTTCCTTTCCAGCTCCTCTATGGTCTCTCCCTGGCTGAATACTCCCGGGACTTCCTTGAGTCGGCCGACATACCAGCCATCATCAATACAATACTCCAGCGTAAAGTCCTTCAGCCTAAGATGCTCCTCTCATTTTCGGGGCACAGTTCTCTCTTTTTTAATTTTACCCGTCATCAGCCGGGAAGGCAAGAAGTTAAACCTCAACCGGCCGTATTCGCTAAGGCATTGGATTCAAGGCTGCTTCAATGCCTCTTCCAGGCTGCGGCGGGCCTGGGCGAAATCCGGAGCTAACTTGAGCGCCTCGGAAAAACGTCGGATGGCCTGGTCAGTCCGGCCCTGGGCCAGTAAAGC
>JADFYN010000235.1:0-3533 GCA_015233055.1 Deltaproteobacteria bacterium
CCATACTTGAAATCCCAACCGGGATAATGGGCTTTAAACTTGCGCACGTCGCTGATGTACCAGATGTGATCGCCGATCCGGTTGGTCTCGGTATAGGTGGCGTTCATTTTCCGGCCGGTGATTTGCTCGCACCGGGTGACGGCCTCGAGCATGGAGCAATTGGAATGCCGGGAGCCGCCGGCGTTGTAGGCTTCGCCGCACCGGGGATTAAGATAAAAATGCCAGAACATGTTGACTAAGTCCCAGGCGTGGATATTATCCCGGACCTGTTTCCCTTTATACCCATACACGGTGTAAGGCTCTCCGGTAACGGCGCATTTCATCAGATAGCTCAAAAAGCCGTGAAGCATGGCCCCGCTGTGTTTTGGTCCGGTAAGGCAACCGCCCCGGAAGCAGGCCGTTTTCATTCCGAAATATCGTCCGTATTCCTGGGTCAGGACGTCGGCCGCCACTTTGCTCGCCCCAAAGAGGGAGTGCGTTGTGTGATCGATGCTCATGTTTTCGTCGATGCCGTGCTCGTAATAGGGATGACCGGGGTCGATTTCCCATCTGGTCGGGAGTTCGACCAGGGGCAGGTCATTGGGGGTGTCGCCGTAGACTTTGTTGGTGGAGGTGAAGATAAACACCGCCTCGGGGCAGTATTTCCGGGTCATTTCCAGCATGTTCAGGGTGCCGTTGGCATTGACCGTAAAGTCGGTGAACGGCTCGCGGGCGGCCCAATCGTGACTGGGCTGGGCGGCGGTATGGACAACTAGGGCGATGTCTGCTTGATATTCGGCAAAGATGGCTTCAACGGCCGGAGTTTCGCGGATATCAATCTGATGATGCCGATAGTTGGGGATATTCTCCGTCAACCGGCGGACGTTCCAGGCGGTGGACGCCTCCGCCCCGAAAAACACCTGCCTCATGTCATTATCCAGGCCGATCACCAGATCGAATTTATCGAAAAAAAACTCTACCGACTCGCCTCCGATAAGTCCGCCCGATCCGGTGATTAACACTATTTTCATGTTGCAGCTCCTGCTTCAAATTTTTAGTTCTTCCGGTTAGTCCGTCTGAATTTGGAAATTCTACCTTGTCGTAGATAGCTTGAAGCGACAAATCAATGTCGTTGAGCGACAAGTAACAATCGATGGAGGTCAACCGAATCGCTCCGGCCATGGCCAGGAAAAGAAGATGTTTTCCCGGCCGGTCATCAAGGATGAGCCCCGGCGTCTAAGTTCAGCATCAGTTCCCCTTGATTTGTCCCAGGATTACTCTGAAGTTATCCATGGTCTCGACCGTGACCGCCTTTTTCCGCAGCATCTTCAGCACGGCCAGATCGTCTAGCTGATTGATCAGAGCGGCCAGCGGCGAAGGTACGGCCCCAAAACGTGACTCCAGAATATCGACCACCGACTCCCGAGCATCAGCCAACGAGCCCTCTTGTCGGCCCTCTTGTCGGCCCTCTTGTAGGCCTTCTTGTCGACCTTTTTGGACCCCTTTCTCAACCCAGGTCTGCATAAAACCAGGCATGGCATCCTCCTTTATATCGCCGTAAACATCATGCACGGCTTGGCTTAAATCCAGCTCACTGATTTTGTCCGAATTTGCTTCGATATAGTGCACTACTTTTCTAAATAAATCGGCATCTTCCGGCCATTCAAGCCGGCCCAGCCGTTCCAAGATCTCTCGAATCCGATATCTCAGGTTCGGATGAAAGATTAAACACAGCATTAGCAAAGCTGCCTGGAGTCGGAACCGGCCCCTGATCTCCTCGGTCTGATGCGGCCCCAGGTCATAAAACAGAAACTGAAAATCGGGCAAGAATGATTGCAGGGCCGGATGATGGGCGACCAGTCCCTGAAACCTCCGGTCCAATTCCCACCTGGCCGGACCATGATAAAAGACCAACGGGATGATCGGCGGCAGGGGGGCCTTCCAACCTTGTTCGATGAACTGTCCCCACATCTTGACCATGTAGCGCAAGAGATAAAAGGCGATCAATGGTTCCGGACGACTTTTGTGCTCAAAGAGAATGTAAACTACGGCCGGCCCGGCAGACGTTGTCTCCACCCGGTAGACCAGATCGGACAGGCTCTCCCGGAGTTCCGGATCAACGTAAGTATCCTTGCCCAGTTCCAGCGTATCCAGCTTCAGCAGTCCGGCCACCTCTTCCGGCAAGTAGTTGCTCAGAAAATCCTCAGCCTCCGCCTTAACGGAGAAGATGCCCTTAAAGAAGTGGTCGTGACTATTTGTTAAATCAGACAATCAGGCCCCCCGGATGGGTTTGGTTGCTCGGCGTCAGTTTGTTATTACGGTCGATTAATATCATAAGCTGAGAGCTTTGGTGACACGGGGTAGGATATTCAGCAGAGTATTTAGGGTTTTTTTAGGACATCGTGTTTGCCGGCTTTCCTTAAAATATAAAACTCCCCTCTTATTTCAAAGGTGAAGCGATAACCTTCGCTTACTCGACACTCCCAAATTTCTTCTTTTCTCTCCATCTTCTTCAACCTCAGAGATGGATGGCGGGGGTTTACTAAAAGAAATTTGAGTTGCTTATCAGCTGCTCCTGAATATGTAGCGGTAATCGATCATAATCCCGAACAAAATATTTGCTGTAAAGGTATTTCATTTCCGCAATTTCTTAAAAGATTTCATCATCTCATCTACATTATCAAAAGGGCCGATTAAATTTCCTTCAGCAATTTCCCTATCTACCAAAGCTTCTCCCTCCTGCCATTCCTTGGTCCAAAGATAGGACTGGTCATCAGAATCAGATGAAACCAATTCGACCTCTTCGGCCGGCAAGGTCTTCAAAAATCGTCTGACTGCCTCCGAAGCAGAGTCGCTTAGCTTCAAAGTCAAGGTCTCCATACTATTCCTCCCTAACATCTATTTCTATTTTAACTTACTTATCTTGAAAAAGAAAGCCCTTAATCTTCGGCGCCTAGATTTTTTCCCTCGTCTTTCTTACTCGTCGATCAGCCCGCCCGATCCGATGATTAATACTATTTTCATGGCCGCACCTATGCGGGTTGCATGTTACTCGTTGCTCTATCCTGGTCGGGAAACTTTATCTTATCGTAAATTTCTTCCAATGACAAGCTACAACAGATGGAATCCAACCGGATAGTTCCGTCTAAGCCGTCAACTTCGGACAGCAGCCACTGTTTTCCTTGCCGGACATAATGCTCGACACACCCCTTGTCCTGAGCGATGAGGACGTATTCCATAAGCGAGGGAAGCCGGCGATAATGGGCGAATTTTGCACCGCGGTCGTAGGCTTCGGTTGAGTCTGACAACACTTCCACAATCACCATGGGATTAAGCAACGTGTCCATATGGTTGTCTTCAAAGTCCGGTTCTCCGCAGAGGGCTACCACGTCCGGGTAAGTGTACAAGCCGGTGGTGCTGACTTTGACCCGCATGTCGTTGACATAGGCGACACAAGGCCGCCCCCTGAGTTGCCCGCCCAGTGCAACGGCAAGATTGAACGTGATTTGGTTGTGCCGGCGGCTAGCCCCGGCCATGGCCAGGATGTGGCCGTT
>JADFYN010000235.1:3600-5573 GCA_015233055.1 Deltaproteobacteria bacterium
CGAGCCCGGGGTTCCATATCGCATGCCTTTCCTTTTGTATAATCTACCGGATACCCTGCCGTCACTTGATCATAGGCGGAGCGCCGGGGGCCGCTTTTATGGCCAGGCAATCGTACAACACCCGATCGCCCTGATAGGTGACTTCGCTCCGTTTCAGAATCCGCCAGCCGCCGTTTTGGTACATTCGGTCAGCCGAGATCCTCTCCACCAAGCCGGTTGCCGAGTCAAGGTATTCCACCAGATGACGGTCTTGAGCCAGCACGATGTGCTTCATCCCCGGGCCGGTGATAATAGTGGCCGGTTCCACGATCAGGTGGGCCAGGTCATAGGACGGGATGGCCGCCACGCTCTGTCTGGCCTGGAGTTGAATCATGCGCGCCCTGGTATCGGGACCAACGGTTTCCATGGAGGAGCTGATCAGATCCAGGAGATGCTCCCGAACCTCGTTCAGCTCCGCGGCCGGACCCAGTTTTTCCAACCCTGGATACACGCCTAAAGCCTTGGCCAGCATCGAGGCTTCCCGCAAAAAATGATTCCGCTGGTTTTCCGGAACCAGATACATGACCACAATTGATATCGGGATTCCATCCGGGGCGCCGTAATCGATCCCGGTCGGACTCCAGCCGACCACGCAGATAAGGTCTTCTTCAAACGGGACTCGGACGTGAGGGCAGGCCCAACCCTTGCCCAGGGTGGAATTGGCGGTCCGCTCTCTGGCCAAAACCCGCTCCACCACATCGGTGCCGGCCGGAAGAGAGGGAATGGCCTCGATAATGTGAGCCAGGAACTGCAGGGCGTCTTCTTTATTATCGTCAACCAGTTCGATCAATCTGCCTTCTTGCAAGGCATCGAGCAAACTATCCATGATCAATCACCTCCGAAACGTTTGAAAAACCAAGTTTTTATGACGTGCGTCAACACGGCGTAGGACAACAGAAAGCTCGCGATCCAGGCCCAATAGATGGGCGGCAAGGCCACCAGGCCAAGCGATGCGGCAAAGGGCGAATAGGGCAACCAGGCCCCGATGCCCATGATGATCATGGTGGTCAGCATTAGATGCACGGAAGCCCGGCTCTGAAAAAAGGGTATCCGCCGGGTCCTGATGATGTGGACGATCAGCGTCTGGGTCAGCAGCGATTCCACAAACCAGCCGGTCTGGAAAAGGCTAGCCAGGGCCACTTTCGACTGGTCTCCCAGGGCGGCATCGGAATAGGCGTTGCAGTGAAAAAAGAACCACATCAAGGCGAAGGTGGCGTAGTCGAAAATGGAGCTGACCGGTCCGATAAAGACCATGAACCGCTTGACATTGCTGATGTTCCACTGGAGAGGCTTGACGATGGCCTCCTCATCCACGTTGTCCATGGGGATTCCGGTCTGGGAAAAATCATAGAGCAGATTGTTGGTCAGGACCTGGACCGGAAGCATGGGCAAGAACGGCAGCAGATAGGCGGCCCCGACCACGCTGAACATGTTGCCGAAGTTGGAGCTGGCCCCCATCCGGATGTATTTGATGATGTTGGCAAAGACCTTCCGGCCTTCGATGATCCCTTCTTCGAGGATCAACAGGTTTTTTTCGAGAAGTACGATATCCGCAGCCTCTTTGGCCACGTCAACGGCCGAATCCACGGAAATCCCGACGTCGGCCGCTTTGAGAGCCGGCGCATCATTGACCCCGTCCCCCACGAATCCCACCACATGGCCGAGGCGACGCAGCTCCCGGACAATCTGCTCCTTCTGCATCGGAGAAACCTTAACGAAAACATTGGCCTCTTCCACCACCAGGGAAAACTGTTTGGGTAACATCTTTGAGAGTTGCGCCCCGGTGACCAGCCGGATGACCGTCAGGCCCACATCCCGGCAAACCTTTTCGGTAACCAGGCCGTTGTCGCCGGTGACCACCTTGACCCGGACCCCGGCCCCCCGCAGCAGCTTGAGGGCTTCCGCGGCCGACTCCTTGGGCGGATCGATGAAAG
>JADFYN010000236.1 GCA_015233055.1 Deltaproteobacteria bacterium
CTGTTGATTGGCGGCAATTTTCAGGGCAATCAACTCTTCCGCTTTTATTCTCAGAGAATATAGTTTAGCCGCAGATATTCTGACTGTCTCGGAGACCAATGGCTTGGCCTGGCAAGATTGGATCCAGAGATCGGATTTGGGCTGATCGGGAGGATCGGGCGCCAGTTGGCAAGAGTCAACTGAGGGCCATTCATTTTGGGGTTGTTCGCTGTTTGTTTCTTGATCAGATAGACTTATGATTTTAGGCGAATCAGTCGGCCGCAGGTCCGGAGGCGAAAAGGGAGGGGTCTCTTTCGGCTTTTTGAGCTGTTCGATCTGGAGGATAAGTGAAGATATCCGAGCCGGTTCCGGGGCAGCCTGGCCGGAGGCGGATTCGGTGAGCAGGAGATTGATAATATCCAGAGATAAGTGAAGGACGTCAAATATCTCAGGCGATAGTTGTAGCTCGCCTTTTCTCAATAAGGCAAATACACTTTCAATGGCCTGACATATGTTCTCGATATCCCCAAGATTAACCGTCCGAGCCGCGCCCTTGAGGCTATGGGCTTCTCGAAACACCTCTTCGATGAGTGTTTGTTGTCTTTCCTGATCAGAGGAGGTCTCATACTCCATCAAGCAAGAGGCCATGGCATTGAGACGTTCTTCTGCTTCGGCCTTGAACGCGGCGCGGAGTTTTATCAGGAATTCTTCTTCATTCATAGCAGTCCCTACGGCCCGGAATAATCCAACGAGTAGACTGAATATACATGATACCGTCATAAGTGACGATTTTGAGAGCTATTGTTACTGGTTGCTTGTCAATATCGTTGACTTAAGCGGCGGACAATCGTGCTAATTTTTATAGAACAGTCAATTCCAATCAAGCCCCGAAGGGGCGCGCTAGGTTAGCCCAGGGCAGCGCCCTGGGTATGGGCTAAAACTATACAAAATAACCTATAATGCCCACATAAAATCCTTGGCACTTCAGCCGTAGCCGGATATCCCATCAAAGGAGATGACTTTGGGAGCCGGCCGACCTCCTGCCCATCCCGCTAACACGTAACCTGCCGTATTTCCCAGGGCGTTGCCCTGGGCTAACCTAGTGCGCCCCTTCGGGGCTTTAGAGGAGCTATCATCAACGAAAAATTTTTCCTTAAGTCAATTACGTTGACCAGCAACCATGAACCTGCAAAGAGTACCCAGTAACCAGCGATTTAGACTTTGAATCTGCCGGCCAGATTTCGAAGATGCCGCCCCATTTCTTCTAAACTTCTGATGGCGCTTTCTAAATTTCTGGCGACATCGACGTTTTGGATCCCGGCTTCTTTGATGTTGTCTATGGCGATGGATAATTGATCCATCCCGGCCAATTGCTCTCTACTTGAAGCGGCGATTTGGATGGCGCTTTGAGCCGATTCGGCCAAATTACCGGCCAATGATTCTATGGCCTGGCCGGCCTGTGACGATAAGCTCACTCCGGCTTCCACTGCTTTACTCCCGCGTTCCGTGGCCATGATGGCGGCACTGGTGGCTTTTTGAATATCGCCCAATATGTTTTTGACCTGGGTAGTGGCTTCTTTTGATCTTTCCGCCAGGGATTTTACCTCCTGAGCGACCACGGAAAAGCCTTTGCCGTGCTCTCCGGCCTTGGCTGCTTCAATAGAAGCATTGACCGAGAGGAGATTGGATTGATCGGCCAGGTCGTTTACCGTGCTGATGATTTCCCCGATACTCTGGGTTTGTTCACTCAGTTTCATTATACTTTCAGCGACATATTCCATTTCATCGGCGATATGTTTCATTCCGTCGGCTGCCTCCAGGGTGGCTTTTCGGCCGCTGTCCGCAATTTGCGCCACCCGTTCCGATCTGGTCATGACCTGTTCTGCTTTATCATTAGAAAGCTGAGCCGTATGCCTTAGTTCTTCGGCTGCAGTGGTCATTTCGGTCAAAGAGGTGGATGATTCTGCGGCATTGGCACTCAGTTGAGTTGCCGTGGCCGAAATTTGGCGGGATGATTCGGCCACCTCACCGGAGTCGAACGTAATGTTCTTTATTATTTCTTGAAGGTTTTCCAAAAACTTGTTAAACCAATGAGCCAGGGCGCCCACCTCATCTTGGCTGGTCACTTTCAGCCTGGCCGTCAGATCGCCTTCGCCTTCAACCACGTCTTTCATCCCGGCCACCACTTGCCTGATCGGCCTGGTCACCATCAGAGACAGGAAAACAGCCAAGAATATCCCGCAGAATCCGGCAATGGTGCTGGAGATGGCGACCAGTCGTAATGTATGGTCATTTTCCTCGTGTAGTTTCACTCCCAGTTCATCCTGTTCTTTCTTGAACGAGATCCTGAGGTCTTTGAGGTTTTCTTCGATACTGTCTCCAATATGAAGTTGGGTATCTTTAGCCAGCATGTTCTTATCAATCGTAACCTTAAGCAGCGACTCCAAGACAGTGGTGTATTCCTTTAATGTTTGGAATATCCTGGTCAATGCTTCCCGACGGCTGGGGGTGTCCGCCGCTTTTTCAAGCTGGTCGAGGTACTCATTGGCTTTTGTCAGTTCGGCGTGACTAAGATCTGCTTCCTTCTGATCCCCGGAATCGATGAATTTGACCGCGTGGAACCTGGTTAACAAAAAATGACGCAACACCTGGCTACAGGAGAAGACGGTGGCCTGGTCTTTGTTCTTAAGGGCAGAGGACATAAGGTCGGCAATATATTTTTCGATCTCTGAACCATGGGTGGCCGCAGTGGTCAGCCGCTCTTTGGACTGTCTCGACAAAGTTACCACAGCGTCCAGAACCTTTGTATTTTCGTTGAGTTTTTCCTCGACCGCGGCGGCCTTAGCCAGCAGGGCCGGGTTTTTCAATTCACTCTTTGCTTCACGAATGAGGTCATTAATCTTTTTGAGATGTTCTTTGTAATGTTGAATATGAGTTTCATTCTCCGTGATGACATAGTCCTTGACGTTGACCTGGGCGTTGAGCGCTTCAGCCTGGAGACGAGTGCATATGTTTGTTTTTCTGGCCATATCCCGATATGACTCGAACCCGGCCGTCATATTGCCCAATCCATGCCAGGACACCTGGGAAGAAACCGCGAACAAAAGAATCACCAACCCAAAGCCGCCGGCGATTTTGGCCCGTAAGTTCAACCTCTGGATCATGTTATCCTTCTCCTTTATTTCGATTATGGTTCGACCGTGTTCGACAGGCATGGCCGTCTGAAATTTTAATTTCACATTCCTGGTTCAACCGGGTGAAAAAGCCGGCGCAGAATGTGTTCAACCCGCAAGCCGGATTAAATTTTTTCATGAATGATGATTTTGGGATCCGTCAATATCTTTTTTCCGTCAAGGACGACTATCCTGTCTCCGGTTACGCCCAGGAAATACTCTGCCTTGACCCCGGTAAGGGTGGGCAGGGAAGGCTGCAGGGTATCGGCCGGGATCAATTTGACCCCCATGATACTGTCGGCCAGAATGCCGAATTCCATGTCGTCGCCGTGAAGCACGATCACCCGGTTCAAATTGGTCAGTCCGACATCAGGAAGACCGATCAGTTTCTTGATATCCAGCACCGAGATAATTCGTCCTCGGGCGTTGAAAATGCCCAGGACAAAAGGCGGCGTTTGGGGCAGCGGAGTCAGATCTTTAAGTGGAAAGACTTCAACCACGTGGGTTAGTTCAACGGCATATCTTTCCTGGCCTAAATAGAATCCTACCACTTCCAGATAGTCCCGGGCTTTTTCCGGTTCGGTCATCTCCTGAGCCAGGCGCCTGGCGCGCTCTTTTAGAATAACCCTTTCCTGCTCCGGGTTGGGTTCAAATCCCTTCAGAACGGCGGCCTGGACAGCTCTGAGGCGGGCCCGGAGATCTTCCCAAATTCGGCCATGGCTCTGATCCATATTATCATCATAGTCAAATTTTTTCATCATAATCATTCACCGGGAATCATTGATCGGACCAGATTGACCAGATGACCAACCGTCAGACCGTCGGAATAGGGTAGGACGTCTTGATCGTTCATGGATTTCAGCAACGCCAAAGCGGTTTGGAAATGTCTCAGAGAATCATTGAGTTTGCCAAGGCCTCTGGTGATATGCCCCATGGCCACATGGGCCAGGACAAACCCTGGGTCGAGGTAAGTAGCTTGTTTCAAAGCCTTAATTGATTCATCAAGCAGACCTTGTTCCTGCAAGATGGAAGACAGGAGATAGTAATGCGCCGGGTTCAACTTTTCGGCCAGGATCGCTTTCCGGCACCAGTCGTCGGCTTCGGTTAGTCTTCCGGCATCGGCACATTCTCGGGCTTGACCGGCCAGGGAAAGTGCGTTTCGGGAAACAGGTTGATCCTTCGGGAGAGCCATCTGGATATCTGCTGGATACACAGGCTTGCTTGGTTTAAACGCGTCCCGGCCGGCCTCTTCCTCGAACCGTCTGACCGTCTGCGGGCGGCGATCCCTCAGTTGATCCGGCATTCCTCCATCATAATCTTTTATTACATTTGATCGTGTGTTTTCTGTCCGGATCTGATCAGAAAGTTTGCCGGCCGCAAAAGAACACGCTGGATCTGTCTGATCCGAGACGGTCTTTCTAAAAACAGTTACGCCGGAAAAATTGACCGGGTCTAATCCTGATTTACGGGCGAAATCACCTTCACTCGGGCTTAACACCAGCCAACCACCTGGGGCCAACGACCGGCAGAATCGGGTAACCACCTGAGCGCGTGGTTCATCTGCGAAATACATGAGCACATTGCGGCAGAGGATCACATCCATTCTTTCTGTATCGCTCAGAGGGGACGGGTAGGTCCGGTCAACCAGGTTGAGGCGGCTGAAATAGACCATTTTTCTGATATCGGGGGATATCTCAAAACGGGAATCGTCGTCCCGGCGGAAGTATTTTTGTTTCAGGTGATCGGGCAGTGCTCGGAACGACCAGTCTGAATATATTCCCCGGCGGGCTTTTTGGAGAAATCGTTCATTGATATCGGTAGCCAGGATATTGATTCTCCAGTTTTTCGGGGCGGGGATGGCCTGATCAAGGGCTATGGCCAGGGAATACGGCTCTTCACCAGTGCAACATCCTGCGCTCCAGATCCGGAGATGTCTGATCCGTCCCCGGCGGGACATAACGATTTGAGGAATAATGTGATGTTCAAGAGCCTGAAATAATTTTTTGTCTCTGAAAAAGTAGGTTTCCCCGATAGTCAGGTGGTGGGTCAGAACATTAAGCAGTTCGTGAGACAGTTCTTCCGACATGATCAGGTGAATAAACGATAACACATCATTAAAACCTAAGTCCTGAGCCGCCGCCGTCACCCCTCTGACAAGTTCTTGGCGACGTTTATGGGGAAAATGTAGACCGAGAATAGAGCTGATGAAGTCACTGAAATCGGAAATAAGTTGATCTGGAATTTCAGTCCTGGTCATGATCACTGGCCCTGAAGATGTTCTTGAACAGATGGCGGGTTATAATCTTCGCCGGCCTCAAACAACTTGTTCAGATCATAGAGTAACATGGCCTCATTATTTATCTTGCCGACCCCTTCGAT
>JADFYN010000237.1 GCA_015233055.1 Deltaproteobacteria bacterium
GTACATTGGTTATAGCAACATCAACTGGATCGTTTCGATTTCCATCCAGGAGACGTTCAGACATCTCGCTCTGCAACGGGATTTCAGCACATTTGGAAAAACCTGCCCCGAGAATGATCGCAGTTTCTGCTTTATGAGTGAACATCGTGTAACCTCCTTAGGGGTAACTTATGTTTAGATGGTCTCCAGATGACCCCATCTTTATATTCTTTCTACCTGATAATGCGTACCGCAACCATGCCTATCTGTCAACAAGAAATTAGAATACTATATATCTAAAGCCATAATTTTAGCATGATTATTATCTAATTTATGTATTGCTAACATCATACCGGATTATCCACCACGGCAACACTCATCACCCCATAAGTATCACCCCACAAAAATCAACCCTCCTTCACCCACCTCCATCCCAAAACGCGGCCAGTTAAGTGGGCATGTTAAGGTTGACATTAGGTATTGCTTACGTTAAACTAAGAAATCATGGATGTTACCCGCTGTGGAATCACTGAATAATTAGATAGTGAACAGGTAAACCAACGAACGTGGTCGAGTCTCCCGGTTGGCTGGACGATATTCAATGGGAAACATCCCGCCGGCCACCGGAGAATGGTGTCAACCCCCTAACAATGGAACATAATCGCGCATGATCCCCTTAGAAGATTTTACGGCCGTGGCTACCGCCGCTTGCCGCCGGGCCGGGTTTTACCTGGCTGAGAATTTCGGCCGGGTCTCGGCTGAGATGATTCGCCGAAAAAAACAAATGGACTATGTCACGGAAATGGATTTAACCGCCGAACGGATGATCATAGACACCATTACCGCCTCGTTTCCGACTCATAAAATAATGGCCGAAGAAACCCGCCGCGATACCGGAGAGGGATACCGTTGGGTAATTGACCCGCTCGACGGCACGACCAATTACATTCATGGCTTTCCCCGGTATGCCGTGTCCATCGCTTTGGAAAAAGACGGCGAATTAATGGTCGGGACGGTTTATGATCCTGAGCGGGACGAGTTGTTCGCCGCGGAAAAGGGCCGGGGCGCCACCCTAAACGGACGGCCCATCAGGGTCTCGGAAATAACCGACCACACACTGGCCCTGGTCGGCACCGGGATTCCCTTTCGGAACATCGAATTCCTGGATTCCTATCTCGAAAGTTTGAGGGAGATAACCTTGGGCGTCAGCGGGGTCAGGAGACCGGGCGCGGCCGCTCTGGACCTGGCCGACGTGGCTTGTGGCCGGACGGATGGTTTCTGGGAAATTTGTTTGTGTCCCTGGGATGTGGCCGCGGGATCGTTATTGATTACCGAGGGGGGCGGGAAATGTTCCAATATTGATGGACAGAGCAATGGGGTTGAATCCGGCCACGTGGCTGCCGGAAACCCCAGTGTTTACGCCTTCATTCAGCCTATCGCCGATAAATTTCTGACTCCGGCCCTGGCCGGCGCAAGTCCCGGTCTTCCGAAGTCGCAATCTTGCCGTTGATCTGAAATCGGTTTAAGAAAATAAGCGCAAAGGCCACCAGGAAAAGTCGGGGCGGCCCATGCGGTTTGCTGTCTTAGACTTCTTAGACTATGGTCCGGTGTAACCCCGGCTTGTTTACCAGGAATTAGGCATGGGCATGTCGTCGTCCGGATTGGGGAACATGGGATCATGTAACGGCTGATTGCGATCGTACATAACATTTTGGTCGAAATATTCGCAGCCGGCCGTAAAAAGAAACGCCAGGGCCAGCAACATAAACAGATATTTTTTCATGATATCCTCCCAATTGGCTATGTTATATATTTACTCCCGATAAATTCGTTGCGTCGAAATAACATTCTCGGCCCATCCCGGTCCGGATGAACTTCATACCATACTACCAGTGACGTCGGCATAAGTCAAGATCAACCGCCGGAACTTTCCCAAAATGCCGGCCCGGCGTCATCTTCTTCGCCCCATATTGAGGTCTAAATGGCCAGGATAAATCCTGAGAACATCTATTTGCTGCCCATCCTTCACGGTCGGATGGAATTTGCCGTGGAAGTGGCCAGGGTGTTCAAATCTTACCGGCCGCAAGCTGTGGCCGTGGAATTTCCGCCTACCATCCAGGCCCAGGTGATGGCCGGGGTGGCCCGGATGCCCCACCTATCCGTCATCCTCTATCCCGACCAGGGCGGCCACGTGTTTCTGCTGTTGGAGCCCACCGATGGTCAGGTGGAGGCCCTTAGACTGGCCCAGGAAGATCAGCTCCCCGTGACTTTTATGGATCGTGACACCCCCGGATATCCCCACTACCAGGAGGCCTTACCCGATTCCTACGCCATCACCCGTATCGGCCACGATGCCTATTGCCGGGCCTATCTGGAGCATGCCGGTGCTGGTCCGCGTGATCAGACCGATCAACTCCGGGAAGCGGCCATGGCCTACCATCTCCAGGTCTTGTCTCAAAAGTACGACCGGGTCCTGGGCGTGCTCGGCCTGTATCATTATCCGGAAGTAAAACGGCTGCTCCAACAACCTCAGGCCCAGCCATTGGGTCGACGCAAACGGGAAGGAGTCACCTTATCCAATCTGAATGCCGAATCGAGCCGGGAAATCATGTCCGAGATTCCTTTTTTGGCCGCCCGGTACGAGGCCATGAGACGGGACATCGGGATATCCCCGGACGAGGCCGTCCCGGACCGGCTGATCCTGCAAGGAGAATTGCTGAACCAGGCCCGGGAACGGTATGCCCATACTTATAAGGAAAGAATCACCATCCCCCAACTGGCCGCCTTGAGACAGTTCGCCCGGAACTATGCCATCATCCAGGGGCAGTTGACGCCGGACTTCTACCAGCTCGTCATCGCCGCCAGGGGCGTGGCCGACGATAATTTTTCCTATGAAGTGTGGGATCTGGGCTCCACCTATCCTTATCAGGACAAGGATTCGGCTCTCCCGGAAGTGACTCTCAGAGGCGAGGATTTATATCTTAATCAGAAGAAAATACGGTTTCATCGCCGCATCAAGACTCTTCGGCGGCGGCTGGTTCCGGTGCCGGTCAAGCAACGGCCGCGGGAAAAAACGCCGGGCGAATGGAAGAAAAATTTCAATCCCGATGCTATCTGCTCCTATCCGCCGGAGGACCTGGTTATCGAGGGATACGGTGGATTCCTTAAGAAGAAGTCGCTGAAGATCTTGTCCGAAAAGAACTTCCGGGTGAGTCCTTTCACCACCTCATTGCACGACGGGATCGACGTCCGGGAGACGATTCGCAACTGGGCTCAGGGGAACATCTACGTCAGGGAATATTTGCCGATTAAAGGCCGGGTGGGCTCGGTGGTGGTCATCTTTGACGAAGATTCAACCGAGTCTGGTCAGGAGAAATACCCCTGGTGCCTGACCTGGTTGGGGGAAAACAGCCAGGAATCGGATATGGCCTTTTATGCCACCCCGGCCGGTGAGCAAATGGTCGGTCCCGGCATCTCGCTCTGCCATTACGGCGGTTTCATGCTGACCTATCCGCCCTTGCGGGTTTATGATATCTGGAGAGACCCCTTTTTCAATCCGGCCCGGTCCAAGCCGGAGAGACTCTTGCTGGCCGCCATTGATTACTCTGAGGAAAATCACGTCTTGTACGTGGCCGCCAAACCGCCTCGGTCCTGGTGCCACAATGTGGCCAACCGGTTGGGGAAAAAGATCATCTACCTGCCCATCGGGCAACTCTCCCCGGTGACCCTAAAAAAGATCCGGACCTTTCATGTCCTGGCCGGTCACCATGTCCGCGGCTACGCCAAGAATTATATCTGGTGATGCTAAATCGCCGAATTGGACCTCCGCAACACGGAGGCGCCGATGACGTGACCATACGTTCTTCTCCGCGGTATCTGGCCCATTCCCCTATCCTCATAGGAAATTCTCCTCACAAATTAGGGGCTATCCCCATTTACAAATGGCTCAAGAGCATTTAAGATGGGGATCTCTTTTGAAGATTGGGTAGAATGACTCGCCGGGTGCATCTTTTCAGGCCCGGCCGGCAAGTAAACCGAAGGGTAGGGTGCGGTCAGCACGGAAAGGATAACGGCATGTCTCAAATTGCATGGATCACCTCATTTGAGGATGGCCTGGCCAGGGCCTCAGCCGACAAGAAGTTGGCTTTTGTGGATTTTTTCAACCCCAAGTGAATCGGCTGCCAACAAATGGACGCGGTCGCGTACCCGGAATCAGCAGTCATTGAGTTCGTCAACAGCAACCTTATTCCCATAAGAATTCCATCCGACCATCCCACCCTCGGCCCCAAATACCGCATAAAATGGACTCCATCCCTGCTTATCCTGGATTCAGAAGGTACGGAGCATTACCGCACCTTGGGGTTCTTTTCGCCCCAAGAATTGATTCCATCTCTGCTGTTGGGGATGGGCCGGGCCTATTTCAATCAGCCTGACCGGTCCAGGGCAAGCGCCTGCTTTGAGCGGATTATCTCGGAATTTCCGAAAAGTTTCCAGGTCCCTGAGGCCATCTACCTGGCCGGGGTGTCCCGTTACATCGAGAGCCACGACGTGGCCAATCTGATCGGCATCTATGACCGGCTGGCCGCGGAACACCCGAACAGCGAGTGGGCCATGCGGGCTGATCCCTACCGCCTGTTGAAAAAATAAGATGACGGAGTTGCTGGTTATTCGTTATCGGTTACTGGTTGCTTGTTACTGGTCGCCATCAACGGGTAACCAATAACACGCGACCAGCAACAGATGCCGTTGGATGCGTCGATTATGGCCGTGTCAAACCTGGTTACATAGTTACCGGTTTTTGCTCCTGGCCCACTTTTCAAACTCCATTGTATTCTTTATGATTGTCTGGGCATGGGGATCCGACGTTTCTCCGAAAGCAGATTCGCAAGCACAATCACAATTGAGCGTCCAATCCAGCGCATAGCCTGTTCGGGTCGGCGATACTACCGGCGTCTCCTTGGGGTTGCCTTTCACCGGGATTTCATAGCGAACTATTCTTCGTTTCGCTGATCTATAATTGTCCTTGGCGGCTTCGTCCTTTTCCTGTTCCGCGGCTCGCTCCAACACCTTCTGGTATAAATCTATATAGCCTTTTTCTTCGGCAAATTCCTGGCAGACTGGAGTGAGTGCGCATCCCGACCAAACTTGTGCGGCTTCGCCCAGGTAGGCGTCAACGATCGCTCTACCAACCAGGATAGATTTGTTGTCCCAAACGATGTCGCCATATCCGATGGCCCCCCTGAGCGGCATCGTCATGCCAAAACCACTGCACAAAAAGGAATGAGAGGCAGAGACGATTCGGAAAAAATCTTCGAACGAGTGACCAATTGCGAGGAAAAGGACCGTATCGGAGAATATGCGATACTCTACGCTGTGCGGACCAAAGACGGGCACAAGATATCCTTTTCCTTCGACCTGCACTGTTTTGGTCTTCAGCGCAGCAGACTCCAATATGATCGGGTAGAGTCCATTATTATACAATTGGTACAATCCGGTTGTACCTTTCTTTTCCAGTTGAGCCTTGAAACCCAGGTAGTCGAACATTGCCACT
>JADFYN010000238.1 GCA_015233055.1 Deltaproteobacteria bacterium
TCAATAGCAGGAAATCAGGCCGGAAATCGCCTATAGCCGGCATCTGAGACCCTTCTGGGAAGGGGTGGGATACCTATACCCAACGTCCGGCCTAACCCCAGGAATATTTTCATGGTAATGACATTGAGTCGCAGGTCACGTGCCAGAGGTTATGAAAATGCCAACTAAAACCTTCGAGGTAGTTGAGCCGGATAAAGACAGCCAAGAGGTCAGAGCCGCCGAAATAGAGGAAGGAATACTTTCGTTGCAAATGGCCATGCAGGGTATGGAAGATGAAGACGAGCCCGAGTATACGTTAGCCGACCTTAAAGAAAGCTGGAACTAATGATCAAAGCCGGTCGAATTTTCCTTGGACGATGAAGACGGAGTATTCACATGGCTAAAAAAGCACTGGTAAACTACCTGCATAAAGTGATCGACAAGTTCGAGCAGGATGGCAAGCCCTTTAATCTGGTTATGCTCATACCCGCGGTGTCCTTTACCGGCAAAAGATTCCATGTCGCCTTCAGCGCAACGTGGATGGATAACATGAATGACGCGATTGGGATGCTCCTTGACGCCATAAGAGAGCAAATGGGCACGCCCCGACCGGCCGCATATTCCCAAGTCTCCACCGTAGCCGCGATTCACACCAGCGACCCGATTGTTGAAGAAATAACCGAGGACTATCAAGTCAACAAAGGTTCGGTGAGACTACCGAATTGTTACATAAACGGCAACCTGCTTGAGGGAGTGACTATTCTGCACTCCAACCCGCCCATAGCCTTGTCTAATCTATCCGAACCTTCTTCTCTATCTTATGCTCAGCCGATAACGCCTAGTCCGTCAAGCTCCCTGGCTTAATGATCAAACCTGCTCTCCCTCTCCCCTACCTCCGAAACCCCCGCTCGATCTGGCCGAAGGGAATGAGTTGCCAGAGCGGCCGGCCGTGGGGACAGGTGGCCGAGACAGGGACGCGATCCAGGTCCAGCAGCAGGCTGGTCATCTCCTCCCTGGTCAAGGTCTGATTGGCCTTAATCGCTCCCTTGCAGGCCATCCCGGTCAAGACCTGGTCCATCAGGCCGCCGGTTTTAGTCGCCCCCCCTGTCGCTCCCACCTCAGACACTAGATCATGAATAAAGGCCGGCACGTCGAAACTCTTGACGATGACCGGGACGGTCTTAACCGCATAGGTCCCGCCGCCCAGGAAGGTCAGTTCCACGCCCAGTTCCTCCAGCAGAGGCAAACAGGTGTCCAGCAGGGCCGCATCCTTGGGGCTGATCTCCAGGCTTTGGGGGAACAGCAGGACCTGCCGCGGGATACCGGTGCCTTGATAGGCCCGCTTGAGGTCCTCGAACAGGATGCGTTCATGGGCCGCGTGTTGATCAATCAGCAGCAACCCGCCCGGAGTCTCACCGACCAGGTAGGAATCCCGGAGCTGGCCGATCAGCCGGAGCCGGGAGAACTGGGTCAGGACCGAGGAGACCGGGGCGGACTCAATCGCCGGGGGCTCGGCCGGATGGTCGGTCGAATGCCCGGTCGAAAGGTCACCTGGAATGGCAGGAACGCCTGGAACGGCTGAAACGTCCGGTGCGGCTTGATAGTCCTGATAGTCCTGGGGCGATTCTTTCACCCTGGAGGGACGGCCGGTCGGATACTCCCGTGGGGGCGTCCAGGGACTGACCGAGGGCATGACCGGTCGAACCGGTTGAGTCCGGGGGAAAGGCAGTTGGGCCGGACTTGGGGCCGCTGCGGCCGGGCGGGGTGGGTATTGGGGTGACCGGGAAGGCTCTTCGGCTGAGTTGACCAAGCCTGGGACTATCGCCGGCAGATCAAACGGGGCCGGCTGACCTGCGGCTTCGGGCCCGGCCGGGAAGGTAGATTCCGGCCATTCGGTGATCCCCTGGGCGCCGACCCTCAGGGCCTGGGACACGGCCTGGACCAGGAGGTCGTGAATCTCGGGCTGGCGGCGGAACCGGACTTCATGCTTGGTCGGATGGACATTGACATCCACCATCTGGGGCGGCAGATCCAGAAAGACAACCGCCACCGGATACCGTCCCTTCATCAACAGCCGCTCATACCCGGCCAGGACGGCATGATTGACCATCCGGTCCTTAACCCGCCGCCGGTTGACAAAGGTGACCAGCTCCCTAGTCGAGGGACGGCTGAAATGGGGATGGGATACGTATCCGGTGACCTGGGCCAGGTCCGTCTGCCGGGATAGGGGAACCAGGTGGGGCACGGTATCCCGACCCAGCACCGCGGCCACCCGGGACAACCCATCTTCCGCCGAAGCCGCATCCAGGACCAGCCTGTCGTTGTGCCAGAGCTTGAACTGGACGGCGGGATTGGCCAGGGCGTAGCAGGAGACGACATCAATGATGTGGCTGAATTCCGTGGCCGTGCTTTTCAGGAATTTTTTCCGGGCGGGCAGGTTGTAAAAAAGGTTCTGGACCAGGATACCGGTGCCGGTGGTCGCCGCGGCCGGTTGGACCTTTTTGATACGGCCGGCCTCGATCATGACTTGCGAGCCTACCTCCGCCTGAGCGGTTTTGGAGGTGATGGTCATCCGGCAGACGGAGGCGATGGAAGGTAGGGCCTCACCGCGGAAGCCCAGGGTGTGGATGGCGAAGAGATCGTCCGACGATTTAATCTTGCTGGTGGCGTGCCGTTCCAGGGACAGGAGAAGATCGTCGGAGTCCATTCCGTGGCCGTTATCGGTGATCTCAATAGACTTCATCCCGCCCTGGTGAATGGTGATCAGAATGCGGGAGGCCGCCGCGTCTAATGCGTTCTCCACCAGCTCTTTGACCACAGAGGCGGGTCTTTCCACCACCTCCCCGGCCGCGATCTGGTTGGCTAGGATTTCCGGAAGAATTTTAATGGCCGACATTTTTTCCTTGCTTTTTGTGTCCCTTCCCCTGAAAATAGATCTGGGGAGGGCTTCGCGGTTCTTCCCAGCGAGGCCCCTGTCAAACCTAGAAGAATGCGCCCTTCTCCCTCTTGGCAGGGGCCTTTTCCTTACTAATCCCAGCCCAACCCGGTGAGAGGACCATATGACTTCCGACCAGGAGATCATTTTGAAAACGGCTAAGGAAATCGTCATCAAATATATCGAGACGGGCCGCCTATCCGCCTCGTCCTTTGACGAATCCTTCAAAGCCATTTACCAGTCCATCAAAGAAACAGTGGAACTGACCGGCCCGCCGCCCGGCCCGCCACTAAAATAGTCGCCCTGGGTGCCAGAAGTCCGGCCTTTTAATCTAGGTGATTTTAGTTGAGATATGATTACCCAGGGCGTTGCCGCTGGGCTAACCTAGAGCGCCCCGTTGGGGCTTATTCGGAATTGACTATTTTAAAAAAATTAGCCCGATTAACGACATGGTCCGGCATCGGACATCGACCCGCTTCCCGCCCATCCTCCCGCAACTCGAACCCCAGTCCGGCAATACCTAACCCGTAAACTCGCAACCCATCCCAACAACACGCAACACGCAACCAGCACCTAATAATGCACCTCCACCAGAAACAGCCCCTGAGCGGGAGCCCGCGGCCCGGCCAGGGCCCGGTCACAGCCGGCAAAGATGGCCGGGAAATCTTCGGCGGTCAGCTTCTTCCGGCCCACCGCGACAATAGTCCCGACCAGATTGCGGATCATGTGCCGGAGAAACCCGTCCGCGGTGAAGGTGAAGATGATCCGGCCGCCGTCTACGACATCCAGCTCGGCCTGGAACACCGTCCGGACCGGGTTGATATTACTGCTTCCGGCGGATCTGAAGGAGGCGAAATCCCGCCGCCCGGTAATCTGGGGCAGGCAAGCCCGCATATCGGCTAGAGCCAATGGCTGGGGGATGAACCAGCAGCAGTGCCGCTCCAGAGCCGCGGGGGTATCCCGGTTGAGCACCACGTAGCGGTAGGTCTTGGACTTAGCCGAGTACCGGGCATGGAATTCCGGGCCCACCTCGGTGGCCCGCTTGATGACGATGTCCCGGGGCAGGATGCTGTTCAGCCCCCGGTGAAACGCGACCATATGAGCAGTCACGGTAGTCTGGAAGTTAGCCGTCTGGTTTAGGGCATGGACCCCGGCATCGGTCCGGCCTGAACCATGCAGGGCCACGGGAGACTTGGTGATCACGGCGATGGCTTCTTCCAGGACCTGCTGGATACTCCGGCCGTTTTCCTGCCGTTGCCAGCCGCAATAGGCTGTGCCGTCATATTCGATGTCGAGGCGGATGTTTCTAATCATGGTAAGTGTCAAAAAAGCGTGTTCATCGGCCGGGTGGGAACAGTCCGGTCGGGGTGTTTGATTAACGGACACGTGGTATTATCCCCAAGTCCCGGTCTAATCGGGCTAATTCTAAATTTGGCCCGTATATTGCATAGATTTCAATCCGAGACAAGACTTCGGGGCCAAATAACCTGGTGCAGGCATAACAAATAGGAACCTCAACGTCGCACCCTTAACTCAACAACATTGGGTCCGACCCGGCCCTGGAGACAAGTTACCATCTCTCAAAGATATTGTCATCTACTTTCAAGCGCGGAAAAAGATTGCCAGAAACTAAAAAAAAAGATATTATAAACTAGCAGGTTGGGGAGAAGCGGCGGGCGACTCCCGGTTGCCGCGGCTCACCCTGCTCAGGGCCGGTCCTTCCGCCCGCGGAGTCGAGCAATGATCACGAAACGCACAGAAGAAATTTTTCGGCTGTTCACCCAGTTGATCGCCCAGTTTGAGGAGTTCAACGACCCAGAGGGGACGGCCAACACGCGCAAAATCAGGCTCCTGGATGCCAGTATCAAGGAATTTACCGACCAGGTGGCCATGACCAACATTGCCCGGGAAGGGATCGAACGGATCGTGGCCAATTACGATTCCAAGTTCGGCGAATCCGTGGCCGACTCGCAGGATTACAAAAATCTCCGGCGGATTTTAACTGAGAAGGAAGAAAAGCAACAGGAACTCCGATTCCGGGTGGACAAATACCTGGAAAAAATCAGAGAGCTGGCCCTGGAGCAGGACGAAATCTACCTCACGGCCGAAACCGAAATCGAGTTCATCGAATACATCCTTCAAGAATTTAAACGAATCAAATCAAGTATTCGGAAGAACAGTTGGAAAGAACGCAACTACGTTGAGTCCATCTTCCGGCGGTATGATCCTCATTTTGTCCCGGACCCGACGCTGGAGCAGATGCGCCTGGCCGGGGGAATGGACGATGATGAGGTCATCGTTCTGACGGATGTGGTGGAAGCCGTCTCGGAGGCGCCCCGGGAGATGGTCGCGGCTGCCCCCAAGGCCCCGGCCAAAACTTTCGCAGCCCAGGTTCCCGTTGATGAAGAAGTTCCTCCGGGTGACTTTCTTAATCAGCTCCTGGCCGAAAAAACGGTTGAAGAAAAAGTGGATCAATCAGATATTGACGCCCTGTTCGGCGCCCCGGACGGGGAGGACGATGATGATTTAGATGAAGACAAATCCTCCGGCGACGACCTGGATAAACTCTTGGCTGCGCCTGGTGGTGATGAGCCCGATGACCTGGA
>JADFYN010000239.1 GCA_015233055.1 Deltaproteobacteria bacterium
ACATACTTTAAGCCACCAGATGGAGTCGATGCCGACCCGACCGGCCGGGTGACCTGATCCAACAGGCTCGGCCTCACAACCTTACGTTCCCTGACCCATAACCCTGCGATCCAGGCTAGCGGTCGGGCGTTTCAGGATGTAACCCAAAAAAGGAGGATGTTGTTATGTCAAAGAAGTTCTGGGACGAAAAGTGCGAAACCATGCCCGTCGATGAGATGGAGAAAGTTCAATTAAAATCCCTGCAAGACACGTTGAAACACGTTTATAATAATGTCCCATTTTACAAGAAGAAATTTGACGAAGTGGGCGTTAAACCGGATGACTGCAAAAAATTACATGATATCGGATTGTTCCCGTTTTCATATAAGAACGATTTAAGAGACAATTATCCCTTTGGGCTGTGCGCCGTGCCCATGCGTGAGGTCGTTCGGGTCCACGCCTCATCCGGCACGACCGGAAAACCCATCACCGGTCCCTACACCGCCAAAGACCTGGATGACTGGTCGGAGTGCATGGCCCGGACATTGTACGCCCAGGGCTTCCGGGATGATGATATTGTTCAGAACGCCTATGGTTACGGCCTGTTTACCGGTGGATTAGGATTTCATCAGGGCGCCCTCAAAATCGGTTGCGCCGTGGTTCCCACCTCGTCGGGCTTGACCGAGCGGCAAATCATATTAATGCAAGATTTCGGCGTCACCGGCCTGATGTGTACCCCCACCTATGCCTTGACCATCGCCGAACGCGCCAACCGGATGGGGGTGGATTTTAAGAATAGTCCTTTGCGGGTCGGGTCGTTTGGGGCCGAACCCTGGACTGTGGCCATGCGGGAAGAGATCCAGGCCCAACTGGGCATCGCCGCCCATGAAGCCTACGGCCTGACCGAGTTGATGGGGCCGGGTGTGGCTTTTTCTTGTGAAGCTTATAAGCTTCATATTAATGAAGACCACGCTTACCCGGAAATAATCGACTCGGAAACCGGTGAAAGCCTGCCCTTAGGTCATCAGGGGGAACTGGTTTTTACCTCTCTGCAACGCCGGGCTATGCCTATGATCCGGTACCGGACTAAAGACATCACCAGGCTGCACCGGGAGACCTGCTCTTGTGGCCGGACCCTGATCACCATGGACAAGATCACCGGCCGGGCCGACGATATGCTGATTATCACCGGCGTAAACGTCTTCCCTTCCCAGGTGGAAGCAGTCATCTTAGAGTTTCCGGAGATGCAGCCGATTTATCAGATCCGAGTGATGAAAAAAGGATACCTCGATGTCATGGCGGTGGAAGCTGAGGCCAAACGGTCAGTCTATGAGGACGGCGAAGAAAAGATTACGGCCCTGACCAAGAAAATCAGTGACCGCTTCACTCAGGTTATCGGAATCAAGATCCCTATCACCATCCTCCCCTTCAACTCTATCCCCAGGAGTGAAGGCAAGGCCAAACGCATAATTGACGAACGGAACAATTAACCCCGCCATTTGCTCCGACGCCGACCGGCCCCTGTAGTCATTCGGGTCAGGCGGCTCGCAGTTATCCGGTAACTACACATAATTAATCCCGACGCCGAAGACTGAACACGGGCCAGGGACGAGGTGAATTATGCACAAGCTATTGGTAGACAGCCCTGGAGAAAAGCTGCTGCTCCTGGGGAACGAGGCCATTTCCCGAGGCGCCCTGGAGGCTGGTGTGGCCTTTGCCACCTGTTACCCAGGTACTCCTTCCTCCGAAATACCTCTGCAATTCTTTAAGATCACAAAAGAAGTTGACGATCTCTATTTCGAGTACTCAACCAATGAAAAAGTCGCCCTGGAAGTCGCCGCGGGCGCGGCCGTGGCCGGAGTTAGAACCATCTGCACCATGAAGCACGTCGGCCTTAACGTCGCCGCGGACCCCCTGATGACCCTGGCCTATACCGGAGTCAACGCCGGCATGGTCATCATCACGGCGGATGATCCATCCCTCTTTTCCAGCCAGAATGAGCAGGATAACCGCTATTTCGCCAGATTATCCGGCCTGCCCATGATCGAACCGACCAATGTCCAGGAAATGAAGGACCTGACCGCTTATGCCTTCGAATTGTCCGAACAAATGAAGTTGCCGGTCCTCCTGCGCACGACCACCAGGTTAAATCACATCCGGGGCGCCGTGACCCTGGGCCGGTTGAAACCGCGGGTGTCCAAAGCCGTGTTTAAAAAAGATCCTTTTTCCTACGTCACCGTACCGGCCGTCAGCCGGGCGCTTCACCTGAAACTAATGGAGAAGTTTGACCGGTTGTGCGACATCTCCAACCGCTCGGAATTCAATCCGGTGATTGGACAGGGCTCCTGGGGTATCGCCACCAGCGGAGCAAGCTTCAATTACGTCAATGACGCGGTCAACGACCTGGGCATTCAAGACAAAGTCCGGATTCTCAAGCTCATGCTCAGCTATCCCGTCCCCCAAACGAAGGTCCTGAATTTCCTTAAAGGGGTGGAAAAGGTCCTGGTCGTGGAAGAACTCGAGCCGATCCTGGAAACCGAGCTGAAAGTCGTGGCCCAGGAAAACGGCATCACCATCCCCATCAAAGGCAAGAGTCCGGAGCTGTTCTCCCGGGCCTATGAGTACGATCCCGGCCTGGTCCGGAAAAAGATAGCGGCTTACTTCGGGCTTCAGGATAAGACCCCGGCCCCCGTGGATTTGTCCAACGTCCCCACCTTACCGGCCCGGCCGCCCAATCTCTGCCCCGGCTGCCCCCATCGGGCTACCTACTACGCCGTTAAGCAAGTGGCTGGCGACGAGGCCATTTATCCCACCGATATCGGCTGTTACACCCTGGGCCTGCTCCCGCCCATTTCCGCGGCCGACTTCGTTATCTGCATGGGCTCTTCCGTCAGCAGTTCGGCCGGCTTTTCCCGGACTCAAGATAAAAAGGTCATTTCCTTTATCGGTGACTCCACCTTCTTCCATTCCGGCATCACCGGCCTGGTTAACGGGGTCCACAACAACCACAACTTCACCCTGGTCATTCTTGACAACGGCACCACAGCCATGACCGGTCACCAGCCGCATCCCGGCGTCGACTCCGAGGCCATGGGGTTTAAGGCCACCCAACTATCCGTGGAGTCCGTGGTCCGCGGCCTGGGCGTGGAAAAAGTCGTGGTGGTTAACCCCATGAAGGTCAAAAAGACCATTGAAGCGGTCAAAGATGCGGTCGCTTTCCAGGGCGTTTCCGTGATCATCTCTAAGGAAATCTGTCCCTTGTTCGCCAAGCAGATTGGCCAGGCCAAAAAAGCCAAACCGTTTGTCGTAAATCAAGAAAAATGCAAGAAACATAGAACCTGTATCAACCAGGTGGCTTGCCCCGCCTTTTATCTGGAAGGCGACCAGGTCATGATCAATAAGAATCAGTGTATCGGCTGTGCGGTCTGCGCCCAGGTCTGCCCGGAGAACGCCATCGTTCCGAGCAAGGATTGATCCCGATCGTTGATGTCCCGGTTTTTTGACTGCAATAAGATAATGTGGAGGATATCCATGGATGTGACCAGGATCGTTTTCGTCGGCGTGGGCGGCCAGGGCAACTTGTTGGCCTCTCGGCTGGTTGGGGAAGCGGCCGTCAAGGCCAACGTCCCGGTGGTGGTCAGTGAGATTCACGGCATGGCCCAGCGGGGCGGCGTGGTGGAATCGGCCGTACTGCTGGGTGATGTGACCAGTCCCATTGTTTCCCCCGGCGAGGCCGACATATTGGTCGGGTTTGAACCGGTGGAGACTTTGCGGACGTTGATTAAGTGCAACGCCAATAGTTTAGTGATTACCAATACCCGCCCGCTGCCGCCTTTTACGGTGGCCATTGGTAAGGGCGTTTATCCGGCCGTGGCCGATACCCTGGATTTGATCAAGAGCAAGGTCAAGAAATTGATCGCCTTTGACGCCGAAGCTCTGGCTCTTGAGGCCGGATCATCCCTGTCCTTGAACATGGTCCTACTCGGCGCTTTATTCGCCGGTGCCGCTCTGCCCGTTTCGGTTGACCACATCAAGGCCGCCATCGTGGCCAATACCAAGAAGGCCTTTGCGGAGATCAACGTCAAAGCCTTCGACCTCGGCTTTAAGGCCGCGGCCTAATCAGAGTAACCAGACCGTCTCATTGAAAACTACACGACCGGCCAGGACTGTGTAATCAGATCTTGGCCGGTCGTTTTTATTTTTAGGGGCTGGCGGATGTTCAGGCCCTACCCTCAGAGCCTGGTGAACAAAACCGCCAAGTCTTGATAAAAGGCCACCATCCACATGATATTAGAGGCCAAGCACTTTCATTATGATTTTTGTCATCGTTTGCACGGCCGTACTCTTCGCCACTTCGACGCTCACCCCTTTGACTCTCTCCCAGAATCTCAACAGCTTATCTTTGTCGCGTTTCTCTTTCTTTAGTTCCTCTACGACTATCTGGAGATTGTCCAAGGCTTCTTGTTTGTTATCTAAATCGGTTACGACCTCCTCGATGAGCTTGGTGATTTCACTTATTAGTTCCGCATTCGAGGAATAGTCGTAATAATTCACCGACCCAATTTGAGCCTGCCCATTCATTATAGGGACATTGCCTTTGCCCACTTCGACATTGTATATATTGTTCACATTTCCCCCCTGATAATGAAACCCCATTTGCTCTTTAGAGATTAGTTTGTCAACGAATTTGTCCAATTCTTCCTTTTGACCTTCCAGCACCTTAATCTTCGTTTCATAAGCAAAAGTTATCTGCCTCAAAGCCTGTTCGGCGTATTCCTTGTCGATGACGGTAAAAACGGCATGGGGCCGGCCGCGGGAATGGAAGCTGTCCAAATTCAGTTCAAATTCGGGATGCTTTGCCCGTATCCTTTGAACCTCTTTGGCCATAACAAATGCGTCAAACGGTGTAAATCCGTGCTCAAAGTAATATTCGAAGGTAGGCGAGTGTGTATATAATTCTTCAAATTCTTCGAGACGAAAAGGCCTGTTTTGGGGAGTCCGATTCTTCATCTCACTGTCCCAGAAAATATAGTCACATTTTACGCCGTTGATCTTCCAGTCATCCCTGGCGGTGCCGTATAGTAATGCTCCGGTTAAGTCAGCCCCACTCAAGTCTGCACTAATTAGAGTGGCCCCATGAAGGTTTGCGCTACTAAGGTTCGCGTTCAATAGAAGCGTTCCGCGGAGCGCCGCATTGGTGAGGATCGCACCACTAAGGTTCACGTCATTTAGGTTTTTCTCGCTGAGGTCAACTCCGTAAAGGAATGCTTCACTGAGATTCGCCCCGGCGAGAATTGCTTCATCGAGAAAAACGTCTTCGAGATCCACGCCGCTGAAATTTGCCCCACTGAGATTTGCTCTACTGAGATCTGCTGCTCTGAGATCTGTCTTTCTGAAATCCGTACTACTGAGGTCTGCATCACTGAGATTTGTCCCGCTAAGGTTCGCCCTACTGAGCCTTGCCCCGGTGAGGTTCGCTTCAGCGAGATTGGCCCCACTCATATCCGCGGCATTGAGATTTGCCTTCCTTA
>JADFYN010000023.1:0-22056 GCA_015233055.1 Deltaproteobacteria bacterium
AAAAGTACACCACCCCGGCCGGTCAAAAGTATGCCACCCTGACTTTTTGTCTGCCTCTCCATCTTTTGGAGGGAGCGATGAGGGGAAGAGGAGGGAGCCCGTAGGGCGACTGACGATTCCCCTCATCCGAGAGGGATTGATTAACATCGATTCTCGTCGGCTAAACTGGCTTCGATGGTGTCAAATTCGCCCTTGACGTTATTGGGAAATCAGCGGTATCTTGTGAGACAGAAAAGAGGTCTCATGGTGACAGTGCGTTGCCTTACAAGACTTGTAAACGGCTACCTGCTTCCATCTGCATCGATTAACGATATGCCGACAGTGACTGCGGATTCGCCTTAGATATTACAAGACTTGTAATCGGCATCACCCACACACCTATCCATAAAATTGTTAACATCGGATCGCTTAGGTTGTGACGAATTAGGTTATCTTTCGTTTGGTCAACAAGGCTCAAACCTATTTCCCTGGTTGGTCTGACTGGGTGGCAACAATATCACTCATGTGATCTTTAGTATGCTTACCCCTGACTGGCAAAATGGTTCGAGAAAACGCTGTGGCCACTACGACCGCCGACCGGTTCGCCGTGACTAAGAGGCCCCTGATCTGGGAGGAACAAGTTATAGAAAAAAGTTAAACGGCCCCATCTCATTAACAATAAAAACAATCTTCTTTATCTGGAAGATTTAATAGATAGAATAGCTACCACAAAAGTGGGCGGTATGCTATTGGTTTGCTCTGATCCTAAAGTGGTATACTTTTAAACCGGCGATTTTGGCATACTTCCTGACCGGCGGTAACACTATGCGGCCAGGTAATAGAAACATTTGAAGTTCTGGCCGATAAGAGGGGAATCAGACTAAATTTTGAGATGTCGCCGGATTTGCACCCCAAGCTGCATGGTGATCCAAACAGATTAAGGCAAATCCTAAATAACCTGGTTGGGAACGCCGTTAAGTTTACTTCGAGCGGTTCAGTTGAGTTGGTTGTAACCCAATGTGAGACCAACAATTCTCTTGGAGGAAAAAATACTGTCACCTTGATTTTTGCCGTAACTGATACGGGGATAGGTATTCCTGCCAATCAAATAGAAAAAATCTTTGATCCATTTACTCAGGTAGATGCTTCGACAAGAAGGAAATATGGCGGCACAGGGTTAGGATTGAGTATCTGCAAGAAACTAGTCGAATTAATGGGCGGAAGGATTTGGGTAAAAAGCACTGAAGTAGTGGGATCGACATTTTACTTTACTGCGTGCTTTGGCTTAGCTCATGATTCCAACTCACTTTTAAAAGGGAAGGAAGAAGGACAGACGGTTTCTCTTTGCCCTCTACGAATCCTTTTAGCTGAGGATGACTTCTTAAATCAAAGATTTGCCATCGAGGTTTTAAGGAGCCAAGGCCACTCGGTAGAAGTAGCCGTGGATGGGAAGGAAGTCATCAACAAATTGACGACAAAACCGTTCGACCTGATCTTGATGGACATATCCATGCCCGACATGGACGGCATCGAGGTAACTAAGGTCATCAGAGGGTCTACATCAAATCTTTTCGATTCAAAAATCCCGATTATCGCTCAGACTGCTCATGCCTTAAAAGGAGATAGAGAGAAATTTCTTGAGGCCGGCATGGATGGCTACATAACCAAACCCATCGACATAGATGAGTTATCCGCGGTGATACGGCAAGTGACGCCTGATTTTATCCTCAAAGATTGTGAAAAAAAGGACGAAGACAGACCGGCTGAAGCAACAGGTGAAACGCTAATTTGACAACTTAAATCAAACGTTGCTTAACTATATCTATAAACGAACCTTACCACTCTGAATAATTGTGAAACGACACCTTTCAAGGGAGGGGATCATGTTCTCTTTCTTTCATACTCTCAGGTTCCGGTTGATCATACTTATCCTAATCGCCATAGTTCCGGCATTAGGATTCATGATCTACACAGCCGATGAGCAACGACGGCAAGCTCTTGCCATGATAAGAGAAGACACCCAACGGCTAGCTCGCCTGGCAGCCGCCAATCAAGAGCATTTCATTGAGGGAGCCCGCCAGCTCCTGATGGCAATGGAACACATACCTTCAATTCTCAATCCTGATATTCCAACCTGTAATACCTTTTTCGCCGAGCTATTACCCCATTATCCACAATACGCCAACTTCTTTGCCGCCAACCCTAATGGACAGCTTTTCTGCAGCGCCGTTCCCATGCCGCGCCCGATTAACTCCCCAGACCTCCAATGGTTTCAAGAGGCTATACGAACTCGTGACTTTTCCCTCGGGAATTATCGGATAGGCCGGATAACAAATAAACCCGGCATAGTGCTTGCCCATCCTATCTTCCATTCAGGCCGAATTCAAGCGGTGGTCTGCGCCTCATTAGATATCGCCTGGCTCAATAAAATGGTAACTAAAACGCAAATTCCTGCAGGAGGGGAATATCTTTTAACGGACCGAAACGGGACCATCTTAGCCCACAACCCGCAGCAGAAGACATGGGTAGGACAAAACCCGGCCCAAACCACACTCGTGAAAACAGCTATCAGCTTAAAAGACGGGGTTATTGAGGCTGCCGGGCTTGACGGCTTAAACCGTATTTATGCCTATGCGGCGGTGCGCGAAACGGTTAAAGGTAACGCCATAGGACTTTATGTAATTATCGGTACCCCAAAGGCGGCCGCCACAGACGCGATTGATCGGATTTTAGCTTACAATTTAATTGGGTTGGCATTAGTGACCGTGTTGGCAACGCTGGTGGTCTGGTTCGGCAGCAATATATTTGTCCTCCGCGGGGTACGATCCCTGGTTAATGCGACCACGAGACTTGCCTCAGGAGATCTTTCCGCCCGAACAAACCTCCAACACGTGCCGGGAGAGATTGGTGACTTGGCTCGTCACTTTGATGAAATGGCCGATGCCCTTGAACGTCAGAATGATGAGCGGATGGAAGCAAAAGAGGCTCTGAAAAGGGAAAGGGATAATGCCGAGAATTACCTGAAGATTGCTGAGCATGAAAGAAAAAGGCTGAAGAACATATTAGATACGATTGAAGACGGCGTATGTATAATTAGCCAGAACTACGAGATTGAATACCTCAACCCGGCCGGCATCAGGGAATTTGGGTCCATCGAAGGGCGTAAATGTTTTTCATATTTCTATGAACGAGACGGGATATGTCCCCAATGTCGTCAGCAATTCACGTTAGAGGGTGAACCGGCGCGTTGGGAATGGAACTCACCAAAAAACAGAAAGACCTATGAGTTCATCAGTGTCCCTTTGAAAAATCCTGATGGCGGGTTGTCTCGGCTCAGCATATTTCGTGACATGACCAACTGGAAGAAGTCGGAAGCTGAGATTAAACTTAACGAATCTCGTTTGCAAAGCCTGTTAAATATTTCTCAGCACCATGCAAGTTCAATTCAGGAGTTGTTGGATTCCGTCCTGGAGGAAGCGATCGTTTTGACTAGTAGTAAAGTAGGATATATATTTCAGTATGATGAGGAGAAGAGGCTGTTTACTCTTCATGCTTGGTCTAAAGACGCCATGAAGGAATGTTCCGTAGCCCACCCCCAGACCATATATGAACTTGATATGACAGGATTATGGGGAGAAGCGGTCCGTCAACGAAAGTTAATAATGGTCAATGATTTTCAGGCTTCCAACCCTTTGAAAAAGGGATTTCCGGAAGGACATGTTCCTCTATCTAACTTCTTAACAATACCAATTTGTAGGGATAATAAAATCGTGGCTGTGGTGGGCGTAGGGAACAAGGAAACGGACTATAATGATGGTGATGCCCGCCAGCTTAGTCTGCTGATGGATGCGGTTTGGAAAATTACTGAGGCAAAGAAATCTGAACAAGAAAGGAAAAAACTGGAAGCCCAACTTTATCACACCCAAAAAATGGAAGCTATAGGTATGTTGGCTGGTGGGATAGCACACGACTTTAACAATATCCTCGCTTCTATCTTTGGTTATACCGAGCTGGCTATTGAAGATGCCCAAGCCCGTTCTGAAGGTGTGGATTTCTTGCAGGAAATACTTAAGGCGGCAAAAAGAGCCAAAGAATTAGTCAAACAGATATTGGTGCTTAGCCGTCAAGAGGAAGAGGTGAAAGAACCTATCGATGTTTCATTAATCATAAGAGAGACAATGAAACTGATCCGGGCGTCCATCCCCACCAACATCCAAATCAAGCAAGAAATATCAGCTCAAGAAAATATTATCCTGGGTGATCCGACTCAAATCCATCAAGTCTTGATGAACCTTTGTACGAATGCGGCTCATGCCATGGAAGGAGATGTTGGAATATTGAAGGTTGAACTAGATGATTTCTATCTTGATCCTGAATCAGCCTCAAGATACGTCGACCTACAAGCAGGTCCCCATCTGAAACTTGTCGTGAGCGATACGGGGCATGGGATAAGAACAAACATTTTAGACCGGATTTTCGATCCATTCTTTACCACTAAACTGAAAGGTAAAGGCACCGGCATGGGATTGGCGATTGTTCACGGCATAGTTAAGAGTCATCATGGAACAATTCGAGTCTACAGTGAACCAGGCAGAGGAACGACATTTACTATTCTTCTTCCCGCCATCAAGGGAATAGCGACATCGACGGACAACGGTATGGAAGTGATACCTGGAGGCTCGGAAAGGATACTTTTGGTGGATGACGAGCCGGAGATAGCCGCGGTCGGCAAGTGGATTTTGGAACGTTTGGGATATAAGGTGACCATGAAGACGAGCAGTCTAGAAACCTTGGACGAATTCATCAAAGATCCTGAGCTGTTTGACCTGGTTATGACCGACATGGCGATGCCCGACTTGGCGGGAGACAGGCTGGCTAAAGAGATTCTCGCCATCCGCCCCAATATCCCGATAATAATATGTACCGGCTTCAGTGAGACAATTTCTAAAGAGAAGGCTAAAGAAATGGGCATCAAGGAGTTCATTTTGAAGCCGATAGAACGGAATCACATTGCCAAAGTCGTTCGGAAGGTATTGGATCAAAATGAACGATGAGTTACCGGGGTGGTTAGACTCACTTTGGCGTGATAGATCATATGTCTGGATCTCCATCATAAAATATCCTGATTTATCATTTGATTATATAATAAGCCCAAGGCGTGGAAGATTCAGTCAAATTCTTCCATGCAAAATTAAGTCATCACGATTTCCCACTTGAACTAGTGAAGAATCGTATTGTGAACCTGAGTTCGACGAGTATGCTAAGCGATTATCATCGAGAGCCATAATTCAATCCACAGATTGCACCGATTTGCGCAGATTAGGGCCAAAATAGATCTTTGGGTCTTTTCCATCTGCGTTAATCTGCGAAATCTGCGGATATATTTCTTATACTTAATTAAAGAAACTCGTCGGACTCAGGTTATTGTGACTAGTCAGATTGATACCGGAGGACAATGATATGGTCAAGTTCCGGCTTTCCTTCTTTATGCGCTCCAGACTACCATTGCTTATTCTTCTGGCCGCAAATCTTGCCTCGGGACTCATGCTTTATGCTGCCGAGGAGCCGCCTCTTCAGACTGAGATGCAAGATAACGTGACGCAGCCTATCCTTCCGCCCCAGAGCCAAATCCAAAAAAACGTCGCGGCAGACGACCAGCCATCTCCTAATAAACCCCTTTCAACAATCATTGTAGATCAATACTATCCTTATACCTTTGTCAACCAGCAAGGAATCCCGGATGGCTACTGCGTGGACCTGATCAAAGCCGTGACCAAAGTCATGGGATTGGAGATCGATATCCATGTGGGCCCTTGGGAACAAGCCATGAAGGCACTCGAAACCGGGAAGATCGACCTTCTTCCCATGATGGCGTATTCCAAGGAAAGGGATAAATTATTTGATTTCTCAGTGCCTCACACCATCTCATACGATGCCGTTTTTGTCCCCAAAAACCATAATGCGATAAGGTCAAAGAAAGACTTGATCGGCAAAAGACTCATAGTGATGAAGGATGACGCAGCCCACCAATATATTGTTTCAAAGGGACTAGCAACTGCTGATCGGCTTGTGCTGACGGACAGCCTGCCCGAGGCCCTTAGGCTCCTGGCTGTCGGAAAAGGAGATGCCGCTCTGATGCCGAAACTTGTGGGCTTGCTTCATTTAAAAAAACTGGGGCTCAACAACCTGGAACATTCTCCGATCATCATAGATGACTATAATAGGCCATTTAGTTTTGCAGTCCGAAAAGGGAAAAAGGAACTTCTTGACCGGTTAACAGAGGGACTGAACATCATAATGGTTACCGGAGAGTATGATCAAATCCATTCGAAGTGGTTTGGCATGGTCGAGCCATCCGAAAAGATTATGCAATCGGTAATAAAATATATTCTAATTACCCTTGCCGCCGTAACAAGTGTGGCTCTTTTCCTTGTCGTCTGGTTTCTATCCATAAAAAAGCAGGTGGCCCTGAGAACCAAAGAACTCCAACAGGAGATTAGCGAGCGGAAAAAGGCTGAAGAAGCCATGCGCAAGAGCGAGGAACGTTTTCGGATCATTTTCGAGCAAGCTAGTGTTGGGATTGTGGACTTTACAACCGAGGGGCGGTTCACCAAAGTAAATCAACGCTTCTGTGATATAACAGGATATTCTTTAACTGAACTTTATGATTTGACTCTTCAAGAGGTAACCCATCCTGAGGACCTTGCACTTGACCTAGAAGATGTCCGGCAAACACTGGCAGGAGAGATTCCTTGCTTTATGAGGGACAATCGGTACGTCAGGAAGGATGGGGCGACTATTTGGGTAAATTTATGCGTTTCTTTGGTCCGGGACCCGCAAGGTATACCTAAAAATTTCATTGGGGTAGTATTAGACATCACCGAACGCAGGCGGATAGAGGAGGCGCTGCAAACTATCTTTCGGCGATTTCAAATTATTCTTTCAATTCTTTATAGCGGTATCCTCGTGGTGAGTGAGGACAACCGGGTAGATTTTGTAAACCAGGCGTTCTGCGACCTTTTCCAATTAGACGATTTACCGGAAGATCTACTCGGGTTGTCTGGCCCGGAAATGATACAAAAAATCAAAAACGTTTATGCCCATCCATCAGAAGCGATTGCCCGTATCCAGGAGTTAGTAAATAAGAACCAACCTATAAAGGGCGAGGAAATCGCTATCAGGGGCAAGCGGGCATGGATGCGGGACTTCATTCCTATTGTTATTGACGGGAAACAGTATGGTCGCCTATGGCATCACCATGACATCACCGACCGCAAGAAGGTGGAATTGGCATTAAAAAAAGCCAAAGAAGAAGCTGAGGCTCACTCCGAAGAGCTTAGAAAAGCCTTGAGCGTATCGGAAACGCTACAGTTTAATTTGGAGAACGCAAAAAACGAACTTGAAAAATTAGCTGAACAGGCTGAACAAGCCAACCGGGCCAAAAGCGATTTCTTAGCTAATATGAGCCATGAAATTAGAACTCCTTTGAATGCCATCAAAGGGTTTAACAAATTATTACTGGGCAGCAAGTTAAGCACCCAACAAAAATCCTTTGCTGAATCAGTCAGTCAAGCCAGTGAAAACCTTTTGCTGATAATCAATGATTTATTGGATTTTTCTAAAATTGAGGCAGCTAAAATAGAATTGGATTTAACCGGTTTTGAGCTTGAGAAGTTGTTGAAAGAAACCATCCATATGTTTCAACCGGCGGTAGAGCAAAAAGAACTCCGTCTAAGCATGGAAATATCATCACCTTTGCCCAAAATTATGAAGGGGGATAAAGGAAAGTTTAGACAGATATTGACCAACCTTTTGAGCAATGCGATTAAGTACACTCCGGCCGGTTCGATTAAAGTCAACGTTCGGAGATATGATAATTCGACTTCCCTCCCCCAAAAGCAAAATGACTTAACCCTCCTTATTTCAGTTGAAGATACGGGAATCGGCATTCCGCCTGAACAATTAGATAGAATTTTTGAGGCTTTTGTACAAGGAGACTCTTCTTCGACCAAGCGATACGGAGGCACGGGACTGGGTTTAGCCATAACCAGGCGGCTAGTCGAAACTATGGGCGGGAGTATTTGGGTTGAAAGCCGTCCAGGCGTCGGTTCAACATTTTATTTCACAGCAAGGGTTGCAATCGGGTCAACCGATGATAATATTGCCGATAATGTGACTGAGGAAAATATGCACTTAACACTCAGTCCGCTAAGAATACTTTTGGCTGAAGATGATCTATTAAATCAAAAATTTGGGATAGAGATTCTGAAGGGTCTGGGGCACACTGTGGCTCTGGCCAACAATGGCAAGGAAGTTCTTGATCTGTTAAACAAACAGGCGTTTGATCTGATCTTGATGGATGTGTCCATGCCTGAAATGGATGGACTAGAGGCAACAAAAGAAATCAGAAATACTTTATCAAATAAGGAGATTCCTATTATCGCCCAGACCGCTCACGCCATCAAAGGTGATAGAGAGAAATTCTTGCAGTTCGGCATGAACGGTTATATAGCCAAACCAATTGATTTTGATGAATTAATTAAAGAAGTTGCCAAGATTGCCCCACAGTTTGTTAATCGGCAAACCGATACGGTTCCACAAACTGATACGGGAAAACAGTCTGATAAGAATGACTATGACTGGAAGGTAAGTACAGGTAAAGTAATTCCTGTTATTGACATCGATTCATTGAGAACAAGATTCTGCCGGAAGAAAGATTTTTTTGTTGAATTATTTGGTCATTTTCTTGACGAGCTTCCAAAACGTATGACAGCAATAAATGAAGTCATTGAAATTGGTGATTTAAGCAGGCTGTCACAGTTAGCTCACTCCTTCAAAGGCGTGGCGGCTACAGTTTGTGCTGCAGAGATAGCTGATTATTCTACCAAACTTCAACAGGCGGCGAGTGAAGACGATTTGGAAAAAGCAAGATTATATGTGCAAGAACTTGGCCTTGCATTAGATAGGGCAAGAGAAATTAATATTGACGATTTCCTATAGAAGGTGTCCCAATGCCAACTGATTTCGAGCCGAAAATATTTTGAACCAAAGAAAAAACTTTATTGATATGCTTAGTTGGGATATAATTAGTTTTTGGCATATGCCGGGAGGCGGTAGTCCTACGGTTTCATGGATACCGAATATACCAGGCCCGAGCTTGCTCGGTGCTGATTTTCTTCAACAACTAACCGGCAACAAGAAGCTGTTTTCGGAAGCATCAATTATAGCCGCGTCAAGTATAATTTTGGAGAGACATTGAATGGAACCATATCAGAAAAAATTTGCCCGGTTGCTGGCTGAGAGCGGGGCGCTTTTCTTTGACCGGGGCCTGGTGTTGAAAGATGGGCGGCCAAGCCCCTACTTCGTCAACATGGGCATGTTTCGCACTGGGCATCTGGCCTGGGAGATAGGCGGGATGCTGGCCGACATGCTGGTCTCAACCGGGATGATTAATCAGGTTGACGTCCTGTTCGGCCCTTCTTATAAGGGCAGTTGCCTGGTCGCGGCCACGGCTATGGCCTTATGGCACAACCACGGCATAAATCGTCTATTCGAATATGACCGTAAAGAGGCCAAGACCCACGGCGAGGGCAGTACCAAGGCCAGTCTGATGGTCAATGGGTCGTTCTATGATGGTTGCCGGGTTCTGCTCGTTGATGATGTGGCCACATCTATGGGAACTAAATATGAGATGGTGGATAAAATAGAACACGAGGCGCAACGACTGGGGATAGAGGTGCATTTGGCGGGACTGTTGATCGGCTTGGACAGGCAGCAGACCGAGGCCGTTTACGACGACCAGGGCCGAATAATGGTCGGCCGGCGGGGCGAAAATGCGTCCGAGAAGTTTACCCAAAAGACGGGCCTGACCGTGGCCGCCCTGGCCGGAATCAAGGAAGTGGTGAACTACATCTTCGAGAGTGGCATTGAGGTCCTGGTGGCGGGTCAGAGGCGTCCAATAAATCAAGAACTCCTGACGGAATTCAATACTTATTTAGACACCTACGGGGTATAAACCGAACTCGGCGCCTCACGGAGATAAAATAAGGACACGGAGAACAAAAAAACAACAATCTCCGTGTCCTCTCTATTTTATTCGGGTTTTCTGTGTCCTATGGCCGAGTTACCGCTTAGACCCCGGCATTGGGTGAGTCGGCCGGCGGTATAGTGTCCCCAGAGGGCAAAGCCGCTTTTTCCACCCCGTCTTCTTTGATGGGCCAGACTACGGTGGCGGTCTCAGATTTTTCCACCTGGGATTCTCCTCTGGCCTTGTCCTCCTCGACCTTTTTGGCCGCCTCTTGGCCGGCTTTCTCCAGGTGGCTAACTCTCTGAACCACCTCCGGACGATTTCGATTCAACAAGAAAACGTAGAAGAAGTTCCCCCAGGGGTCTGTTTCACTTCTCACTTGTAAGATATCCTTAGCCACCAGGGTGTTAAAAACCTCTTTCCGTTGCAGGTGATTCAACTCCGGCAAGGCCGAGGCCAATTTGTCGACTAGGAAGCCGCTTAGCTTAACGCTGCCATACCGCGGGCCGAATTCCTGGAAAGCACCGATAGCTGCGTCTAATGCCTTATATTCATTAGGTGTTAATGGGTCAGACGGGGAGACGTCAGGATTGGTGGCGAACTCCCGGGGCGGTCGTTCGGATTGCCGGTGCTCCCTCATTCTGGGTCCGCGTTCCCCCGCCACTCCTTCCCGATCTTCGTCCTCGCTGGTGATTTCTCCGTTGGTGTCAACGTACAAATAATTTGTTTGTCCAACCAGGTCTTTAAGATCACCTGAAAAACATTTCTTGAAGCTGATAAACTTGACCTGGCGTCCGGCTTCTCGGATACGCATGGCAATGGGAATATAATCGCGGTCTCCTGCGGCGACAATTAGAATATCCACGTCACGGGTCAACATCGTTTCTTGCAGTGACAGGGAAAGCTCAATATCAGCACTGTTCTTTTGGGGCGCCGCCTTGACGTTCTGAGTTCTGATGCCCATGGCATAAAGTTCGGTGACGGCACTGGGATAGTTGGGCCAGTTGGCGAAGGCTTGTCGTATCACCAGATTGATATCAAATTTCCTTTCCATGTAGCGTAGTATTTTAGCGATAATATCAACAGTTTTGGTCTCGGCTTCGGCCCGGGGCAAGCCATACTGGTTGGTTAAGGCAATGGCCAGGTTTTCAAAGTCAATAAAAATGGCGCCCAGTTGTTTTCTGTGCATTATTACCTCCTTGATAATTGGCCTTATATTAAGATATAGAGGCAGGGGCGCGGACTCCACGGCCGGATACAATATAAGGCAGAAAAACTTGGTTATAGGTTATCACATAAACTAAAGTTATACTAAAAAACTCCCGTGTTACCAAAGACAGACAGCCGACCATCCGCCCGGTATCAAATGTCTCGACAATCTAATGTTCTGACTGAGATAATTTCATAGTATTGCTCTTCGATTTATATCATGATCAGGCCGGAAAAGTCAATTGAAACATCGTACCTTACCAATTTTGTTAAGATGTTCCATCTGCCCGTCCCCCCCTGCCCCGCCGGTCTTATGACCGCCGCGCCGCCTCAGCAGTGACTAAGCCTGCTTGACTAAGGTTCATTTGACATAGTTTTCAATATATGTTATGGTACTGCCCATGATGCGTATATACAATGAAAAAAAGGTCTTTTTCCCCTCCGGCCCATATCTTTTGGAGGGCTTGCTGGCGCAGGGGACAGGGACGGACGCGGCGGTTATCTCACACCCGCATCCGGCCTATGGCGGATCAATGTTAAATAATGTAGTAGAAGCCCTGGTATTCGCCTTGCAGCAGGTCGGGATGACCACCCTGAGGTTTAATTTCCGAGGCGTGGGGGCCAGCCAGGGTACGCCTGCTTCCGGTGACGAACCACAAGACGTGAACGCCGCCTTGAACGCTCTCTACCAGCAAACGGACCGACCCGCCACCTACCTGGCCGGGTATTCTTTCGGCGCCTGGGCTAATCTGACAGCCGATTGGACCGGAAAACAATCACCCCGGCAGATCCTGGTGGCCCCACCGGTCGCCGTTATGCCGGTGGATTTTGTGGCGGCTAAGGATCGCATTTTGCTTATCGCGGTGGGTGACCGGGACGATTTTTGTCCGTTACCACAATTGTCAGCCGCATTGACCCCACTCGGTTTGGGCGACAAGGTCCTGGTCATTCCCGGGGCTGACCACTTTTTCTCTGGAGCCGAAAACGATTTGATATCCCTGATCAAAGAAGCGGTTATTAATAGCCCCATCCCGGACTAGCTACGATTGTGGACAGCCCGCCCGGAGGGCAATAATCTTCATTTATAGAAGCGATAAGATGGCCACCAAAAAACGCCGGACAAAAAAGAAAGATCGACCGGAACAGAAAGTCGCACCTCCGGTTGAGCCGGCGTTTAACGCCCCCTTCGCTAATCTGCATAACATCATAAAAAAACAACCAAAGGTAGAAGCCATACCGCCTCCCGCTCCCCGCCCGGTCCCCCTTCCTCCCCCTGTCGATGACCGCGAGCGGCAGATGTTCGTTGAATCCATGGCCGGAGTCGTTCCCATTGACCATGATGATAAAATCCCGTCGCAAGGCAAAAAGAATAAATGCCGTGAGGTCCATCCCAAGCCCCTGTCCCGCGAGGACGCCGACGTCCTGGCCTTCATGTCCGACCTGGTTTCCGGGCGGGGTCGGCTGGACTATTCTTTTAGCGATGAGTACATGGAGTGGTCTGACCCGGAACTAAACCCTAGCATCATGAAATCGCTGCGAGACGGTGATCTGGCCATTCAAGCCCATTTAGACCTGCACCGGCAGACCGCCGAGGAAGCCAGGCTGAATGTCGAGAACTTCGTGATTTCCGCTTATAATCGGGGATTGCGATGCGTCTTGATCATTCATGGCCGAGGGCGTAACTCCAAGGAGAATACCCCGGTCCTGAAGCAACTGGTCAGAAACTGGTTAACCCGAGGCAAAATAAAAAAAATGGTGCTGGGCTTTGCCAGCGCTCAGCCCTATGACGGTGGCCCGGGGGCCATATACGTCCTGTTACGAACTTATGATTAACCCGCCCGGCAGTCTGTTGCGATCGTCCGGGTGACCGTCCCGTCATCCTCTGGGCAGGCGCCCTACCCCATTAATTTTGTAACCTTTTGGTCGAAGTGAGGTTCTATCTATGGCCGAGCAAACACTCTTGTCGCCTACCATTACCCATCCACCCGTGACCGACATCGCCCGGATTGGGGAACCCAAGATCGACTCCCCGTTAAAAGAGAGGATGATCAAGGGCGGTTACAAAAATTCCAAGACATTTATCACCGATCAGGACCGGGTGGTGATCGATCCACTCTTCCAGACACTCAAAAAATCCATGGCCGACGGGGAGGAACCTTTATCCTTCGAGTTGGCCGGGCCTAGGGAAAAGATCTATTTCGACCCCAAGAAACTCAAATGCGCCATTGTTACCTGCGGCGGGTTATGCCCCGGGATTAATTCAGTGGTCAGAGCCACGGTCCTGGACCTGTATCACAACTACGGGGTAGTGAACATTCTAGGGATCAGGTACGGCTTTGAAGGGCTTATCCCCAAGTATGGTCACGAGGTTATTGAACTTACCCCCAAGGTTATCCGGGACGTCCATAACGCCGGAGGCACGTTTCTGTCATCGTCCCGAGGGCAACAAGACGTGGGGGAAATGGTTGACGCCTTGGAAAGGTTGAATATTGGGTTACTGTTCTCCATCGGCGGGGACGGCACCTTGCGGGCGACGGAAAAGATCAGTGAGGAAATAGCCAATCGCGGCCTGAAGATTTCAGTAATCGGGATACCGAAAACGATTGACAATGATATCAATTACTTGAGCAGGTCATTTGGTTTCGACACGGCGGTCGAAGTGGCCACCCAGGTCATCCGGAGCGCCCACCAGGAAGCCCTGGGCGCCCCCAACGGGATCGGTCTGGTCAAGCTCATGGGGCGTTATTCGGGTTTCATCGCCTGCAACGCGGCCCTGGCCCAGCGGGACGTCAACTTTTGTCTCATCCCGGAGGCGGATTTCGACCTGGAGGGGGAACACGGCTTCTTTGCGGAACTCCAGACCCGCATCGAGCACAGCGGCCATGCGGTTATCGTGGTGGCAGAGGGCGCCGGGCAGAAGTTCTTTAAGCAGGAGGAACTGGGCAAGGACGCCTCGGGCAACATCAAGTTAGGCGACATTGGGGTGTATCTAAAAGACAGTATAAACGCCTACTTTAAGTCGCGCAATTTCACCGTAAACCTGAAGTATATCGATCCGAGTTACACTATCAGGAGCGTCCCGGCCAACGCCAATGACCGGATTTATTGTGGATTTCTGGGGCAATTAGCGGTACATGCCGGCATGGCCGGAAAAACGAATATGTTGATCGCCCTCTGGAACGACGCCTATGTCCACATGCCCATTAAGACGGTCATAAGCGAACGAAAATGCGTTAATATCAAAAGCCGGCTGTGGCAAAGCGTGTTGGAGTCCACCGGACAACCCCCCATGGTTAATGACGTTTCTTGACACAAGTAAGATACCGTTACGGGGTCCTGACTCTGTCCCAAAAGCATATCCGTGAGCAAGGAGAGTGCGCCGATGGCCGAGCCGGCAAAGAAGATAGCCACATACGAGGATCTCTATAGCATCCCCGAAAACATGACCGGAGAAATCATTGAAGGCGAACTCATCGTAACCCCGAGACCCTCCAAGAAGCACGCCTACGCCTCGTCAGTCTTGGATAAGACGATAGGAACACCATACCAAATTGGTGGAAGGGGAGGCCCGGGCGGGTGGATTTTCCTGATGGATCAGGAAATAAAGCTCGATGAAAACATCGTGGTTCCCGCCTTAGCCGCCTGGAGACGAGAACGCTTTCCCGTGTTGGAAGAAACCAACTGGATATCCGTCGCTCCGAATTGGGTTTGTGAAATCCTCTCCCCCAGCACGTTCCGCCATGACAAAGTCAAAAAGATGCCCCTTTATGCCAGGCACGCCGTTGAACACATCTGGCTGATCGATCCGGTGGCTATGACCATGGATGCTTTCAGGCTAGAATCTGGCAGATGGGTCCTGCTGGGGAGTTATGCCGACCAGGGCAAGGTGCGGGTTGAACCCTTTCAGGAGATTGAACTTGATCTGGCCGACTTGTGGATCGGAAATCTACTGCCGTCCGCCGTTTAGGCGACATAGGACAAGGAGAATGTGACCAAGGCCGAGCCGGCAAAGAAGATAGCCACGTACGAGGATCTCTATCACATCCCCGAAAACATGACCGGAGAAATCATTGGCGGCGAACTCACTGTAACCCCGAGACCCTCCAGGAAGCACGCCTACGCCACCTCAGCCTTGGATAAAAAAATAGGGACACCATACCAATATGGTGAAGGGGGAGGCCCCGGCGGGTGGATTTTTCTGATGGATCAGGAAATAAAGCTTGGCGAAAACATCGTGGTTCCCGACCTGGCCGCCTGGAGACGAGAACGTTTTCCCGTGTTGGAAGAAACCAACTGGATCTCCGTCGCCCCGAATTGGGTCTGTGAAATCCTCTCTCCCAGCACGTTTCGCCATGACAAAGTCAAAAAAATGCCCATTTATGCCAGGCATGACGTTGAGCATATCTGGCTGATCGATCCGGTGGCCATGGCCATGGATGCCTTCCGGCTTGAATCGGGGAGATGGTTCCTGCTGGGAAGTTATGCCGACCAGGGCAAGGTCCGGGTTGAGCCCTTTCAGGAGATTGAACTTGATCTGGCCGACTTATGGATCAGCAGCCTAAGCCCGCCCGCCGGTTAGGGGGGAGAACTGGACACAAACTTTCGATTATACGACATGGACAGGCTTCAAGACCGAATTTTCTGTTCAACCGCCTCGGCTGGTTCTATATAACGGATGCGTCCTTACAGCCAACTTACTTCTACCCGGTTGCGGCCGTTGGCCTTGGCCCGATAGAGGGCTTCATCGGCGCTTTTGGTTATCAGGCTGGAGTCCTCGGATAGGCTCAACTGGTCCGAAGTGAAACATGACACGCCCAGGCTGATGGTGGGTGAGACCCGGCGTCCATCTTCCGTGTCGATCCGGCAGTCTTCCACAGCGCTCCTGATCCGCTCCGCCACTGTCAGGGATATATCTTCGTCTGCTTTGGGTAACAAAACTATTAATTCCTCACCTCCGTAGCGCGCCGCCACGTCATATGTCCGGCAGCAATCCTTGACCACTTGGGCGACCCTCTGCAGCACCACGTCACCGGTATGATGGCCGTATGTGTCGTTTACTTTCTTAAAATGGTCGATATCTCCCATGATACAGCCGACATTATAGTTTTGCCGTTTGGCTCTTTCTGCTTCCTCACTGAGCTTAGTAAAAAAGAATCTCCGGTTGTACAGACTGGTCAGTTCATCGGTGACGGCCATTTCTTCTATTTTTCTCTTGGCTTCATTGAGACGTTTCATCAGCCCGAAGATAAAGAAGTAAACTATCCCCAGCAAGGCAGCCGCTGTCACCACGGCCAGCCCGATAATAATATTCTGGCTCTCAGTCAGAGACCGCTCTATCTCGTCGACATTGAAAGTGACGCTTATGCCTCCTCTAACGTCTCCATCCTTGTATCCTTGTTTTCCGTGACAGGTCAGACAGCTTTTCTCTATCATCAAGGGAGCCATGTACCTGAAACAATACTTACCATCTTGGATTACCTTGCTAAATGATTCTTTCTTGTCTTGTTCAAACGACCGCAACGCCTGAGTTTCGAACTCATCAGCCAAATTATGGGGATTGATCGGCCGCAGGCTGGTGATGTGATACGTGACCAGATCCTCTTTCTTGGCCAGCTCTGAAATTTCACGAGTCATTAAGGCCGCATTTTTCTTGGTGTAGGCTCGCCCGTCCGCGCCTTTTATGTCGGGATTTTCCAAATAGGGGTTTGACTCCACCCCGGCCTTCTTCTCGACAAAGACACCTCCGTAATCGGCGTTCCATCTTCGGGTCAGCAAGATGGCATGGAAATGGGCTCGCGCCCTGGTCAAGATTTCTCGATCAATAAGTTGCTTGCTGCGGACAAATATACCGATAAAAACACCCATCACAAACACCAGAATAACCACAGTGATATTTAGGGTGAAAGACCTCCAGACACCTTTTCTCATGTTTACAGCTCCGTTGTAGATTTTCCACACCAAAAGCAAGGGTCAGGCCCGACCCGGTGCCGCCCTAACGTTGCCTGGTGGAACCATCGGCATACCCGCTCAACCCTCTTTATCCTTTGCCGCGCTTCCAAACGCCTTCGGAGAGGGCAATTCAATTGTCCCGGTAACCCACTTCAGGGCCACTCCGGCCACCAGGTAGTCGCGCCGGGCTTTGGCCAGTTGGGCCCTGGCTTCTTCCAGATGCAGTTGGGCGTCTTGGACGTCGAGGTTGGTCTTCACGCCATATGTGAAGCCTTTATTGGCCATGTCCAGCAGCTTCTCGGCCTGGGCCACCGTCCCGGACAGGGCGTTGACGATGGCTCCGGAACTCTTCAAATCATTATGGGCCTCAAAAACCTGGAGGGAGATATCATCCTTAAACCTGGCTTCTTCGATGGTCAAGGTCTTAAACTCACTGAAAGCCTGGGCAACCTTGCCGTTGGTCCGAAGTCCGTCAAAAAATGGAAAAGTAAGGAAAATACCGCCGGCAGCCAGTTCTCCATCGCCCTGGTTGCTTCCCATTTCCAAATTCTGCCGGCCATAGTAGGCCTGGAGGTCCAGCCGGGGTTTGTCGGCGGCTTTGGCCACGGTGATCAGCTCTTCCTGCATCCCCAACCGGTGCCGCAACTCGGCCAGTTCTGGCCGGCGTTTCAAAGCGGTTAGAACGGCTTGCCGGTATTCGGGCAGAGGGGCGATTTGGACTTCCAGCGAGCCGTCAACGTCATAGCGCCGTCCTTCCCCACCCAGTAAAATGGCCAGACGTTCCCGGGCGACCTCCACAGAATTCTCGGTGTTGATTACGTTCGGCCGGGCGTTTTTCACGGACACCTCGGCCGCCAAGATATCGTAATCGGTGGCTGTGCCGGCGGCATACTTACGGCGGGCTTCCTCTAAGTGGAGCGACTTCAAGTCCAGGGTTTGCCTGGCCGTAGCCATCAACTCTTTAGTCAGAAGGACATCATAAAACGCGGTGCTGACATCCTTGGCCACGGCCTGCCGGAAGCGGTCTATTTGATCGTCGGCTGTTTTCATTCCGATTTCAGCGGCCCGGATAGCCGCGCCGATCTGACCCCAGGTGAAAATGACCTGAGAAACATTGATCTGGCCGTTATACACCTGTTGCTGAGGAGGGATACCCTCATAAAGGACCTTCTGGGTTTCATCCCGGCTCCGAGCAACTTTACCAGTCAGGCTGAATTGGGGCAATGCCGCGGCCCTCTCTTCGACATATCGTCCCATCACGTAATTTTTATACTCCAGGGCCTTCTTAATGTTCTTGTTTCGGTCCGCGGCCACGGCCAGGGCTTCATTTAAGGTGACTATTCTAACCGCCGGCCCCGGTTGATCCGTAATTTTGTCTTCGGCCCCCAACGTCGGTGAGGCCAAAAGCAATCCGGTCAGAATACAGGCCGCCATCCGAATAAAAGAAAACCCAACATTAGCATACTTGCCGGTTGGATGCTGAATCAAGTCATTTTGTTTATTCATAACCACGATCGGATGCCTTTATCAAATCTGTCATGACCTCGGCCGGCTTACCCACCTTATCCTTTCGGCTGAATCGACGGCGGACCCAAGTGGTGAGGTCATCTAACAAAGTGTACATAACGGGGACGACCAGCAGGGTCAGCAAGGTCGAGGTGATCAAGCCGCCAATAACGGCTCGGCCCATGGGGGCGCGCATTTCAGCTCCCGGACCCAGGCCCAAGGCCAGCGGTGTCATGCCGAAAATCATCGCCAGGGTGGTCATCAAGATCGGCCGCAGCCTGGTCCGGCCGGCGGTGATTACGGCCTGCCTCCGTTCCTCTCCCCGAGCTCTCAAGATCTTGGCGTAGTCGACCAGCAAGATGGCGTTCTTGGTCACCAGGCCCATGAGCATAATCAAACCGATCAGGGACATAATGCTGATGGTGTCGTTGGTCACGAACAACATGCCGGCCATGCCCACGATGGACAAAGGCAAAGACAGCATAATGGACAGCGGTTCAACAAAAGACTCAAACTGGGCGGCTAAGATGAGATAGACGAACACCACGGCCAGAAGCAGGGACTCGAACATGTACATGAAAGACTCCGCCATGTCCTCGGCTTCTCCGGAAAAGACCACCCGGTATCCCGGAGCCATGGATATTTCCTTGGCCACCCGGGCCGTTTCTTTGACGGCCGTGCCCAGGGGCAGGTTGTCCAGGTTGGCTGAGACGACAACTTGCCGGGTTAGTTCCTGACGGCTGATTTCGGACGGAGTATTGTGCAATTCATAGGATACGATTTCCTGTAACGGAACCAAAACGGATTTGGCTCCGGACTTTGATACGGTCACATAAAGCCGATTAACGTTATTGGGATCTTGGCGCAACTCACCGGGCATTCTAACCCGCAGATTGACCGCATCGCCATCTTCGTCCTCGTAGGTCGATACCGCTTCACCCCCGATCAGGGCCCTGACCGTCTTGACGATACTCTGGGTGTTGACATCAACATCCTGGGCCTTTTTTTGGTCCACCTTTAAGCGGTACTCCGGGACATCATGCTCCAGGGTGTATTCTATGTCCACTATCCCGCGGACTTCAGACATCTTAGACTTCAATTGGGCGGCGTAACGTTTGAGCTGAGTCACGTCTTCACCTCTGATGTTCACCACCAGCATTTTGTTCCCGTCGAGTCGGCCGACTTCCATGATCGAAGGCATGACTCCCGGCAGTTGAAGCGCTATTTCCCTAACCTGCCGTTGAATGTCCGTTTGAGTCCGCCGGCGGTGCTTCATTTCCACCAGCTTCAGGTAAACCATGGCATCTCGGACCGTCCCGGTATCTCCGGCGCCGATGGTCGCGTAGGTGTGGTCAACTTCGTTTATCTTCTGAACACGCTTAACCAGCTCCTCAACCAGAGACCGGGTTTCGGCTAAAGAGGAGTTCGGGGCGGTCTGAAAATTGACCTGGAACTCCGCTTTGTCGTACTCGGGCATAAAGGTGCTTTGCAAAGAAGCAAAGGCGTACAATCCGCCCAAGAATGTCACCGTAGCCAGGACCATCATGGTCGGACGATGATCCAAGGCCCAGCCGATCATGTGGCGATAGGTCTCAGCCATGCGCTCAAACCGGTCATTGAACCGATCCAGTATCCGGGCCACCAGATGCCGCCGGCCCACCCGCTCGATATCCGGATCGAACCAGCGGGAGGAGAGCATCGGATCCAGGGTAAAGGAGACAAACAGCGAGACCAGTACGGCGAAGGTCACGGTTATGCCGAATTGAAAAAAGAACCGGCCCACGATGCCCTTCATGTAAGCCACCGGCACGAACACAGCCACGATGGAAAAAGTGGTGGCCATTACGGCCAGGCCGATTTCAGCCGTCCCGTCCCTGGCCGCGGTGAAATGATCTTTCCCATGTTCTAAGTGCCGGACAATGTTTTCCCGGACCACGATGGCATCGTCAATGAGCAAACCAATGGCCAGGGACAAGGCCATCAAGGTCATCACGTTTAGGGTCATGCCCATGGAATTCATGATGATAAAGCTGGCCACGACCGAGATGGGCAGGGTCAAACCGGTAATGACGGTGGAGCGCCAGGAATTAAGGAAGCAAAACACAATCAAGATGGTCAGGAAGCCGCCTTCCATCAGGGTCTTTTCCACGTCATCCACCGAATCCCTGATCATGATGGATCCATCGCGGACTACCTCGATGCTCACCCCGGCCGGCAATTCGGGCTGAATGCGCTTGATTTGCTTCTTCACCGTATCCACCACCTCGACCGTATTAGCCCCGGATTGTTTTAGGATATCCAGGCCGATGGCCGGGGTGCCGTTGACCAAAGCCAAAGACCGTTGCTCCTCGCTGCCGTCTCGGACTTCCGCCACATCAGCCAGCATAATCGGCCGATCCCCGCGGTGGGCAATAACCATCTGGTTGAACTGGTCCACATCCTGAGGCTTGCCCGACACCCGGATGGAGTATTCGCCGGCCCCGTGAGTTAACCGGCCCAGGGGGGTATTCACATTCTCGGACTGGATCCCGGAGATGATTTCATCGACCCCCAATTTCAGAGACTCCAACCGGGCCGGGTCCAGATTAATGTTTACTTCCCGCTTTTGTTTCCCCACCAGGTCGACCTTGCCCACGCCGGAGATGTTTTCCAAGCGGCGTTTGACCTTTTTCTCCACCAGAGTGGTCAGGTCACGGGCGGTCATGGAGTCGGATCGGACGGCCAGGGAGACGATGGGCATGGCCGAGAAATCCAGTTTCTGGATAATTGGCTCTTCAATCCCCTGGGGCAAGTCGCCCCGGATGCCGTTGATCTTGGCCCTGGCCTCTTGCGATCCTTCGTTAACTTTGTATTCTAAGTGAAATTGGACGACAACATTGGACACTCCTTCCCTGGAGGAGGAAATAACATGCTTGACCCCGGCGATGGGATTAACCGCTTCTTCAATCCGGCGGCTGACCTCCCGTTCCACCGTTTCCGGAGAAGCGCCGGGATACTTGGTGATAATGGATATGACCGGGATTTCCACATCCGGGAACATGTCGATAGCCAGACGCCGGTAGGAGAATATGCCCAGGGTGACCAGGGCCAACATCATGACTGCGGCAAAAACCGGCCTTTTGATAGATAAGTTGGAGAGAATCATAAGCTTATTCGCCCTTCGCCGCGGCCTGCTTAATTCTGTCGCCGTCTTTAAGATTATATCCCCCCCGGGTAATGACTAACTCGCCGGGTTTGAGACCATCGGTAATCTCCACCAGGTCTCCCTGGACCAGCCCCGTAGTGACCCGGCGGCGGTCGGCCGTATCGGCCAGAGCTACCCACAACTGGGCTTTATCCGTGGCCAGGTCCCAGGAAAAAAGGGTGCTCTTGGGTAACAACAGGAA
>JADFYN010000023.1:22173-23727 GCA_015233055.1 Deltaproteobacteria bacterium
AGGGTTGATAAACATGACTTTGCCGGTGAACTTCCGACCGGGAAAAGCATCGGAGGTGAAATCCAGGGGCTGGCCCACCTTGATCGCGCCCATTTTGCGGGAAGGGACGGTAAAGGTCAGGTCCAGTAGTTTATTGGAAACGATCTTAAACATGACCTTGGGGCTGCCCATCTCCCCAACTAAATCACCAACATTAACCCCACGAAAAGACACCTCTCCGTCCATGGGGGCATAAATCACCGTCTTGGCGTTCCGGGCTATGGTCTGATTATATTCCTGCTGGGCATTATCCACCTGGGCTTTAACCGCGACCAGCCGGGCCGAGGCGGCTTGCTTCTCGGTTATGGATTCGTCAAGACCCTGCTGGGTGGCTAATCCGGACTCTTTCAGTTTAAGGAGCCGATTATGTTCCCGGTCGGCCCGGCTGAGGGACACTTGAGCCTGGAGGACGTTGGCCCTGGCCACCTCCACCGCGGCCTTGGCTTTGTTGAGCGACGCCTGTGATTCCCGGTTGTCCAGGACGGCCAGTTTGTCCCCTTTTTTGACCTTGCCCCACTCGGTGACGTACACTTCCTTGACCAGGCCGGCATATTCCGACTTGACGTCGGCTTGAAATTTGGGCGCCAGCGATCCCACCACCTCCACCGTCTCATTGAGGCTGGTTGGGACAACCTTGATTGCCTCCACGGCCACCGGAGGATGACTAGCCACTTTCGTCGTCGCCTCTCCATTCCCGCTGCATCCGGCTAAGACCAACACCAGGGCCGGGAACATTCCAAGCCGCACCATCTTCCTTACTGTTGCCTGCCACATGACCTTACTCCTTAAAAAATCGCTAATCATGCTATTGCGAGGGCCGTTTCTTTGGTTATGATTCGCCGTCATGATGCGCGGAAATCCCCTGAAAAATGAGGCCGAGAATCCGAAGAAGACCGTCCCGTCCAGGGGCGATGTCAGGATGGCAAATCTGGGCTTCCCAGACCACATGCAATGCGCCCAAGATGGCCCAGGTCATGTCCAGGGGCACACCCCCACGTATTTCCCCCGTCTTTATTCCCTCTGATATCAGGTCCTGGATGGTTTCCATAAGGCGGTGATGAAATGCATCGAAGTCAAAAAACGGGGCGCCCTGGGGCGGGCTATAGTACATGCGGTGCATCATCCGGGCGATATCCATGTCTTGGGCGAACATAGAGATCAGATTATCGGCTAAGTCCAAGAGTCGGTCGCGGACCGTCCCCTGCTTCCGGCGACTGGTTTCTAATAGCTCCCGGAAATGGGCGAAAGTGGATCCCATCAGCTCCAGGTAGATGCCTTCCTTGCTGCCGAAGTAATAATAGAGCGTCGGCTTGGTCACGCCGGATTCGGCCACAATCTCCCGGACACTGGTGGCGGCGTATCCTTTTTGGGCAAACAGCCGGGTCGCCCCGATCAGAAGACTCCGGCGGACCGCCTGATCCTGTAGCCCGTTATTTTTGCCGGTTCTGGGCATTGTTAGCTCCCTACTGGTTGCTGGGTACTGGTTGTACTGGTTCCTTGTTACTGGTTGCTTGT
>JADFYN010000240.1 GCA_015233055.1 Deltaproteobacteria bacterium
ATTTCTATCGGTCCGGAGGCGCAGTTGCCCTTGATTTTCATCACCGGGGGGTTGTCCTCGTAGCTGAAGGTGAAGCTGCCCATTCTGGTTCCCCAGCGGCCGTCCTCAAAATCCGTCACGGTCCCCCGGGGCAAGGTATACTGATTAAACACCCAGAAGGTCGTCTCATCAGCCGGGTCTAGCGCCATTCCACTGTAATCTCCCCAGCGGTTTGAGCCCCCGCCAAAAGTACGGATATAAAAATCTTGTCCGGCCGCGATCAATTTGGTGGGTTGAACGGTAGCGGGCGGATCAACGGCCAATCGAGCGGCGCAATAAGCCCCACAATAGAGACTGGGTGCGGATAAGGAAAATCCGAGACACATATTCCCGTTTTTATCCACAGAGATCGATGGGAAAAAAGTAAATGCGCCTGGGGCAATGTCTTTCCCGCCGGCATTTCCCTGGTCGGCCAGAGTCAATTTGGTCAGGTTAACCGTATTGATTTTGAACCAGTGGGCGACAACGGTTCCGGCATCCGGGCCGGCGGGTGACAAGACGTTGAGTGCGGTCCAAAGGGCGTTGTCCCGCCAGACCACCTGGAGCGTTCCCCGATCATTAGTAGTTATTTTCAGACTCGTCCCATATTGCGGTGCGCCGGGTAAATCTTCCACGCGGGTATCGTCAATACATCCGACGGGCACAAATTGATGGCTGAACCGTGGTCCTCCGGCAGCGCCCAGCGGATCGGACACCGAAATTATGCTCAGCATGGACTGACCTTTATCGTCCGTTAATCCGTCATACCTGACTAAGAAGGTGCCCACGTTGGCGGGCTGAGAGCCAAACATGTGGGTCGGCTGAGCCGTTAACGGCATTTGTTGCACCAGTCCAGGCGGGTCGTAGGCGGCCGACTTGGCCGCACCACCCTCGTAGAAGCCTCCGGAGCCAACACCCTTACTGATTATCCATAGATATGATCCGCGATATTCTTCCTTATCAAAAGTGAACATGTTGCCTGTAATATACACCGCCTGGCTATCCATGGCCATTCCTGGAAAATCAACCCAACAGTAGTCACCCTTGATCTGGGTCTTGGAATTGATTTTGCAAAAATACCACCCCCCGTTGGGGTCGCTGCTGATCGAAACAGCCACCAAAATCCATGAGTTGTCTTCAGGAGAGCCATTTTTTATTTCATCTATCTCAGCGAAAGACACGACAAATCGGCCCTGGTATTGGTCATAGACGACTCTGGGGTCGGTGACGAAGGCGTCCGGAGAAAGGGATGGGAAAAAGCTGGTCAGGGGCTGGACGTTTTGCCTGATTCCGGCCTTGGTATACCAAATAATGGTCGTATTGATCACCGACACCAGATGATTCGGCCCGGCCGCGACACAGGGATCAGGAGGGATCACATGATAACCGTCTACTTGGGCATTGTCATCAAAATTTAGCCCCTCGATAAGAAAATTTACCCCGGTTCGATCAGCTTGATTTGGGTCGGCGGCTTGTATCGAGCAATCAAGGGACTCGGTCAAGGCGGAAATCTTGGTCCTTGGCCCCTTCAAAACGGCCCTTGGTTTCGGCACCTTCCATGACACCGGGGAGGCTTGAGCCATGACGACGGCGTTGAAAGAAAGCAGTAAAATAAAGGTAGTAACCCAAAAGATGAAGGAACTAATTTTTGTTGGTCGCATTTTTCCCCTCCAAGGCGGTAAGGTTAAGAAAATAAAGATTTGGTCAACACTGATGAACAAAACCATTTATCCATCCCGGGTTATCCGGGATAAATTACCTTATGCGCCTGTAACCTTACACTGAGACTGACCTCATCTCGTTGTTTGGCCTTTCCCTGGATTTTGATGCAGATGCACCACCTCCCGGAGGGATAGCGAATATAGACCGGTTGTTCTGCTCACCCGGCCAATTATTGATAAAATAAATAGATTAATCAATAGGTGAATAAACCATTTTTGTGGGGAAAAACCTGAGTTCATGGGATTTCATCCCAAGCCAGGGGAATATCTTCGACCGCTGGAACCGGCAGTTTGGTGCTCTCCGACCTGACCTGTAATAATAGTATCATAGTATAATCGTTCACAAGTTGCACGCTGAGACAGGCACGGCGCCAGGGGCTCGCCTCGATGTTGTTGAATTAAGGCACGGCCTGACCATCTTCGGATGTGATAAGATTCCTCGCTTCGCTCGGAATGACAAATTTACCTCGTCATTCCAGGTGGTCCATTTTTTTGTCATTTCGAGCGAAGCGAGAAATCTTAACGTCGCATCCTTAATTCAACAACATTAGGAGCCTGCCTCGGCTTAAGCCGGCCCCAGGTCAAAACTTAGATCATGTTTTTCCAAAGACAGATTGGGGTTATAATAAGGATCGGACGTCAGGGCCGCCCCCCAGCGCCGCCGCATGTAATCAATCTCCACCTGGAAACGCTTAGCCTTCTCCGGGGTATCCTCGTAGCCCCGGCTGACCGACTCATGATGATATAACAAGGCGAATGGAGTGTAAATAATATAATAGCCTTTCTCTCGAATGCGGAGGCACAGGTCAACGTCGTTAAAGGCAATCGACAGATTTCGCTCGTCAAAGCCGCCCATTTCGTCGAAAACCCGGCGGCGCATCATCAAACAGGCAGCCGTCAGGGCGCTGAAGTTTCGGATCACGCTGAGTTGCCCGAAATAACCGGGATCATCAGCCGGCAGATACTTGTGCGGATGACCCGCAATCCCGCCCAGGCCCAACACCACCCCTCCGTGCTGGATTCGGTTGTCGGGATAGAGCAGCTTCGCCCCCACCGCTCCGACCTCGGGACGTTGTGAATGCTCCAACAATGCCCGCAACCATTCTCCCGCCGTCACCTCCGTGTCATTATTCAAAAACAGCACGTGCTCCCCGGCGGCCCGGGCCACCGCCCAGTTGTTGATGGCCGAGAAATTGAACGGCCCGGCATAATTGAACATCCGGATGTGATCCCGGCCCTTTAATCCGTCCAGGTAATCCAGGGTGGCCGGGTCATCGCTGCCGTTGTTGATCAACAATATTTCGTAATGGTCGTAATCCGTTTTAGCCTTAATACTGTCCAGACACCGTTCCAGATATTCCTGTTTATTCTTAAATGGAATAATGATCGAAACCATCGGCCGGCCAATGACGGCCCGCTTGACCCGGAAGGAGCCCGGAAACAAGCCCGGCCCCACTTCACCCTGAATGCCGCGTCTGGTTAGGGCATCATTGAGGGCCTTGAGCGCGGCCTGGTCGGCGTAGCCTTTGGCCTGGTAATCGGCCGCGGTGGAACCCGGGATCATGCGCCAGTGGTACAGCACTTTGGGAATATGATAGATGCGGTCGGTTTGTTCGGTTAATCGCAGCACCAGGTCGTAATCCTGGCTGCCCTCATAGCCCGGCCGGAAGCCACCCACCCGGAGGACCAGCTCGCGGCGGTACAACCCGAAATGGCAGGTATACATATGAGACAGCAGTTGATCCGGGGCCCAATCCGGTTTGAAATAGGGCTCCACCCGAAGTCCGTCCGGGGTCAGCTTGTCTTCGTCGCTATAGATCATATCCGCATCGGGATGACCTTGCAGCAGCTTAACATTTTCATAAAGCGCGGTGGGAGCCAGTTCATCGTCATGGTCCAAGAGACCGACAAACTCCCCCTCAGCCAGGGCCAGGGCCTGATTGGACGCCCCGGATATACCCAAATTTTCCTTTAGATAAGCAATCTTGATCCGATGGTCCGCCTCGGCTGAATTTTTCAATAAGCTGATCGTCTCTTCGGCCGTTGAACCATCGTCGGCCAGACACAATTGCCAGTTCGGGTATAACTGACCCCGGACCGAATTGATCGCCCGGTTGAGCCACTCCGCCGGGGTGTTATAGGTGGGCATGATCAGGCTGATCAAGGGTTGGAAGGCAAAACCGGTGATTTCCCGACGAATCTCATCCGGATTTATTTCTCCGGCTTCCTTGGCCCGAATCAGTTGGTCATAGCTCTGATCCGGTCCGGCAGGGTGCGGCGCCTCAGCCGGCGGGACCTCAGGGGAAGGCTTTGATTTTCTAAACCATTGTTTCAGCCGTTCCCTGGTATTTCTATAATATTGTAAAATCATCCAGCCCAGCGAGTGGAAAATTTCATCCAACACGGCCCGCTGCTCGGATACCAGATGGTTGAGGGTGACGGTCCGACCCTGTAGTTCATTGACCGCATGTTGCAACTCTTTGATAGAACAGTCTTTGTCTCTAAGTTCGGCTGTCTGGTCGGCCACCGTGGCGTTCAGGTGCACTCTGTCGGCCATCAAATGATTCAACCTGGCCCTAAACATGTCTAATCTATTTACTTGATAGGGACTATCATAGGGTAAGCCCACCGGCCCTTCCTCCGGCCCAGCCTCCGGCCCGGCGAACGGATACCGTCGCAATATGTCCCGGCATCCCTCACCAAACTCCAGTTTGGGGCCTAGATAATCTCGGGCAAATCTGACCCAGGCCGCCCCAGAGATGAACTGACGATTTTTTTCAACTACCTTGGCGGTCCAAAACCAGACGTCGTGACTCGATCCGGTGACTCCGGTACCGGCCCCCGGATAGATCCGATATTCCGCCGTCACTTTTGGGATGTGCTTGAAATCAACCAGCCGGGACAACCTGATCCAATAATCCCAGTCTTCATATATCTCCAGGTCTTCATCAAAGTAGCCGGTATCTGCCAGGATCTGCCGAGAAAACATGAGACATATGGTGGGAATATAGTTTTCAAAAAGGAATCGGTCCCGGTCGAACTCCTCGGAAAATATCTTTATGGGCGGGCTGGATGACCTGGAGTTGGATTCGGCGCCGGGCTCAACCCGGACACAGGCGCAATCGGTGTAGGCCACCTGGTGTCCATTTTCCGTCAGTCCCTCGACCAGGGTGGCCACATGGTCGGGAAGCCAGTAGTCATCATCATCTAAGAAGGTCACGTAATTCCCGGTGGCCGCCCGGAGGCCGCTGTTGGCTGCCGCAGACCGGCCTTGATTTTCCCGGTGCCGAATTCCGATCAGGTTTAGCCCCGGCCGAAATTCCGCCAGCCCCGGATCAACTTCCTCTCCCCCGTCATTGACTACGATGACCTCTAAGCGGCGGTAAGACTGGGTGAAGACGCTGGTTAAGGCTTGACGCAGCCGATCATGACGATTATAGGTGCGAATAATCACAGAAACCAAAGCTGTCGAGGTGACCGTATGATCATCCAGGAGCTGGAACTGATTAGCATAGACCAACGAAAACAATCCCTTACCCACTTCAGCGGCCTCAACTAACCAAAAAGCCTCGGCCAGGTTTGCTCCCGGCGGCAAAGTCAGAGACCGAAACCGGTTAAGCTCCAAAATTTTAGCGTGGTAATCCACCATCCTGAGCTGACTTTGATATTCCTGGATGGCCTGCGATTTAATCAGCTCAAACGGTGTGATATCAACCAGCACGTTCGGCCTGAAAGGAAAGGTCGTTTCATAAAAGGCCACCCGAAAGGTC
>JADFYN010000241.1 GCA_015233055.1 Deltaproteobacteria bacterium
ATGTGCCGGACGTTTTCGCGGTCGGGGACGTATTGGGCCCGGCCAAGATCATGCTGGCCCATGTGGCGACTACGGAAGGGCTGGTCGCGGCCGAAAACGCCCTGGGCGGAGATCGCATCATGCGTTATGATGTTGTGCCGGCGGCTATTTTTACTTCCCCCGAAATGGCCGATGTAGGGCTGACGGAGAAACAGGCTGTCCAGGCCGGGTTCGATACTCAGGCCCATGCGTTTCCTTTCCGGGCCCTGGGTAAGTCCCAGGCCATGGGTGACATTGCCGGTGAGGCCAGGATCGTCTCCGAAGCAAAATCAGGCAAGATACTGGGCGTACACCTCATCGGTCCCCACGCCTCGGACATCATCCATGAAGGGGCCCTGGCCATCCGGCTGGGCGCCACGATTTTTGATCTGGCCGAGACTATCCACGCCCATCCCACCTTATCGGAGGCTATGTCGGAATGCGCCCATCTGGCCACCGGTCAGCCCATCCACTTACCCAAACCGGGACGAGGGGCCGGAAATTAAAAATGCAGACAATGACGGGGCTGAGGAATCCGCGGCTATGGGAAAGGGATAAGGGCTAGGCCATCTGGTTGATCAAACTACCGGTGGGGATGAAGCCGGCGAGTCTGTTGTAGATTCCCGGACCGGAAGAGAGGTCGGATGACGGCGCAAAATTAGATCCAGAGCCGGTTTCTGACTGAGCCGTGACGGAAGAAGGGGCGGTCGGGGAAGAGGAAGTCTTGGTTTTAGGGGTTTCCGTGGCTCCGTTGGGTGTGCCGGTCTTGGTTGTCGAGGCTGCCGGGCGGGATTCGTGGGCCATTTGGGCCCCCTGGGACGAGGAATCCATTTGCTTGCGGAGCAGCTCTACTCTGGCCGACTGAGCTTTGGCCGCCGCCGCGGCAGCTACCTTTTGGTCCTGACCGGAAGGACTGGCCGGAGCGAGCGCGGCCCGCTGGACGGTCTCCATTTTCATTATAGTTGCGGCCGGGTCACCCTTGACCGGAGAAGTATCTATGGAAACCTCACCACCCACGGCATAGCTTTGACCATCCGGCCCGGTCTCGTAGGTGTAAGTCGCCCCGGAAGTGGCATAGGCCCCGGCGGCAGCCATATGGGCCTGCTCATGAGTTCTGACCTCCTGGTCGCGCTTACGCAACTGCTCGACGACCTGCTGATCCTTGGCACTTAATTGACCGGAACTGGAGCCTTTCTTCTGCTCTTCAGGGGCGGCCTTCTTCTTTCCCGTCAAGGGGTCGGTTGGCCCACTTTTAGTCGATGTGGTCGGGTCGGGACCTGGGCGTGGAGTTGATTTTCCTGTGTTGTTAGGCTGTTGCGATGATGATCCGGGAATGGGATTGGGGAAGGTCTGATTGGACGCACCACTAGTATAATCATAATAGGCAGAGGTGCTAGTAGATATACCGTCCATGGCATGATCTCCTTCATTCTTAATATAACACACTATTCGCCGGAAGTCAATAGTCGTTTCAGCCTAATTATTGATGCGCGGTTTTATTCATGGTCAGACCGACCTGCAAAAAAATATTTTTGAGGTCCGCCTTTATCTATATAAGGGCAGGATAACCGAAGCAATTATATAACTAAGAGTTATCTGAGCAATAGGAGGCTGGACAGGGGAATGGAAATAATTCGGGGATCGTCCGAACCAGGGTCATCCGTCAACGTGACCAGGACGCCGAAGGGGGCATTATAATGAACTCGTTCTATGAAGGCGCGTAGACCGATGGTATCCCGATGCTCAATCCGACGGCGATATTTGACCTCCACCGGGATCCTCTGCTCGCCGATGGTCAGCACAAAATCGACCTCCGGCTCATCCCCGCGTTCCGGGAAATGGGCTACGTTCAATCCGGGGATTGACCGGAAAAAGTAGCCCACCACACTTTCGGCTACGCGGCCGGCCAGTACGGACAAATGGGGGGATGTCATGCCTTCCGGGCCGGTTAGGGGAATGATCTCCTGGAGCCAGGCCGCCCGCAGGGTGTGGTCACATAGGCAGATCTTTGGCGCCCCGCGGCGACGTTTTAGTCGAATCTCCAGTGGTTCAATCAATCGCAGCAACAGGGTCCCGTCCAAGAATTTGAGATAGGCGGATATCCTTTGCCAGCCGACATTAGCATTCATGGTTTGTTTGATCTCATTCAAGTAAAGCGTCTGCTGGGGGGATTGCCCGATATATCGGCAAGCCAGACGGAACACCTCCTCCAACAACTGCTCGTCACGCTTCTGCCCTCGGGGACCCATGCGCAAATCGTGCTTAATGGCCCGGTTGATAACGGTCTCGGTGAGAAAATCAGCTACCTCCTCCCAAGGTACGTCCGCCCGCTTTTGAGCCACGGGATACCCCCCCGCGGTCTGAAAAGGCCACAAAGGCCTGGTCCCGGATGTCCTGATGACGCCGGCCAAACTCAACCAGATCCAGCCAGGTTTGTTTCTCTTTGAGCGGCCCCAGGCCGGCTGATGGAAGAAAGGGGTCAATTTGGCCCATATTCCTGATCTGGGCGATCTCCCGCAGGAGCAACGGCCCCATTTCCAGGGTGGAGATTCGCCCGGCCAGGCTGTCGCGGCCGCTTTCAATGCGCAGGGCTGAACTTCCGGTGATTAACACTCGAACTGGATGAATATCTACCAGATGCTTGAGCTGAGGCGCCCAATCGGGCAGGTTTTGGACCTCATCAAGAAAGATATAAGCCATCTCTCCATCATGGGCGGCCTGATTAAAGGACTTTCGCAGGATATTCTCGGCGAACCAGCGGCAACTGTCCAGGATAGGGCTATCCAGTCGCCGCAGCTCCGGCAGCTCGTCGAATTGCATCCGGAAGACACGGTGCGGAGCGATTCCTTCCTGCAATAAGTGGTCGATAACCTGGCCCAACAGAGTTGTTTTACCCACCTGACGGGGACCACTCAGCACTACGGCCGGCGCCAGTCCGTTCTTGACGCCTTGCAATACTGGTTCGAACGCCCAGCGACGCATTTCCGGAAGACCAGATATCCTTTCGCCCCGCCACCATGGATTGGCATCGCGGATGGTGTCCTCCAAACCTTGAGACAATAATGTCGGGAAACTTGTTTGCTTGGGGCGCATGTTTGGTTTCCCCCTGGGAATTATTGATTCCATGCCGTCAGATGAGAGTTCTACTGAAAAGAGAGGATATCCTTATAAGCTAGGAGGCATCCTGAAAATCCTGTTCTCTCTCCTCCAATTCCAGGGCTAAATCCTCCCACTCGGCGGTTAACCGGGCCAGGTGGTCTTTGAGCCGGCGGTGTTCTTCTTGAACATCACGGGCTTTACGGCCATCCAGGTAAGTCGCGGGGTCGGTCATTTGGCGATTGATCCGATCAAACGCTTTGGTGGCCTCATCTATGAGCGCTTCCACTTCGGACAGGTGGACTTTTAAGGGACCCACGGCCTGGTGACGAGCTTGCCGGAGTTCGGCTTCCCGACGTTTCTGGTCTTTGTCTTTTTTTGATTTTCGGGAATCGATGTCGTTTGGCGGCGTTTCGGTCGGTTCGGACTTGACTGCAGCCACCGGCTCGGCTTCGACGGATTTCTGCCAGAGGGAGATAAAGTCGTTATAATTTCCCTCGAAAAGTTCGGTCCGGCCATCCTTGACATGCAGCACCTGATTGCAGATCCGGTTGATGAAGCGCCGGTCATGGGAGATGCAGACGATGGTGCCGGTGTATTTATCCAGAGCCGCCTCCATCACCTCGCGAGATGGAATATAGAGCTGATTGGTCGGAGCATTCAACAGCAGCACGTTATTGGGAGATAGCATGAGTATCATGAATACCCCGCTGCTTCTTTCACCTCCGGACCGGACGGAAATCTGTTTGTGGACTTCGTCACCGGAAAAGAGGAAACAACCGAGCATGTTCCTGATGGAGCCGATGGTGTGGTTTCCGGCGCACTGAGAGATTTCCTCCAAAACCGTATGGTTAGGCGTAAGCAAATCCCACTGGTGCTGAGAAAAATAGGCTAACTGGACATCAAAGCCGACTTTTCTTTCGCCCCGGTCAGGTTCGATGACTCCGGCCAGAAGCTTCATCAGGGTGGTTTTTCCAGCTCCATTCGGGCCCACCAGGGCTAGCCGGTCACCCCGGCACACGGCAAAATCCAGGTGCTCATACACGGGCGGCCCATCATAGGTTTTGGCTACGTCTTTAAGCTCCAGCACCACCTTGCCGGACCTGGGTGGTTCCGGGAAAGAAAAGGAGATGGACTTGGTGCTCTGAGGTGGCTCGATCTTTTCCATTTTTTCCAGGCTGCGAATTCTGGCCTGAACTTGCCTGGCCCGGTCTTTGCGGGTCCGGTTCTTGTCGATGAACAAATTAACCCGGCGGATCTCGTCCTGCTGGGATTTCCAATCGGCCAGCTTGAGCAAAATCCGCTTATCCTTCTCGGTCTCATAATAGTCGTAATTGCCGTTGTAAATAACCAGTTGGCCGTTATCAATGGCCGCGATGCGTTGGACCACCTTGTTTAGGAATTCTCGGTCGTGGGAGACGACCACCAGGGCCGAGCGCATGGCCGTGATTGTCTGCTCAAACCAGATGAGCGATTCCAAATCCAGATGGTTCGTCGGTTCATCAAGCAGTAAGACGTCTGGTTCCGAGAGTAATATCCGGGCCAGGGCCACTCGCATCATCCAGCCGCCACTCAACGTATCCACCGGCCGGTCGAAATCCTTCTCCTTGAATCCCAGGCCCAGGAGCATTTTTTTGGCTCGGGACTCCAGATTGTATCCCCCTAACCGATCAAATTCCTCCAATAGCTCGGCCTGCCGATGGGCTAAGCTCATGATCAGATCATCTTCACCGCCTCGGCTCAAGGCTTTTTGAATATTGGCCAGTTCCGCTTTTATCTCGGTAACTTCCTTTTCGACATTCATCGTTTGGCCAAGCACCGTTTTGCCCGAAAAAATGAGAACATCCTGGGGCAAGAAGCCCAACCGGATATGGTCGGGTTTGGACACGGTACCCTGATCAGGGGTCTCTTCACCAAGGAGCAGCTTGAATAGGGTTGATTTCCCCGCCCCATTCGGCCCGACCAATCCGATCCGGTCTCCTGGTCTAATGGTTAATCCCGCCCCTTTAAAAAGGTCTTTCTTGCCGTAAAATTTGTAAACTTGACTTATTGAAATCATTAAATTACCACACTAAAACCTAAGTTGAAGTCCTTTGATAGATCCGGGCGGGAGGTCTTGGATTCAAGCCGGCCCGGCATGATCGCAATTATTATATGTGTCGCATCTTGGGTCAATCCTTAATGCCTGCTCTCTCCATCGCACACCCCGCAACACGTAACTCGCAACACGTAACTCGAAACACGCAACAATTATTTCATCAGAAATGAATCCAGCAACCCCACCAGTTCATTCATCTGTG